>NZ_JBHVSI010000076.1:0-1000 GCF_042885335.1 Neobacillus sp. NPDC058068 | reverse complement strand
GTTCCACCCCGGCCGTCCTGCTCGCCCACCTCGGGGCCAACACCACGACGCTGCGGCTGGGCTCCGGCGGCGTCATGCTCCCCAACCACGCCCCGCTGGCCGTCGCCGAGCAGTTCGGCCTGCTGGAGGCCCTGCACCCGGGGCGGATCGACCTCGGACTCGGCCGCGCCCCCGGCACCGACCCGGCCACCGCCCGGGCGCTGCGCCGCGGCCTCGCCGAAGGCGCGGACGACTTCCCGCAGCAGCTCGCCGAGCTGACCCACTTCCTCGACGGCGACTTCCCGGACGGTCACCCGTACGCCCGGCTGACCGCCGTCCCCCGGGGCGAGGGCCGCCCGCCGGTCTGGCTGCTCGGCTCCTCCGGTTTCAGCGCCCAGCTGGCGGGCCGCCTCGGCCTCCCGTTCGCCTTCGCCCACCACTTCAGCAGCACCAACACCATCCCGGCGCTGGACCTCTACCGCTCGTCCTTCCGCCCCTCCGCCGTGCTCGCCGAGCCGTACGCGCTGATCGGCGTGAGCGCGGTCGCCGCCGACGACGAGCCCTCGGCCCGGCGCCTCGCCCGCTCCGCGGCCCTCGGCATGCTCCGCCTGCGGCGCGGCAACCCCGGCCCGATCCCCACCCCGGAGGAGGCCGAGGAGTACCCGTACAGCCCGGTCGAGGCCGACTTCATCGACAGCTGGCTCGACAACGTCGTGCTCGGCGACCCGGGCCGGGTCGCCGACGGGCTGGAGGCGCTGCGCAAGCGGACGGGCGTGGACGAGCTGATGGTCACCTCGCACATCCACGGCCACGAGGCCCGGCTCCGCTCGTACGGCCTGATCGCCGAGGCCTACGGCCTGACGGCGGCGTGACCTCGACGGCGGCGGCGTGAGCTCGACGGCCTGACGGCACCGGGACCGACGGCGCCCGGCGTGACCGGGCACTCGGACCGCCGGCCCGCCGGTCGCCCGCCCGTCCTGCGGCTACCGGCCGTTCAGGGCGGGGCGGCCCTCACGGCTGT
>NZ_JBHVSI010000075.1:0-1030 GCF_042885335.1 Neobacillus sp. NPDC058068 | reverse complement strand
GGGCCTGGAGCGTGTCCGGCTACAGCCCGTCGGAGATCGCCGAGGAACTGGGGATCGAACCCGCCGCGGTGCGCGCCAATCTGATGAAGGCCCGCCGGGCGGTCGCCCTACGGATGAGGGACCGAGAGGAGGGGGCATGACCGGCAGGTCGGGGCCCGTGGCGGACGGCGGGGCGGTCAACCCGGACGACGAGGCGGTCAACCCGGGGATCACCGCGCGGCTGACGAGTCTCGTCAACGGCCTCGCCGGGTTGCTGGACCTGGAGACCGGTCTGGGGGAGGTCATGGTCCACGCCCGCCACGTCGCCCTGGTCGGGGAACTCGGCACCGTGATCGACCTGGAGACCGGTCTGGCCGAGGTCCTCCGCGAGAACCCGCGCAGGGGCGAGGCGCACGCCCGAGCCGACGGCACCGTGCGGGGACCGGGGCGCCGGGAACTCGACGGGGTCGTGCAGGCACTGGATCCCCAGGTCCGACTAGCCCTGCGCCGACACCCGGTCATCGTGGCCAGCATCCGGGGCGGACTCGTGTCGCGGGCGGTGGACCTGGCCCTGCAGGTCGACCGTGACCTCGCACGCGCCCTGGTCCTCGCGCACGCGCTCGCCCGCACCGTCGCCGACGACCTCGGTCATCTGATCGCGCTTCCACGTGATGTCACCCTGGCCCGCGAGCTGTACCTCGCGGTCGACTTCGCCCTGCACCACGCCCACGACGTCCCCCGGGCACTGACCCGGGCGCGTGTCCTGGCCCACGACCTGGCGCACGATCTGGCGCACGATCTGGCGCGGGACCTCGCCCACCACCGCGCCCAGGACCTCGCGCACGCTCTCGCCCGGGATCTCGCCCGAGCCCTCGCCCGAGACCTCGACCGTGCTCCCGTGCGGGAGCTCGTGCGCGCTCTGGCGCGGGACCTCGATCACGCGGCGGGACCGCTGCTCGGCCTGCCGGGCTGCGGTGCGCTCGGCGCCCTGCTGCTGGACGGTCCGCTCGACGACTTCACCCGGGCCGACCTCAGCGACGTGGACCTGACC
>NZ_JBHVSI010000074.1:0-1031 GCF_042885335.1 Neobacillus sp. NPDC058068 | reverse complement strand
GGCTCACCCAGCGGCATGGAGCTGCGCTCCAGCGGCTCGTCGCCCATCCGGCCGACCAGGGCCGCGCCCGCGGTCTCCGTCGGCCCGTACTCGTTCCAGATCTCGCACCCGGCGGAGACGACCGCACGGGTCCGCGCGACCAGGTCGGCGTCCAGGTTCTCGCCGCCCATGGACACGTGCCGCAGCGTCGGCATGTCGAGGCCGGCGTCGGTGATGCCGCGCATCTGGGTCGGCGTCAGGTACAGCATGTGGATCGACCGCTCGTTGATGAACCGGGCGGTGGCCCGGCCGTCGGCCTTGACCTCGCGGGGCAGCATGACCAGGCAGGCGCCTGCGGTCAGTGCGTGGAACATCTGCTCGACGGACCAGTCGAAGTGGTAGGAGAGGTTGTGCACCACCCGGGTGCCGGGCCCGATCGGACGGATGTCCTGGGCCCACTGGATCCACGGGGTGATCGCGGTGTGCGGCAGGCCGACGCCCTTGGGCCGGCCGGTGGTCCCGGACGTGTACATCAGGTACACCAGCTGCGAGGGGTGCAGCGCGGACCCCGGGGCGCCGCCCCGGGCGCCGTCCTGCACGCCGTCCTGCGCGGTGCTCACCACGTCCACGCTCTCCAGGACGGCCGTCGGCAGCTGGTCCCGCAGTTCCGGGGTGGTGACCAGGATCCTCATCCCGCTGTCCGCGACGGCGTACGACATCCGGTCGACGGGGGCGAGCGGATCGATCGGCACGTAGGCGGCACCGGACTTCAGGATGCCGAGGATGCCGACGATGAGGTCCACCGACGGGTCCGCGCACAGGCCGACCAGATCGTCGGTGCCGATGCCGCGCGCCGTCAGCTCGTCGGCCAAGCGGGATGCTCTGCGGTCGAGTTCGTGGTAGCCGACCCGCTCGTCGCCGCTCTCCACCGCGTCCGCGTCCGGGGTCCTGAGCGCCTGCGCCTCGAACAGCCGGTGCAGGAAGAGGTCCGTGGGGTAAGGACCGCAGCGGGCGGTGGACCACTCCTCGAGCTGACGGCGCTCCTCCTCGGG
>NZ_JBHVSI010000073.1:0-1048 GCF_042885335.1 Neobacillus sp. NPDC058068 | reverse complement strand
CCGGCGGGCGGCGGGGGTGGTGGGTCAGGCCGGGTGGACGAGGCGGCTTTCGTGGGCGAGGACCACGGCCTGGATCCGGTCGCGGAGTTCGAGCTTGTGCAGGATGCGCCCCAGGTGGGACTTCACGGTCGCCTCCGCGAGGTACAGGGTGGCCGCGATCTCCGCGTTGGACAGGCCGCGGCCCACCTGGACGAGCACCTCGCGTTCGCGGGCGCTGAGCCGGCCCAGCCGCTCGTCGTGCTCGGGGTTGCGGCCGTCGGGGATGTGCGGGCGGAGGTTCTCCAGCAGGCGGCGGGTGATCCGCGGGGAGAGCGCCGCGTCGCCCGCGGCGACGTTGCGGATCGCGGTGAGCAGTTCCTCGGGCCGGGCGTTCTTCAGCAGGAAGCCCGAGGCGCCGGCGTTGAGTCCGGCGAAGGCGTACTCGTCCAGGTCGAAGGTGGTGAGGATGAGCACCCTGCTGTGCGGGGAGGCCGCGACGACCTGCCGGGTCGCCTCGATGCCGTCGGTCCCGGGCATCCGGACGTCCATGAGGACGACGTCGGGGCGCAGTTCCCGGGCGAGGCGCACGGCCTGGGCGCCGTCGGCGGCCTCGCCGACGGGTGCCATGTCGGGCTGGGCGTCCAGGACGGTGCTGAAGGCCATCCGGAGCAGGGCTTCGTCGTCGGCGATCAGGATGCGGATCGTCATGCGGGCGCCGTCGCCCTCGCCGCCGCTTCGCCGCTGTCGAGCAGCAGGCGGGTGCGGACCGCCCAGCCGCCGTCCGGGAGCGGTCCGGCCCACAGCGTCCCCCCGTAGGCGGCCGAGCGCTCGCGCATGCCGGGGATGCCGTGGCCGGACGGTGCGGCGGCGGGACGCGGATGCGGCGGGCGGGGGCCGCTGTCGGTGACGTCCACGGTGACGGCCGCGGTCGAGCACTGGATGCGGACCGTGGCGCGGGTGCCGGCGGGTGTGTGCTTGAGGGTGTTGGTCAAGGCTTCCTGTACCAGTCGGTAGACGGTGAGTTGGGCGGTGGCGGGGATGTGGGCGTGGCCGCCGTGGACGTCGAGGC
>NZ_JBHVSI010000072.1:0-1061 GCF_042885335.1 Neobacillus sp. NPDC058068 | reverse complement strand
ATCCAGAGAGACCTTAACCCGGAGTCCGGCACTGACACACCGACAGTCGGCTGGACGAGACCTTGAACCCCTGGGCCCGCCCTCGGCGGGCCGCGCGCCTGGTCGCTGTCGGCGGGAGGGCCGGTGTCCGTCTCGCCGTCCCGGTGCTCGTGCTGCGCCGGCTGTGCCGGGTCGTCGAGGTGCTGCTCGCCCGCTGCGCCGGGTCGTCGTCGTGGTTCTGGTGGTGCTCGCCGTGGTGGTGCTGCGCCGCCTGCCGCCTGCCTGTCCGGGCCGGGCCTGGGGCCGTCCGGGGCCGCTGTTCGGGGCCTGGCGGCCCCCTCTGGGTGGTTGTCAGCGTCTTTGGTGGCGGGGTGGCCGTTTGGTGATCTGTTCCATCATGGCGGCCCACTGCGGGTCGGTCTCGCGGATCCGCTGCCACCGCTGCTCGCGCAGCACCGGCCAGTACACCTCGGCACGGCGAAGGGCGGCCAGGCCTCTCGGGGGTGGTGCCGAAGGCCGGTGCGGCCCAGTGGTCAGCCCGTAGGGCGGGCCCCGAACACGTGGGCCACCCAGCGGTCCAGGCGCCGGCCGAAGTCCGCTGCGGAGGTGATGTCCGCGGCCGGCAGGGCTCCGCCGTCGTCACCGGACATGAAGTCCACATCGGCCCAGCCACCCCGGTACAGCACCACCTCCAGGGCCTGGTCCTCCCCGCGGGCGAGCGTGACTCCCACCGAGTCGGGATCGCCCACCCGCGCCCGGTTCGTCAAGAACTGCTGCGACCACGGGATCGCATGATCACGCCAGGTCAGTTCACCCACCGTCAGCCCGCCGACCCGCCACCCCGACATCCGAGTGGCCACCTCCACCGCCGCCTGGTCCAGGTCGACCACCCGCTCCATCGCCGCTCCCCTTTCCGCTGGACCAGAGCGTACGCGGGGTGTCGACGGGCCCGCGCGGAATCTGCCACCCCACCGCCCTCGACCTGCCCCCGCTCACCGACCCGACCCGCCCCACCGGACGCCACCGCCGCACCCACCCGTAGCCCCGGCAACCAGGAGACCGTCCACGCCTCGCCTCCGGGC
>NZ_JBHVSI010000071.1:0-1089 GCF_042885335.1 Neobacillus sp. NPDC058068 | reverse complement strand
ATGGTTTTGATAAAAAAATATACAATTTAGAAAGTTAGATGGTGGGTAGCACACTTTGTATCAATATTTTGATACTTCTGGTATGTTGAATATTAGAAATAAACATATGTATATGAACAATGGAATGGTTTCCAAAAAGCGACTATGAACTTAATTACATAAGAAAAATACCCGTCTAGGGATTACAATTGAAGAATGAAGGTGGAAGTAAATGTTTAATCGAAAAAAAATCAATGCTGATGTGAATGAAGGGTTTCCAATTGAACGAAACAAACGGCTGACGGCAATTGCTGCTACTGTACTTTTTGTTCTCATCATAGCGGAGTTTGTCACTATGGCGAACCTAGTTGAACTGATTTCTTACCATATTTATGTCGGTATCTTAATAGCTGGACCCCTTGTTGTCAAAATGTGTAGTACCAGTTACCGATTTTTTCGTTACTATACAAAATCTCCTGATTTTGTAAAAGCAGGTCCACCAATTATATTACTTCGACTCTTAGCCCCGTTCCTTGTTGTCATTACCGTTTTGGTAATGGTTAGTGGGTTTGGACTCGTATTGGGCGGACATGCCCATGAGGGATTGTTTCTTAAAATCCATGCTATTAGTGTAATTTTATGGTTGCCGTTACTGGCTGTCCATATTTTTGCCTATATTCGTAAGGCTTCTGGTCTAATTGCAAATGATTGGACCAGAAAATCTAAATACCGAGTACCAGGTCGCCAAGGGCGAATTGGTATTAACGTTGCAGCATTAATAGTGAGCGGAATTGTCGCTAACATCCTGACTCCGTTGTATCGGGGGGAGCCTGAACATGGAATACCTCCACTTGTTCTAGGAATTGTGGCTACCGTAATTGCGGTCATCATCGCTAGACCACACTTAGGTATAACTAATAAAGGACCACGGTTATAGGTATCTATAATGAAACGACTTCTTTAAGTATATTGGTTTTTATGATTACTCTTTTGGAAATGTCTTTTTTAACTAGTGTGGGGGCTTGATTATACTTACTTTTTATTCAAGTAACGGGTGCATTAGTTGAACAGCGGGGTTGCTGCGGCGATCCTGTTTTTATTGAGCTAAAG
>NZ_JBHVSI010000070.1:0-1100 GCF_042885335.1 Neobacillus sp. NPDC058068 | reverse complement strand
CCGGCACCGACCCGCTCCCGGACGGGCTCGCCGAAGCCGCCGACCCGGCCAGGACCGGCGTACTCGGGCAGTCCCTCGGCGGCTCCGTCGCCGCCCAGCTTGCCCACGACGAGCCCCGCGTCCGCGCGGCGGCCGACCTCGACGGCGCCCTCCTCGGACCCGTCGCCGACAGCGGCCTCGCCAAGCCCTTCCTGCTGATGGCCTCCGGCACGAAGACCCTGCGCACCGAACCGAGCTGGGCCTCCTGCTGGGCGGCGTCCACCGGCCCCCGGCATGCACTGCGGCTGCGGAACGCCGCCCACGGCTCGTACACCGACCTCCAGGTCCTCCTGCCCCAGCTCGTCCGCCGCCTCCCGGTCCCCGACGCGGCCGGACTCATCGGCACCGTCGACCCCCGGCGCTCCCTGGCCGCCCAGCGCACCGCCGTCACCGCCTTCTTCACGCGCTACCTGACGGGGCGGCCCACCGGCTTCCTCGACCGGCCCGGCGACGACTGGCCGGAGCTGGAGGTACTGCGCTGAACCGGCCCGCCCGACACCCCTTGTGGCGCCGGGCGGCACGGCCGTCCGGCCAGGAGCGGGGCGGCACCGGGCGTGGCCTGGAGGTCGGCCGGGTTTCGGCGGTCGCGGCCCGGATCGCCGGGCCCGGCGGGCTGGCGCGGCAGCACCGCCGAGCAGCTGCTCGCCGCCCGCCGCTACGCGCTGACCGGGGACCCGCGGGCCGTCGAGGGACCGTGGGCGGCGACGGGACGGCTTCCCGCCCGCTGGTGCCAGCAGTCGGCCGGGCGAAGGCCTGGCACCTCACCGCGGCCGGCTCCGCCGGGGCCGCCACCTTCCCCGAGACCCTGTGCCCGAGCGCCCCGGTGCCGGGCTCGGAGAAGCCGGCGGTCCGGCACGGGCGCGAGCCCCTGCTCGACGTCGGGCGGATCCACGCCGCCTTCGTCACCGATGCCCGCGCCCGGGGCGAGGCCTGTGGCCCGCTCGGCCTCGTCCCCGCCCCGGAGCTGCCCGTCGCCAGCGGCGGGGTGTACCGGCCCGCCGCACATCTCGCCTACACCGCCTACACCCCTTGTGGCGCCGGGCGGCACAAGGGGTGTCGGG
>NZ_JBHVSI010000069.1:0-1110 GCF_042885335.1 Neobacillus sp. NPDC058068 | reverse complement strand
GGTGCGGTCCGTACGGCCCATGTGGATTCTCTGTCTGCTACACCTTGCCCGATATAGCAGATAGAGAATCCACATCACGATGGTTCGGCTTTTCATAGTCGTTCTGGTATTGACCGGCCGTACGGAATTTGGGTCATGCTGTAGGAAGCGTCTCCGTTGCTTCTGGGCTTCGGCCAGTGTTGTGCGTGGAGGAGACGGACCTGCCACCAGGGGTCGTCCTCGGGCGGCCCGCTCTTCTCGGAGCGTCGCAGGGCGCGAGGAGTGGGCAGTTCCAGAATGAGCGGCCGTCCCTTGGCGGTGCGGCGCTGGTGGTCGCAGGCCGGGCACTCCAGGCGGTCCGGGTGAACCTTCTCGCCCAGCTCGTCTGGGGAGTCATGCGCGCCGCCGAGCGGACCGTGGCAGGTATGGCACGGGTGCAGGGCGTCGTTATAGGCGCGGGCGGCGAGCAGCGCCTTGCGCAGCTTCGCCAGCTCGGCGTCCTGCTCGGCCTTGGCGGCCCGCTTCTGCTCGGCTTTCTCCTGGTCCTCGCGTTCTTGGCGGCGCTGGTCGATCAGGTCCCAGTCGGGTTCGTCGTTGAGGGCGTCGGTGAGGGAGTGCCAGCCGGGCCGGCCGAAGCGCCACCAGGTGGGTCCTTGCCAGCCGTGCTCGCGCAGGCGCTCGACGGTGGTGCCGAGCACGGGGATCTTGCCGTGGAAGGTGGCGTACGCGACGCCTTCCTGCTCGCCCGCCCAGCCCTGCCAGTGCTCGCTGGTGGCGTCGCGCAGGCCTTTCAGGCGCTGTGCCAGGGCCTCGGGGCTGTAACGGGGGCGGCTGCCCCTGGTGCCCTGGTCCAGGACGAACAGGACGGGCGGGCGGACGGTGCGACGGTGGCTGTAGCCGTACTCGGGCTCGGGTGCGTTGTAGCGGACCTCGACCTCCAGGCGCTCCTGGCCGCCGTCCTGGACGGTGCGGTCGAAGTAGCGCTTGTAGTTGTCGAGCTTGCCGGCGACCTTGCGGATGTCGGTCATGGTGCCCCGGTCGAGCTCCAGGAAGAGGACCGGGATGCCGATCTCGGGCAGGCGGACGACGGCGTCGGGGATGACGTTGAACTTGCCGGTGATGGTGTGGGGT
>NZ_JBHVSI010000068.1:0-1137 GCF_042885335.1 Neobacillus sp. NPDC058068 | reverse complement strand
AGACTCGCTTTCGCTGCGGCTCCGTCTCTTCAACTTAACCTTGCATGGGATCGTAACTCGCCGGTTCATTCTACAAAAGGCACGCCATCACCCATAAACGGGCTCTGACTACTTGTAGGCACACGGTTTCAGGAACTATTTCACTCCCCTTCCGGGGTGCTTTTCACCTTTCCCTCACGGTACTGGTTCACTATCGGTCACTAGGGAGTATTTAGCCTTGGGAGATGGTCCTCCCTGCTTCCGACCGGATTTCACGTGTCCGGCCGTACTCAGGATCCACTCAGGAGGGAACGAAGTTTCAACTACAGGGTTTTTACCTTCTATGACGGACCTTTCCAGATCGCTTCATCTACCCCGTTCCTTTGTAACTCCATGTTGAGTGTCCTACAACCCCAAGAGGCAAGCCTCTTGGTTTGGGCTATGTCCCGTTTCGCTCGCCGCTACTCAGGGAATCGCGTTTGCTTTCTCTTCCTCCGGGTACTTAGATGTTTCAGTTCCCCGGGTATGCCTTCAATACCCTATGTATTCAGGTAAAGATACTGCTCCATTACGAACAGTGGGTTCCCCCATTCGGAAATCTCCGGATCAAAGCTTACTTACAGCTCCCCGAAGCATATCGGTGTTAGTCCCGTCCTTCATCGGCTCCTAGTGCCAAGGCATTCACCGTGCGCCCTTTCTAACTTAACCTAAAAAGGTTTATAACTCTAATTAAATAGAGAGAAAAACTAAAATGGCGATTACTCGATGTTTACTTTGCTTCTTCTTACGATTATCTAGTTTTCAAGGAACGAATTTTGGTGGAGCCTAGCGGGATCGAACCGCTGACCTCCTGCGTGCAAAGCAGGCGCTCTCCCAGCTGAGCTAAGGCCCCGTTATGAGTATGGTGGGCCTAAATGGACTCGAACCATCGACCTCACGCTTATCAGGCGTGCGCTCTAACCAGCTGAGCTATAGGCCCCCACAACGAAATATATATGAGAGATTGCACTCTCAAAACTAAACAAACAAGAAACGTCAACCTTATTATCAGTCCGAAAGGACTGCATTATCCTTAGAAAGGAGGTGATCCAGCCGCACCTTCCGATACGGCTACCTTGTTACGACTTCACCCCAATCATCTGTCCCACCTTAGGCGGC
>NZ_JBHVSI010000067.1:0-1158 GCF_042885335.1 Neobacillus sp. NPDC058068 | reverse complement strand
GGCATCGGGGGCGCGTGCGGGTCGGCTTCACTCCTCTCAGGGAGGTCTAGACCGGGGTCCAGACCGGCATTTTCGGCCCCGGGTGAGGTTGGGGTGCGCTACCCTCGGAGGGTGAGCAACGGTGACCAGTGTATCAGTTGGCCTCTGTCAGGAAACCTTGCCGGATGCGGGGTCCGCCCCCGGCACTTCCGGAGTTTCTCCGGTTTTTCTCCGGGCTGACTGGTAGGCTACCGAAAGCCGCCCGCACATTGGCTTTGATTCCCGTACTTTCTGGCCTCTCGGCCCGGCCGGTGAATGTATCAGAAACGCACTGTCAGCAGTTCTTGTCAGATCCCGGGTCCGGCCTGGGGCATTCGAGGGGAGAACATTTCTGTGAGCGTGGAGACTTTCCTGGCGGAGGATCAGGGGCCCGAGGAGATCACGCTTCGCCACCACCAGGTGGAGGCGCTGGAGGCGATCGTGCGGGGCCTGACGCTGCGTCCGGGGCAGAGTGCGCCGGCGGGGCTGCGGGTGACCGCGCAGATGGCCACGGGGTCGGGCAAGTCGTTCGTGGGGGCGGCGGCCGGGCAGAAGCTCGCGCCCCCGCTGCCGGCATCTCGCTGCGCGGGTACCGGGGGGCCATGACGCGGGGCCTCGCCGGTGGCGTCTTCAGTGCCTGCGGACCGGGTCACCGCCGTGTCGGAGAACAAGTCCTACGCGGATGTTGTGGGCGCTACCCGGCCGCAATGGGCTGAGGCTCTGGCGCTGGTCCAGCTTGGCCAGCCGCTGCCTCCTCCGGCATGCAGTTGGTACAGCGCGCATGTTGCACCGGGGCGTCAGGGAGACCTTCAGGTCGACAGCCTGCAGACCAAAGGTGCTCGAGAGGGGGCTCCTTCGTCAGGCGTGCAGTACGCACTGGTCGAGCCAGGCGACGTGCCGCAGGTCAACCATGTCGGATCCGGATGGTTCCGGCTTCTTCCGAGCGTCCTGAGACAAGCCGTCATAGAAGCCGGCAGCAGCCTGACCTCGCCGGATTACGGGCTTCCGAGAAAGCTCAAAAAGCTTCAGACAATCAAGTTGTTCCTTCACAGCACACCGCTCCGCCGTGACATCGTTACCCCGCGGCTGGCCAGCCCCTTGCATGATCCACTCCGCGAAGGGAAGTCCCATGACCTACGC
>NZ_JBHVSI010000066.1:0-1169 GCF_042885335.1 Neobacillus sp. NPDC058068 | reverse complement strand
GGGCCGGCGTGTGGTCGGTGTAGGGTCCGCGACTCCCTGCGCACTGGTTCCAGCGGAAACACCGGAATCCGGGCTCGATGCGCAGTCGTCCGGTCGGCCGGGGATACGCAATCCCTCGGGGGCGCCGTGGTCTGACGATGGACCGCCTTCGGTATCGACGCTGGTCACGAGATCCATTGCGCACGCAGGCCCAGAATTGCGCATCGAGTGCGCATCCGGCGCGGCCGTTGCGCATGGAGACGCGGAACCTACAGTCGGCGGTGCGTGTAGGATCTCGCGGCCCGTGTCGGACGGCGGTCCCGTGACCTGCGGGTTCGTACGCAGTCTCACGTCGTGTCGGATGCACGGCGTCTCAGCTCCGTGTCGGAAGTCGACGGGGCGGGCATCCCGGGCGCAGCACCGCGCCGGCGGCGAGCGGCACGCTGCGACCAGGAGGCGGCGTAGGTCAAGGATGGACGACAGGATCGCGGCGGGGACGGCGCAGCAGGGGCCCGGCTCGGCGGCAGGGTGGGCGGGCCCTTCGCCGGCCTTGACCGGCGGCGTGGTTCCCCGGGGGGTCCGGCGCAGCTGTGGTTGGGTCGAGCGGGACCTCGCCGCGGCGGCTTCGGTTGGCTACGGCCGCGGGTCGACACTGCGGACCGGCGACGTTTGAGGAGCGCACTCCCTATGCCACCGAACTTTCGTCGGGTCACCGACTGCGCCGAGACCGCGACCCATTCCACGACCCGTTACAGCAGCCACAGGGCCCGGCGTGCCGAGTACGTGGTCTACGCCTGCGAGTGGCACAGCCTGAGCCTCACCAGCAGCCGATACTTCGGCTGCCGCCACAATCTGCGTCCGCTCGCCGACGACCAGCAGCAGCGTGGGTGCGGTACCATGCTCGACCACCGTCCGGCCGACCGCGTCGCCGCCGACCACTTCCGTCTCTGGCTCATCGCCGGGACGCCGGTGGTGGACGGCCAGGTGCAGCGGTGGCGCGACTGGGCCCACCGGCTGCGGGGAAACTACGAGGCCCACTACCTCGGACACGGAGACCCCCAGGTCGCCGCGCACCTGGACCTCGCCCTCTCGGTGGCCGACCGCGCCCAGGTCGGCGAGCACACCCCGGAACAGCTCACCGCCGTCCTCGACGCCCTGGCCGCCACCGAACACGCCTTCCTACAGACACC
>NZ_JBHVSI010000064.1:0-1176 GCF_042885335.1 Neobacillus sp. NPDC058068 | reverse complement strand
ATCGTGGACACCCTGGGCCAGACCCAGATCCTGGTGGCCAACGAACTCGCCTTCCTGGCCTCCCGGGTGTCGTACAAGCTGGACCTGAAGGGCCCCGCGGTCTCGCTGCGCGCCGCCTGCTCGACCGCGCTGGTCGCCGCCCACACCGCCTGCCGGAGCCTGCTCGCCGGGGAGTGCGACCTCGCCCTGGCGGGTGGCGTCCACGTCGACCCGAACCCGGGCACCGGCTACCTGCACCAGGACGGGTCCTTCGTGTCCCCCGACGGGCACGTCCACCCGTTCGACGCGGACGCCCGGGGCACGGTCTTCGGCAACGGTGTCGGCGTGGTGGCCCTGAAGCGGCTGGAGGATGCGCTGGCCGACGGCGACACCGTCCACGCCGTGATCAGGGGCTCGGCGATCAACAACGACGGCGCGGTGAAGGTCGGTTTCACGGCACCGACCGTCGGCGGTCAGGCCGCGGTCATCTCCGCCGCGCTCGCCGGCGCGGGCCTCGCACCCACGGACATCGACTACATCGAGGCGCACGGCACGGGCACCTCGCTGGGCGACCCGATCGAGGTGCAGGCGCTGTCACGGGCGTTCGGCGACACCGGGTCCTGGGCCCTCGGCTCGGTCAAGGGGAACATCGGCCACCTCGACGCCGCCGCCGGCGTCGCGGGCCTGCTCAAGACCACGCTCGCGCTCAAGCACGAACTCCTCCCCGCCTCGCTGAACTACACCCGCGGCAACCCCGACATCGACTTCGCCACCAGCCCCTTCCGGGTCCAGGCCGAGCCCGGCCCCTGGCCGCGCACCGACGGTCGCGTCCGCCGCGCCGGGATCAGCGCCTTCGGCTTCGGCGGCAGCAACGCCCACCTCATCCTCGAAGAAGCGCCGGCCGTCGAAGCCTCCCCCGCCGGCACACGCCCCACCGAAACACTCGTCCTCTCCGCCCGCACCCCGCAGGCACTCGAAGAAGCCACCGACCGACTGGCCGCCCACCTGCGCCGCGAACAGCCCAACCTCGCCGACGCCGCCCACACCCTGGCCACCGGCCGCCGCACGTTCCCGCACCGCCGCACCGTCACCGGCACCACCCCCGACACCATCGCCACCGCCCTGGAGACCCGCGATCCCGCCCACGTCACCACCAGCCACACCACCCGCGAAACCGCACCACTGGTCTTTCTGTTC
>NZ_JBHVSI010000063.1:0-1183 GCF_042885335.1 Neobacillus sp. NPDC058068 | reverse complement strand
AGGTCTTCACAGGCGACTCGTCGTTGCGCCTTTTCATACGCCTTTTCATACTCGATTGGACTGGCGTATCCTAGCGTTGAGTGTATACGTTTTCTGTTATAAAAGTTGATATAAAAATCTATAGCTGCGATCGCTTCTGCTTTGGTCTTGAATACAAGTTTATAAATATATTCTTTTTTCAGTGAGGCAAAAAATGACTCTACACAAGCATTGTCATACGGAGTTCCTTTTCGGCTCATACTGATTGTAGCTTTGGTCTCTACGAGTTCTTCAATATACCTGACTGAACAATACTGGGAACCACGGTCAGAATGGTGGATCCAACCCTCTGATGGGTTCCGTTCAGCTATTGCCCTTCTTAAGGCACGAAGTGGCAAGGATTGATCCATACAGTCATCAATCGCATAGCTAATAACCCTTCGTGAAAACAGGTCGATGACAGGGTTGAGGTAAAGGAACCCCTCTCCTGTATGGATATAAGTAATGTCCGTAGCCCACGCCTTGTTTGGCGCTTCCGGCCTAAATTTCCGATCCAACTCGTTCCGATAGACTTTCTTGTCGTGATGGGAATCTGTGGTATGAATATATTTTTTCGGAGGCATGGCAAATAAACCTAGCTCTCTCATACGATTGGCTACTTTCTTTTCAGATACCTTTAAGTCCTCCCTTATAAGCATTTGATGAATTCTTGGACTGCCGTAAGTACCAAGGTTGTCATGGAAATGGAATAAGATCCTATCGTCAAGAAGTTGATTAAACCTATCCCTTTCAGTTTTATCGTCTTCCTGGCGCTTTCGCCACCTATAATAGCCAGCCGTTGAGACATCGAGTACCTTGCACATCTTCACGATTGAGTGCTCCTCTTTGTGAGCATATATAAATTCAAACCTTAGTTCTTTCCTTGCGTGAAGATGTGCATGGCCTTTTTTAGAATAGCCACCTCCTCCTCGAGCTCAAGTTTCTTACGACGCTCTGTTTCATACAGCTCTTTGTATTCCGAAGCGGTCATGAGCTGGCTCTGCCTTAAGTGCTCGTCTTCCTGTTGTTTCTTGCGGTAACTGGCCACCCACTTTTGTAGGGTATCGTAGGGGATATTGAGCTCTTGGCAAATATCAACTATCTTTCGGCCATCCAGAACTACTAGCTTGGTAACATATTCTTTAAATTCTTTTGGATAAGTGGT
>NZ_JBHVSI010000062.1:0-1224 GCF_042885335.1 Neobacillus sp. NPDC058068 | reverse complement strand
GTACAACTACATCGCCATGATCCCGCAGTGGGACCTGCTGAACTTCCTGGTCGAGGAGGCCGGGCGGGAACCCGCCTTCACCCTGCGGATGAACACCGAGGCGACCGGCCTGCTCCGGGACGGCGCCGGCCGGGTGACCGGCGTCCGGTACCGCACCCGGGACGGCGAGGAGGGCGAGCTCCACGCCGACCTCACCGTCGCCGCCGACGGCCGGCACTCCACCCTGCGCCGGGCGGCCGGCCTGGTGCCCGAGGAGTTCCCGGTGCCCTTCGACACCTGGTGGTTCCGGCTGCCCCGGCACACCCACGAGCAGAGCCTGCCGCCCAGCCTCGTCCCCGGCTTCGGCCACGGCGACCTGGCGTTGAGCTTCGCCCGGGCCGACTACTTCCAGATCGCCTACTTCCGCGCCAAGGGCGCCGACCCGCAGCTGCGCGCCGAGGGCATCGAACGGTTCCGCGCCCGGATCGCCGAACTGCTGCCCCAGTACGCCGACCGGGTCGACCAACTGGCCGGCCTCGACGACGTCCACCTGCTCGACGTCAGGCTCAACCGGCTGAACCGCTGGCACCGGGACGGGCTGCTGCTGATCGGCGACGCCGCCCACGCGATGTCCCCGGCCGGCGGGGTGGGCATCAACCTCGCGATCCAGGACGCCGTCGCGGCCGCCACCCTGCTCGCCGGACCGCTGCGGCGCGGACGCCCGACCGTGGCGGCCCTGGCCCGGGTCCAGCACCGCCGGTGGCGGCCGACCGTGATCATGCAGGGGGTGCAGCAGGTCCTGCACCACGTGATGTTCGAACCGGTCCTCACCGGCCGGCAGGCCGGCCCGCCCACCCGGCTGGTGCGGCTCGCCCGGTACGTCCCCGGCTTCCCGCTGCTGCTGTCCCGCCTGATCGCCTTCGGCCCGCTCCCCGAGCACGCCCCGGCCTTCGCCCGGCGCGACGCCTGAGTTCACTCGACCTGCGTTCACTCGACCGGCGAGACCCACGGCGCGGGGCACCGCCCGGCACCGGGACCTCCCGGCGAGCGGCGGCCGCCCGTCCCCCCGCGCACTGTCCGTTCGGGCGGGCGGTTCGCGGGGAACGACCGTTGGCATGACGATCCCTCACCGCTCGACCGGCACCGGCGACCACCACGTCCTGGTCCTGCACGACTGGTTCGGCACCAGCGAGGGCTGGGGCCCGTTCCTCGACTACCTCGACGGCGACGCCTTCAGCTACGCCT
>NZ_JBHVSI010000061.1:0-1261 GCF_042885335.1 Neobacillus sp. NPDC058068 | reverse complement strand
GCCCCGACGACACGCACCGTGAGGTGTCCACCTCCACCCGTACGGTGGGCCGCTCGGGCCGATGGTCCCCGTTCACCACAGGACCGGGACCTCGCCGATGCCGCCCGCCAGCCGTTCGGAGTGGTCGCGCAGGCTGCGCGCGTCCACCGCCAGCCGCAGGCCGGGGAAGCGCCGGAACAGCGCGGTCAGCGCGATCCGCATCTCGGTGCGGGCGAGCGCGTTGCCGATGCAGTAGTGACCGCCGTGTCCGAAGGCCAGGTGCGCGTTGGGGGAACGCGACGGGTCGAAGGCGTCCGGTTCCTCGAAGGCCCGCGCGTCCCGGTTCGCGGCGTTGATGGCCACCAGTACCGCCTCGCCCCGCGCGATCGCCGTCCCGGCGACGGTGACGTCCTCGCGGGCGTAGCGGGTCAGGCCCAGGGCGCCGGGGGCGGCCATCCGCAGGACCTCCTCCACGGTGGCGCGGGCGGACCCCTCGGGGTCGGCGGTGAAGCGGTCGCGCCGGGCGGTGTCGCTCAGCAGGAACAGGACCCCCAGGTCGATCCGGGTCGACGTCGTCTCGTGGCCCGCGAACAGCAGCCCCACCGCCAGGCGGGTCATCTCCTCCTCGGTGAACGAGGGGTCCTGCGCCTGTACGGCCAGGATGTCGCTGATCACGTCCTGCCCCGGCCGCTTGCGCTTCTCCTCGGCGACGGCGGCCACATACGCCTCGAACTCGGCCATGGCCGCGGCCCCGTCGGCGCCGCCGTACAGCGCGGCGATCCGTTCCGACCAGCCGCGCAGCAGGTCCCGGTCCGCGACCGGCACGCCCAGCAGCTCGCAGATCACCATCACCGGCAGCGGGAACGACAGGTGGTCGTGCAGGTTGACGGCACGTCGCGGATCCCGCGAACGGTCCTCGTCCATCGCGTCCAGGCAGGACGCGGCGAGTTCCCCGATCCGCTCGCCCATCCGGCGCATCCGCGGCGCGCTGAACGCGGGCGCCAGCATCCGGCGCATCCGGGTGTGTTCGCGGTCCTCCTCCTCGGGCGTGACGGCGGGGCGTGTGTGCAGCGCCGAGGCCGAGATCCTCGGGGCGTCCTCGGTGTCGGGGCGCAGCCGGGAGAACCGGGTGTCGCTCAGGATCACCCGGGTTTCCTCGTAGCGGGTGACCAGCCAGGCCGGGTCGCCGGCGGGTGTCGTCACCCGGGTGATCGGGCCTTCCTCGCGCAGGCGTGCGAGCAGTGGCGCCAGGTCCAGGGCGTTGGGGCGTTCGAAGGGTAAC
>NZ_JBHVSI010000060.1:0-1309 GCF_042885335.1 Neobacillus sp. NPDC058068 | reverse complement strand
GCCTCGTTCTGGCCCCCGGACCTCACCGAGCGGCTCCGGCAGCTGCGGGAGGAAGCCCGCACCGCCTGGACGAAGGCGGGCGAACACCCGGCCTTCGACGCTGCCAGGGCCGACGGCCGGTACCCGAAGTTCCTGACCGCACTGCACAAACGCATCAGCGAGGCTGAAGCGGCCACTGCCTGAACGGCGGCCCGCTCGACCGAGTGGCTGCGTAGGTCATAGGCGAGAGCACTTGTCGGTGGGTTCCAGCATCACTCGTTGGCTGCGGATCCGACGAATGTTGGTGAGAAGTAGGAACACTGGCGTGGCGGGTGCGTGGTGGTCACGCGTGCGGAAGCAGGCTGGGCTGTGTCAGCATGACGCCATGCTGATCCGAAAGGTCGATGCCGCGTAGGCGTCCGAAGGCCGTCCGTGCTGAACGGTGGCGGCCGCGCAGGAATGTTGCAGTGCGTCGGGTCCGAGGGGTCTCCGCGCGGACCCGTGCAGCGATCCGCCGTCTCGAAGACGAGCGGCTATGGCCCAACGCTGTCGCTGACGCCTTGGACCGCTTCGAGTGGATGTTCAAGCTGCCGGGCCGCTATCTCAGTGCGTCCCATGTCTGGCAGCCTGGCTTGGAGGTCGAGTATGCCCGCGATGACCTGGAAGAGGTCATGCTCCACCTCCCTTGTGGTGCCCGGCGGGACCTGGGCCGGCTCGTGGATCGCATCGACGACGAGTTCGAGCGCCGCACGCTGCCGAACCCGGGTCCCGTCGATGAGTGGACGGTGGGCGGCTGGTGGTGGTCGAGAATCCGGGAGCGCTGAGGACGTTCCACGAATCCGTGGCGTGCGATGTCAGCCGACGGCTTGCTGTTCGGCGCGGGCGCGGGTGCTTGCGAGGCGGTAGGAGTCGGTGCCGGTCTCGATGATGGTGCCGTTGAAGGTGAGGCGGTCGACGATGGCCGCGCAGAGGCGGGGGTCGGTGAAGGTCTTGGTCCAGCCGGCGAACGACTCGTTCGAGGCGATGGCGACGCTGTTCTTCTCCTCCCGCTCGGTCAGAACCTGGAACAGCAACTCGGCTCCTCTGCGGTCGAGTTCCATGTAGCCCAGCTCGTCGATGCAGAGCAGGTCGACGCGGCCGTAGCGGGCGATGGTCTTGGCGAGCTGCTTCTCGTCGGCTGCCTCGACGAGCTCGTTGACGAGCTTGGTGGCGAGCACGTACTTGACGCGGAAGCCGGCCATCGCGGCCTCGGTGCCGAGCGCGATCAGCAGGTGGGACTTGCCGGTGCCGGAGTCGCCGATCAGGCAGAGCGGCAGACTCTTCTTGATCC
>NZ_JBHVSI010000059.1:0-1325 GCF_042885335.1 Neobacillus sp. NPDC058068 | reverse complement strand
GGGTCGAGGTCGTGGCCCCGCAACCGGTCCCGGTCATGGTGGTCGCCCCGCCCGCCGAGCCCGAGCCGTTCTGGGACTTCTCCTGGCTGCAGCTGGGCGCCAACGCCACCGCCGCCGCCCTGGCCGCCGTCCCCGCCTGGCTCCTGCACCACCAGCTGCCGATCATCACCGGCTCCTACGGCGCCGACGCCGCCGCCGCCATCGCGATCCTGTGGGGTGGCAAACCCGCCCTGCGGTCCCTGACCCTGGCCGGCGCCGCCTACTACGGCTGCGCCGCTCTCCACGCGAACACCGCCACCACCGCCGCCGTCGAGCTGGCCGCGATCGCCCTGCCGCTCGTCGGCGCGCAGCGGGCCGAGGTCTCGCTGCTGCGCCGCACGGCGGTGTGGATTCCCATCCTGTCCGGCTGCCTGTCGCTGCCGGCTGTCACCGATGCCATCACCTGGCTCACCACCGCGTTCACCGGAGGACACTGATCATGGACGTCACCCTCGGCACCTACGCCGCTGTTTTCGGCCTGACGGGCTGGCAGCTCGCCCGTACCTACGGCATCCCGCTGCCGAAGGTCGGCGGCAAGGGCGGCGGGGTCTACGGGCGCGCCGCCGGCGCCGGCGCGGACCACGCCAGCCTCTTCCCCTACGCCATCGGCACCGGTTTCGGCGTGCTGTGCGGGCTGTGCGCCGGCGGCATCCTCGGCGGCCTGGGCTGGCTCGGCTACAAGGCCTCCGCCTGGGGCGGCCAGCTGTCCCTGTGGAGCTCCACCGGCGCGGCCTCCACCGCCCAGTTCCAGGGCGCGACCCCGGTACCGGTCGGCGGCGGCGGCGCGCTGCTCCTGTTCGTCGTCGCCGTCGTGCTGGCCGGCGCCCGCAAGTCCGCCAAGGGCGCGGCGGGCGCGGGTGCGCGGACCCCGGGCACCACCGCCAGCGGTCTGGACAAGTGGAAGGTGAGGCTCGGCTTCGTCAACGGCGCCTCGCTGGCCGCGATCCCGCTGGTCACCTACTACGCCAACGAGGCCCTCTCCAAGGGCGGTCAGGTCGTCCTGGACGCCCTGAATCACGTCGCCTCCAGCCGCTGAGACCCGAACCGGAAAGACAAAGAAGGGGGACCCGTGAGTATCGACCTGCGCCTGGAGCCGGTCGAGGAGGAGATCCTCGAAGGCGAGCTGCTGGACGACGACGACCCGGGCCCGCGCCCGGCCGAGCCGGACCCGGCCGGGCCGCGCCCGTGGTGGCGCCGCCAGGTCGGGCACCTCCCGGCCGGCCTGCGCGTCCTGGCCGCCGAGCGCTCCGACTGGCTGTTCGTCACCGAGGACCACCTGAGCGACC
>NZ_JBHVSI010000058.1:0-1363 GCF_042885335.1 Neobacillus sp. NPDC058068 | reverse complement strand
CCCTGCCAGTCGGGGCCTCGGCGTGGACCGCCGGCGAGCGGGAGGCCTACGCGAACGACCTAGGCGACGACCGGTCCCTGGTCGCGGTCTCGGCGCGCAGCAACAGGGCGAAGGCGGACAAGGACATCTCCGAGTGGCTGCCACCGCTGGACGCCTACCGCTGCACCTACCTCACGGACTGGACAGCGGTGAAGACCCGCTGGCGCCTAACCGTGGACGCCCGGGAGCGGGAGGCGATGAAGCAGCTGGCGACCGGCTGCCCGGACGATCCGCTGACCGTGACCCTCGCCCGCTGACATAAGCGCAACGCCAGACCCCGAGGCCGCACCGGGAAGAACGGGCGTGGTGCACCCCGGCGCTGCCGGGCGGCCTGGCCAGCCTCGGCGACCTCGTCCATCGTGGCGGCCAAGGCGGGAAGTTCGCGCTCCAGCTCGCCGAGTACCGCACCGGCCGTCACCGAGGCCACCACCGCCCGCAACACGACACCGCCCCGGTGGCGGGAACCCCCGACCGCCACCGGGTCAGGCAGCGCGCCGGCGCCGAAGCACCTCCACAGCAGCCAAGGTGTCGGGGTGGTTGTGGCCGAGGATGTGTTCGCGGTCGGTGAGCACCCGCTCCTCAATGGCGATCGCTTCTCCGGTGTGCCCGGCCTGCCAGTGGGCGATGGCGAGGTTGTGCCGGGCGGGTGAGGCTGTCGGGGTGGTCGTGGCCGATGATCCGTTCGGTATCCGAGCTGAGGTGCTGCCAGTGAACGGCCGCAGCCTGGTGCAGGCCAGCCTGCACCGTCGCGGGCCGACGGCCGGACGCTGGTCTCCATCGGGCCCCGCAGCCGGTTCCGCGCCCCTCGCCGCCGGCGGGACCACCACCGCCCCGGGGCCCGCTTCGGCCGCCGGGTGCGGTCCAGCCGCTGGTGTCCGTGCTTCTCGACGCATCCCGCGCCCCCGCCTCGCTGTCTCGCCCCGTGCGCGGGACAGCCCCCGCGCGTGGAAGGGGGTTCTCCCACCCGCCGCCGCACCCGCGCAGGGCAAACACCGAACACCGAACGCCGGCGCTCGGGGCGTGTTGCCCGCACTCCGCGAGGCCGCCGGCGTTGTCGCGGCTGCCGGGGCGCTACTCCGGCAGCACCAACCGGGCCGGTGCGGTGCCGGCCGGGTTACCGCACTGCGGCGGCCCCGGCGCGCGGCCGTCCGCCAGGAGGCTGAGTCGGCCTGCTGGCGACCTGGTCCCGCCGCCTGCTACCGCCCCGGTGGCGCCAGCCCGGCAGTCGCGCCGCAGACAGGCTCCCGGCGGCTGGCACACGGCCGGGACCCGCGCCCGCAGCAGATCCCCCGCCCCAGGCACAGGCAGAAGAGCCCAGCAGGGC
>NZ_JBHVSI010000056.1:0-1381 GCF_042885335.1 Neobacillus sp. NPDC058068 | reverse complement strand
CTCTCCCAGCCGTAGAATCAGTATTGACGGTTTTAACCCATTTTCATTCTCTGTGGTGAAGCGCTGATTTTTGCGCTTCATGGATGGCTAACGGGCAGGTTAATAAAAAAAGCTAGGTTTTGTACTCTAACTTTGAAAATGTTTAACAAGGTAAAAGTGCAACCCAAAAATTTAAGTAGATAAATAATTTGTCTATGAAATGTAAAAATTTTTTATAATATAGTGGTGAATTATTAGAATAGATGAGGGCATTCGATATGACAATGCATTTGCTTGAATTAACATTTTTGACATTAATAGTACATTTAATTGACACATTGGCATATTCAGTCCGACTTAACTCTGTAAAAAACGGGAAATTCGCACTTTCTATATCTTTATTTAATATTTTTGTTTTAGTATCTAGGACAGCAAATATGTTCCAAGCTCCTTTAGTTGGTGGATTAATTGGAATTAGTATATTAAAACATCAAGATCCTTTATCCGATATTAGACTTGTAATTTTATCTGCCACTATAGGTACTATTGTAGGAATTGTGTTAATCCCCACCTTTTTAAGGTTATTTTCAAAAGCTGTAGATAAGCTTGAAGTAAGAGGATCAGTCCCTTCTATCATAGTAGAAGCATTGAGTATTAATAACATAAAAAGAATAGTTAAAAGTACTACTAGCCCAAGAAAAAATATGATGTTAAGTTTAAGATTTCGAGAAATTCCAAAAAGATTTTTAATTCTTAATACGATCATTACAGCCATATATACCATTGGAGTAATTGCTGCTTATTATGCAGCATTCTTTGTGGACGAAAAATTTCGTTTGGCTGCGTCAGCTTCATCTGGAATGATAAACGGTATAGCAACCATTTTATTAACTCTGTTGGTTGATCCCCAATCTGCGATTATAACTGATCAAGCACTTAGGGGTAAACGACCGTATGGAGATGTTAAAGCCCTTGTAATTATGTTAATAGGAACAAAACTTATTGGAACACTTCTGGGACAATTTCTAATTTATCCCGCTGCTCGAATTATTGCCTTCTTCTATACATAAAGTTTAGAAGTTCTGCTTTATTATTATCACTTGGGGCTATTTTATTGGTGATCTGATAACTGGGACACACTAACAATGATGCATTAAGAAGAAAAGACTTACACAATGATGAATCTTTTTTTATCAGTAATCAAAATCTCCGAAATGTTATTGTGAAGAATTGTACTTAAGCTAAGGGGTGCAAGAGTAAAAAATGGGGACCGCTTCGGAAATCACGCTTCTTGTTAAGCTAACGGGCAGTTTAGTGTAAGAAGGAAAACCTTGATTTAAAACTAAAATATATAGATTGAAAATTATGTTATTATTTATATAAAAGAAAGTGAGAGTGAAAA
>NZ_JBHVSI010000055.1:0-1418 GCF_042885335.1 Neobacillus sp. NPDC058068 | reverse complement strand
GCCGCGAGGACCGGGCGGGCATCACGGGTGTCGGCGTACACCCGGGTCTACCCAGGGCGGTACAGCTGAAGGTGCTCAGGTTTCACGCTGAACCCGGCTCGACAGAACGCGGCGCCTCGCGTAATCGGGAGGCGCTGAGGGCAGGTTGTGCGGAACACTTCGCCGGGTGATCGTGATGCAGCCCGTCCTGGAGATCCGCAGCCCTGATGGCTTTGACCTCTGGCCCGTCTCCGAGACCGAGGCGGCCAGCTTCCTGCCCCTCAGCGGCGGACTCTCGCCCGCCGAGGTCGGGACGGCGGTGATGCGCATCGTCAGCTGCAACGACATCGACCCCGACGACGACCCCGCCAACAGCCGCCCTCCCCGGCCCGCCGACCCGCTCGGCTCTTTCCTTCACGGACTGCTGACCTTCGACAACCTCTTCGCGGCCGGCGGTCTACGGATCACCGACACCACCACCGGCACCGTGTTCCTGCCCGGCTGCTGCGACGGGCTGGAGGACTGGCGCGACTGGCACCGGTTTGTCGAGCGCGGCGGCCTGCTCGGCTTCGGCCACGAACCCGTGTCACCGGTCGCGGAGTGCATCGGCGACACCGTCCGGCTCACGGTCAACGCCGAGCAGAGCGACAGCCCGGTGATCGAACTACCCGTCGCTGAACTCCGCAGCCTGCTCGCTGGTGCCGAGCACGACCTGGCCGGCTTCCTCGCACTGGCCGCCGACTGGGCCCGCTGGCGACTGCCCAACCACCAGGCTCCTGTCGCCGCCGCCCTTGCCCGGGTCCTCGACCTGCCCGCACCTGCCGGATCGCCCGAGCAGTAGAACAGCGGTCCCAGTTCCACCGGCCGAACCGAGCTCGACACAGCACCCAAGCCTGCGCGCAGTGAGCACGTTCACGTGTACGCGGCTGGGCACCTCAATGTGTACGCCGACAAGGGGCTCCGGGGCGCCCGGGCGCCGCCCGGTACCGCGCCAGCGGCGAGCGGCACGACCGTCGGCGAACCGGGGCGGTCGACGGCGAGCAGGACCAGGTGGGTATCAGGGGCTCGGGCGCGGACGGCGACCCGCCCGGGCGGCGGCGATGGCCTCCGGGGGGTGCCTCTATAGGGTTCGTCAAGGAAATCGGGCTGCGTTCGGGCGGGTGGCCAGGCAGCATGGCGGGATGCCGGATCTGCTGTGGGACGACGTCAGGAACTTCTTCGACCCTGACCTGATGGGGTCGCTTCCGGATGCGCGGGTCGCAGACACGTCGGTCGAGGACTGGCAGGCGGTGCTTGATCTGATGCGATCGCAGGGGTGGTCGTGCGAGTACTCCGAGGACGGCGTCGTGGCTCGGCTGCCGCGAGCTGCGGACATGCTGGCCCGCAGCGAGGGCGCCGACGCACTGTTGAGGGTCTGGCCCGCCACTGGATTCTTGGTG
>NZ_JBHVSI010000054.1:0-1441 GCF_042885335.1 Neobacillus sp. NPDC058068 | reverse complement strand
TGAACTGCACCCCATTTGTTGGACACACAATCTAACAATAAGGGGTGCAGTTTTTCTATGGCTAAATTTAAAACAGAGGATAAATTAGTAGCGGTTCAACAATATTTAGAAGGAGTAGGTACTTATGCTTCGATTGGGGCGTCGATAGGTACGTCTGAAAATATAGTGAGGACTTGGGTATTGCAGTACGAACATCATGGTGAAGAAGCGTTCAAAAAATCCTATACAAGTTATTCTGCACAGTTTAAACTAGACGTACTTAATTATATGAATGATAACGGGACGTCTCCGAATGAAACAGCTGCAATATTTAAAATTTCTTCTCCTGCTTTAATTCGAAAATGGAGAATACAATTGGAAACACAAGGTATAGACGCTCTCGAATCAAAGAAAAAGGGGCGTCTAACAATGAAAAAGGATACAAAGAAATCAAAACCCGTTGAAGGATCTATTGATTCACTACAGGCAGAATTAGACCGTTTACGCATGGAGAATGCTTATTTAAAAAAGTTGAATGCCTTAGTTCAGAAAAAGGAAAAATTACAAAGCGAGACAAAGCGGAAGTAGTATTTGAACTAAGGTCTGAATTTCTTGTTAGTGGTTTAATCAAACTGGCTGGAATTCCACGAAGTACGTACTATTATTGGGTAAAAACCTTTGATCGTCCAGATAAAGATACTGAATTAAAATCATTAATTCAGGCTATTTATCATGAACATAAAGGACGCTATGGATACCGTCGTATTAAGGCTGAATTAAAAAATCAAGGACATAAGGTGAATCATAAAAAGGTCCAAAGACTAATGCAAGAATTAGGTCTAAAAAGTATGGTTCGTATGAGAAAATATCGCTCATATAAAGGAGAAGTTGGGAAAACGGCACCAAATATTTTGGACCGTAACTTCGAGGCAGAAAATCCAAATGAGAAGTGGGTAACGGATATTACTGAAATTAAATTATTTGGAGAAAAGCTTTATTTATCTCCAATATTAGATTTATTTAATAGTGAAATCATTACATATACCATCGATTCAAGACCAAGATATTCCCTTGTTAAGACGATGATGGACCAAGCATTCGAAAAACTAACAGAAGGGGAAAAGTTGCTTATACACTCGGATCAAGGTTGGCATTACCGCATGCCCCAGTACCAACATGTATTGAAACAACTTAACATCACACAAAGTATGTCACGAAAAGGAAACTGTTATGATAACGCAGTAATGGAAAACTTTTTTGGTATCTTAAAGTCGGAATTTTTATATACTCAAGAGTTTGAAAGTGTTGAACAATTTAAACAAGAATTAGCATTATATATCGATTATTACAATAACAAACGAATTAAAACAAAATTAAAAGGTTTGAGTCCAGTGCAATACCGAACTCAAACCCTAATAGCTGCTTAATTAAATAATCTGTCTAACTTTTCGGGGTCACTTCA
>NZ_JBHVSI010000053.1:0-1527 GCF_042885335.1 Neobacillus sp. NPDC058068 | reverse complement strand
CCTGGTGCACGGGGGTGCCGGCGCCCCCGCAGGCCGGGCAGTCCTCGGGCCGGGCCGCGAGGGCGGTCAGGTTCCGGGGCGGGTGCGGCGCGGCGCAGACCAGGTTGAGGGCGGTGAGCCAGCCGGCCGTGTCGTGGTCGGCCAGGCGCCGGTGGAGGGCGCGCGCGACGGTGCCCGTGTCGAGGACGGCGAGGGAGTGGTGCAGGAAGCGGTCGTCGGGCGGGGCGGCGGCGGCCTGCGGGGCCGCGGTCTGCGGGGCGTAGCGGTCGCAGAGGGTCTCGTGGATGTCGTGCCACCGCTCGGCCCCGGGGGTCGCGTCGAGCGCGGTGACCAGGCGGTGGCCGAGCAGGGCGCGCAGGGTGGGGTCGCCGACGAACGGCGCGCCGATGCCCGGCCACGGGTGGGCGCCCCAGTGGTCGCGCTGCAGCAGCCCTCTGCTCGTCTGGACGCGCAGGGTCCCGTTGTCGCCGGGCGGGTAGTGGGCGTCGAGCGCGTGGGCGGCGTCCTCGTCGAGCGCCGGGGCGAAGTTGGTCAGGCGCTCCCGGGCGATGTCGTCGGGGACCAGCAGGCGCAGCAGCCGCTCGTGCGCCGGTGTGCCGGGCTCGTCCTCGGCGGGCAGGTCGAACAGGGTGCGCGGGTCGGGGTTCTGCCCGAGGCGCACGGCCCGTCGGGCGGCCTGGACCAGGGCGTGGGCGATTCCGGCCCGGCCCGCGCTGAGGCGGTGGATCAACTGGGCGGTGTCGGGCCCGGGGTGGTCCGTGCCGAACATCCACGTGACCTCGTCGAGGGTCAGCTGGGCCAGCGGCAGCCGCAGGGTCCAGTCGGCCGGTGTCTGCGGCCGGTCCTCGCGCCAGAACGGGCCGGTGGCGTTGCGTGTCGTCGCGGTGGTGCCCTCGGGGTCGGGGGTGGCCGGTTCCGGTGCCAGGACGGTGACGACCACGCCCGGCCGCGTCCGGACCGTCTCCTCGTGCCAGACCCGGGTCAGCGTGTCCAGGACCGGGCGGCCGAGCGGGGAGTGGGCGTTGTCCAGGAGCAGCAGCGGGCGCGGCACCCGGTTCTTCAGGCGCACCCAGGTGTAGTGGTCGTCGATGTCCGCCAGGAGGGCGGCCATCAGGTGCCGCTCGGCGCGCTCGCGGTCGTGCGCGTTGCCGCGGAAGCCGCGGGCGAGCTCGGAGAGCTGGACGTTCGCCTCGCCCTGGGCGCTGACCCGCCGTTCGGCCCACCAGCGCAGGCGGTGCGTGTTGGCGCGGGCGCCGAGCAGTTCGGTGGCGACGATGTCGGCGAGCGAGGCGACGAGTTCGTTGACCCCGGGGCCCAGCCCGGCCGCGGTGCCGAGGTTCGGGGCGACCTGTCTGATCCATTTCGCCACCTTGTCCCGGCGCACCTGGGCGTCGGGCTGGCTCTCGCGCAGCAGGCTCTCCAGGCGCCGGCCGGCGGCCTCCAGTTCGCCGAGTCCGACGGTCTGCCAGCTGGTGACCGCCAGCAGGCCCTGGGTGAGCCGGGGGAAGGACAGGCCCGCACCGAACC
>NZ_JBHVSI010000052.1:0-1678 GCF_042885335.1 Neobacillus sp. NPDC058068 | reverse complement strand
TGAACTGCACCCCGTCAAGTAGACAGTGGAAATAATAAAAATGATCTAAGCGGCTTTAGCTCTATATTCCATAGGGCTAAGGCCGTTTAGTCGTTTTTGATATCTATTATGATTATAAAAATGAATGTAATCATCTATCGCTTTGGAAAGCTCTTCAAATGTCTCATACTTATTTAAATAATACTTCTCACATTTGAGTGTTCCCCAAAAAGATTCCATTGGTCCATTATCAATACATCTACCGACTCGCGACATACTTTGTGTCATCTCTGCTTTATCTATCCTGCGTTTAAACCCATGAGAAGTATACTGGAACCCACGATCACTATGGATAAGCGGATGGTCCCCAGCCAAAAGCTCTGTGGCTTGGTCAAGCGTCTTGAACACAAGGTTATTATTATTGGAATGTCCTAAAACATAACTAACAATTGATCCATCATACAGGTCAAGAATAGCGCCTAAATAAGACTTTTTTGAGGAACCATATTTGAATTCCGTGACATCCGTTACCCATTTTTCATTTGGCTTTTCCGCCGTGAACTCACGATTCAACACATTCTCCGCCACATGTTGAGGGGTAGAGCGCTTATAAGGTTTTTTCTTTCTTCGAATGACAGATTGTATTCTAGATATTTTCATCAATCTATAAATACGTTTATGATTAAAATTCTGATTAAACTTACGATTTATGTTCAACGTCATTCGACGGTATCCGTAGATACCATCAAGTTCCTCATGGAGTGACTTTATCTCTTTTATGATTGCTTCATTCTGAAGATCTCGAGCAGAAGGCGTACGATTAAGCCACTTATAGTAAGCGCCTCTAGAAATTCCGGAGATTTCACATAGTAGAATAATAGCTAGATTCTCTTCCTCATGAAGTTCTTGAATAGCGGTATATTTATCTTCAAATCGGATTTGGCTTATTTTCGCCTCCTTTCGATTTCCTCTAACTTTTTTAAAAATAAATTCTCTGCACGTAACCGTTCATTTTCCCGTTTTAACCTTTTCATCTCTAGTCTGATTTTCTCTTCTGGAGATAGTTCCGCTTCTACTTTATTTCTTCCACGTTTATCTTTAAGAGCTTCATCTCCACCATTTTCATACTTCTTAACCCACTGATATACCTGTTGATAGGAAACTTCATAAGTCTCCGCAGCTTTCTGATAATCTTTCCCGTTCTCTATACAATATAAGACCACTTGAATTCGTTCTTCCCAGATTGTTGATCTTCCTTTAGTCATAGATTGGCTCATCCCCTTGGCAGTTGCCTTAATTTCTCTATGACTATTATTATACTTATTAATCCATTTCCTAAGGGTAGAAGTTGATGATATTCCATACTTTCTTGCAACTTCTCTAAGGGAATATTCTCCAGACTGATAGTCTCCTATAGCGGAAAACTTTAGTTCTTTAGAGTATTCTTTCCAGGTTGAGGACTCTTTAAGACCTTCTGTTCCATATTCTTCAAAATTATATTTCCAATCAATAATTGTGGATTTGTTCACCTTATAGATTTTAGTAATTTCGTTTAACGAATATTTCCCCTCTATATACGCTGTTAAGATTTCAAACTTTTCCTCAGCTGAATAAGCTCTTTTAGACATAATAAATACTCCCCTTAAGAGTAGCCAGATTTTTTATTTTTTAATCTGTCTACCTTAAGGGGAGCATATCA
>NZ_JBHVSI010000051.1:0-1803 GCF_042885335.1 Neobacillus sp. NPDC058068 | reverse complement strand
ACTCCCTCAGTTTAATACGAATATCTCTCGAATGCTCACTTATTCGCAGGATTTCATATCCCTTGTAATTGGATTTACTTGTAATTGAAATGAGTACTGAATAATTTGGCTTCGTGAAGGCATAGTTAAATAAAGGAGTCAGCTACCACTCCATATTTTACCATATAATGTACATCTCCACGCCGCCCCTGGAGGCTTTCCCTCCCATGTCTCAACGGGTCAATTGCCCTCTCATTCCTTCGTCATGCCTATCCAAGGGGTGGAGGCCAGTTATGCTATCCTGATGGGTCACAGTGCCCTTTTGTTGAAGAAACCTGGTACTCCGTACATATTTGAAATCCTACGAATAAGACAACATTCAAAAATTAAAGTTTACTATTTTAATTTATACAATTTATATATCAAATGTTTTCAATCTAAGCTGCTAAGGGGAGTAATACTTGGACTTTACTTGGACAATAAGACTCATTACTTCGTGCTATTCCTACAAAAATCCTTGCTAGTTTCCCTATCAGTTTCATGATTGATTTCATTTTCTTTATCTTTTTAACCTTCACATTATGGGAATGGAGTGCTTTAAATTCAGGGTTATTCATCACAAGGCTCATAGTTGCTAAGTAGAGGAAACGCCTTAGCCGAGATCTTCCGCGCTTTGAAATGACAATCTGACCTTTCCATTTGCCTGAGCTTGCTTCAGCTAGATGCAATCCTGCATGGCGTAATAGAGAGTTTCCATGAGAGAATCCGCTTAAGTCTCCTGACTCACCTAGTATCCCAGCTAATGAAATTTCACTTATTCCCTTAATCATAAGTAGTTTTTTCGCGAATGGTATTTTGTAGAGGACATCTTTAACTTGTTGTTCAACTCTTTCGAGTTGTTTTGCAGCGAGGTCATATTCCTCTAGTAATTGTTCTAAATGGAATTTATAAGCATCAAGTGCTTGTCCGGTTCCAATAGAAGATTTTGCTAGATTGATCAGTAATTGAGCTTTTTTAGGTCCTGGTTGTCTTTTCATTAATGACTTCCATCCCCTCATGACATCTAGTGGCTCCATTGAAGATATTTCAACTGGAGTTGGAAACAAACGAAGGGTTGCGATGGCCCCTTTGCACGAAACATCGTTAAACACTTGCCGCAGCTCTGGAAAGACAACATCTACCCATCGATTAATTTGATTAATAGACATGACGAGGCGTTTTACAACCACATCACGATTAGACATTAGAACTCTAAGTTTCTCAAATGTTTCTGATGATGGGCGAATAAAGGAATAGTACCCGTTTTTGACCATATCCGCGATAACGAGCGCATCCTTTTTATCACTCTTAGATTGGGTATTATCCCGATTCTCTTTATTCCTTTTTACTAAATGGGGATTGACTGTAACTACCTCAATGTTTTGGTTATATAACCATTGGGATAGGTTAATCCAGTAATGGCCTGTAGGCTCCATACCAACTATTATTGAATCTAATTTTTTTAGTTTTTGTAATTTTTGAATCCAACTTAATAGTTTTACGAACCCCTCTTCATTATTTTCAAATGAAAGAGGATCTCCAACTACAATTCCACGGAAGTTAACAGCTCGAGCAACGTGTAGTTGTTGAGCGATATCCACACCAACAATAAGATGTGTATCGGAAATTCTTTCTATTAGTTGATTTTGTTTGTTTTGCATTTTAAAATTCATAGTAGTGCTTCCTCCTTAAGACACTGAGTTTAGATTGGTCTCTATACTCGTATCTTACTGAGGGGCTCTATTTTTTTCAAACCTGATATTTAACGATCTACAGGAATGCTAT
>NZ_JBHVSI010000050.1:0-1863 GCF_042885335.1 Neobacillus sp. NPDC058068 | reverse complement strand
TGGGGGCTTGATTATACTTACTTTTTATTCAAGTAACGGGTGCATTAGTTGAACAGCGGGGTTGCTGCGGCGATCCTGTTTTTATTGAGCTAAAGGACAGGTTAGTGCAAGAAGGAAATAGGATATTTAACTCCGAATATATTAAGAATAAGCAATTTTATTTAAAGGGCTTTGAACAAGGATGGAGTATTAGGATGGCAATTCTTATTGGAGTAATTACTGGATTCTTATACCTTTTTTTAATGAACAAATTAGTCGAGATATCAATGGACTTCTTTGAAAAAAAGGGTGTTAAAGACCATTGTTTAAAGGTTCTTCCATCATTATCGTTTATATTTCTTACAAGTTTATTTATAGGCTTTTATCTTCCTGAACCGATAAAAGAATATACCGGAGTTTTTCGTATATTCACTTATTGTAGTGGTGTTGGATTATTATTAATCTTATTTTCTTTCATTATAGTGAAATCTATATGCCCATCGTTATATAAAAAATTATTCGAATGAACAGATGGTGCTTATTCAAGTAACGGGTGCTTGAGTTGAAGAACCAGCTAAGCCATTCCTGGTCAGCTTTTTATTGTAAACTAACGTTTACAGGATAGAGAAGGAAGTAGAAATAAAATTCCCTTGCTCTTTGCTGCTACATTTGAGGTTGATTTTATAGTAAAGAGGCACTTCTTTGAAAAAGATTTTATTAGGGTTAGTAGTTAGTATGACGATTCTTTTTTTATATTTATATCAATTGCCCATTATGACTACAGGTGAAGCGATAATCAAAGCGGAAGAACACTTGAAAAATCCTCCAGAAGAATGGAAAAAATCAGATACATATCTGGAGTTAAAAGAAATTCCACCAGATAATATAAGAGCCTCTTTAAATCAAAAGCGTGGATTTTGGAATGAACTAACGAATAGAAAACAGTGGGAGGTTACAATTAAATTTAATGGTAAAGAACCAACCGTTATTATGGATGCCTACACTGGAAAATTTATCTGATTTATATGGACCGATGAATTAGTATTACTTATACTTTTTTGTGACTATGCCAGTTATTATTATAGGAAGATTAGGAAAGATAATCATTCTTTTAGAAGAAAATAAAAAAGAGAGGGTTATAGGGATTAATAATCGACTTAAAAAACTACTTTTATTAAGTTTCTTGTTGAACTAGTTGGAACTTATGATGAATATGGGCTTGCTGGAGCGGTCCCTTTTCTTATTGCACTACCATGAAAATTAACTTCTTTAATAAAGTGAAAAAGGCAATACTGAAGAAGACGCAGCTCATTCGTTTTTTAAAAAAGGGGAGAGCGCCAATATCATGGAGCTATGGTAATAATGTTAACTGGATTAGGAAGCTTTAGGTTCTTCTAACGTAACGGTGTATCCTAAACTTTCGAGTCGTCTCAGTGAATGCCGAACGATAGATTGTTGTCTCTGCTTGTCAAAGTAGTCTTCGCCTAAGTCTACATACAATTCTTTTCGGGTTAAGAGATAATAAGAGATACGTAACATTGCATGAGCGACTACAATACCAGCACGTTTCTTACCCTTTCGGGATGCTGTACGTCTATATAGTGCTCCGAGATAGTTTTTGGATCCTCTTACTGAATGAGCTGCTTCCGTTAACGCCGATCTTAAATACTTATTTCCTTTTTTAGTTTTGGCTGATTTTCTTTTTCCAGCGCTTTCATTTTGCCCAGGAACTAATCCTGCCCAAGAACACATATGAGCTGCAGTGGGGAATTGTTTCTTCACATCAGTCCCAATTTCGGATAGAATTTGCTCAGCCATTCTGGTTGCTATACCAGGAATCGAATCCAATCGTGATACATCTTCTTGATGAGAGCTGACTCTGTC
>NZ_JBHVSI010000049.1:0-2151 GCF_042885335.1 Neobacillus sp. NPDC058068 | reverse complement strand
GCGCTAAAGCGCCTGCGGGGTCTCACCTGTCCCGCTGCTCCCGCAGGAGTCTCGCGCCTTCCACTCCAATCAACATTGTGCTCAAAATCAACAATATGCTTTAACACAGCCAAAAAAAAGAAACCTGCGTTAGCAAGCTTCTTTTTGTATGGCTCAGGACGGAATCGAACCGCCGACACAAGGATTTTCAGTCCTTTGCTCTACCGACTGAGCTACTGAGCCATTTATGTATGGCGGTCTGGACGGGACTCGAACCCGCGACCTCCTGCGTGACAGGCAGGCATTCTAACCAACTGAACTACCAGACCAAAACCAATGACCCCTACGGGATTCGAACCCGTGTTACCTCCGTGAAAGGGAGGTGTCTTAACCACTTGACCAAGGGGCCATATTATTAAAAATGGTGAGCCATGAAGGACTCGAACCTTCGACCCTCTGATTAAAAGTCAGATGCTCTACCAACTGAGCTAATGGCTCGTACTGAGTTAAGTAATTTGTCGTATTGTGACGACGCTTTTTATAATATCATGGATAATAGCTAATAGGCAATACTTTTTTTAAAAAAATTTTAAATAAATGAAGCCCTCAAATTTTGAGGGCTCTTATTCTTGATTTAAATCTGTCTCCAAGGGCTGCGAACGACGTTTGTTTGGTTTCGATCTGGGCCGACAGAGAAGGTGGTCAGCGGAACTCCTGTAAGCTGGGTGACACGCTCAATATAATGGCGGGCATTTGCAGGCAGTTCATCTAATGATTTAACGCCTGTAATATCCTCATTCCAGCCTGAAAGCTCCTCATATACAGGTTCACACTCCGCTAATACCTTTAAGCTCGCTGGATACTCTGTAATGAGTTCACCTTTATAGCGATAGGCCGTACATATTTTCAACGTTTCGATACCTGTTAAGACGTCAATCGAATTAAGGGAAAGATCGGTTAACCCGCTGACACGGCGGGCATGACGGACAACGACGCTATCAAACCAGCCGACACGGCGCGGGCGTCCTGTTGTAGTGCCGTATTCGCGTCCAACCTCACGGATACGGTTTCCCGTTTCATCATTTAATTCAGTAGGAAACGGGCCATCCCCGACACGGGATGTGTATGCCTTACAAACGCCAACGGCATGGGTAATTTTCGATGGACCAACACCTGATCCAATCGTTACTCCGCCGGCAACTGGGTTAGATGATGTAACAAAAGGATACGTGCCTTGGTCAATATCCAGCATAACACCCTGGGCACCTTCAAAGAGCACCCGCTTACCGTCATCTAGAGCATCATTTAACACCACAGATGTATCGCAGACATATTGCTTAATCTGCTGTCCATACTCAAAATATTCATCTAAGATTTCTTCTTTCTTAAAGCCGGTCGTCTCATAAATCCGTTCAAATAAGCGGTTTTTCTCAGCAAGATTCCGCTCAAGTTTTTCCTCAAACACATCGCGCTCAAGCAAGTCAGCGATTCGAATACCGACGCGGGCGGCCTTGTCCATATAGGCAGGTCCGATTCCCTTTTTGGTCGTACCAATCTTATTAGCACCCTTACTTTCTTCTTCCACTTCATCCAATTTTAAATGATATGGAAGGATCACATGGGCACGATTGCTAATCCGAAGATTCTCAGTTGTAACGCCTTTTTCATGTAAATAGGCCAATTCCGTAACCAATGCTTTTGGATCAACAACCATTCCATTGCCGATTACGCTTATTTTTTCTTTATTAAAAATCCCCGATGGAATTAAGTGTAATTTGTAGGTTTCTCCGTTAAATTTGATGGTGTGGCCTGCGTTGTTTCCACCTTGATAACGCGCAATTACCTCTGCATTTTCAGACAAAAAGTCAGTTATCTTTCCCTTGCCTTCGTCTCCCCACTGCGTACCAACTACCACTACTGATGACATTTAACGCACCTCCGAAATTTTTGTTTCCTGTTATTATTTATTAGCACCACAATAGTTTAACAATTTCCCACTTAAAAATCAACAAAACACGAACATTTTATAGTTAAATATAAAATTATGTTCGTGAAATATAGGAATCTATTAAAATAAAGGCTGTGTTAAAAGAGAATGTTGATTTCCGTTCCAGGCGCTTCGCTTTCCGCGGGGCGGGCGGTGAGCCTCCTCGGCGCTAAAGCGCCTGCGGG
>NZ_JBHVSI010000048.1:0-3831 GCF_042885335.1 Neobacillus sp. NPDC058068 | reverse complement strand
TTGGCGCTCTCCCCTTTTTTTAAAAACGAATGAGCTGCGTCTTCTTCAGTATTGCCTTTTTCACTTTATTACAGAAGTTAATTTTCATGGTAGTGAAAAAGGAGAACGTGATTACATTTTTATCTCCTCTATTATTTTCCCATCAATTGAAAGACCTGTTACAGTAGATCCTGGTAATTCTTCTCCATCCGTTACTAAGTACCAGAATCTATTTCCATTGTAATATTTGATGATTTTAGCTTGATATTCCTTATTATTTTTAGTAACAATAAAAACCTCTTTTATTTCAGAATCTAAAATTTTTCCACTGAGCACATCAGTATACTTTGAAAAATCATTCTTCAAATTTGAATAGTGCCAATCTAATTTATGATCATTAGGGGTTTGACCACTACTACTGTTACCCAATTTCCATCCAAAAATATTTTTCTTTAATCTTATATTTCCGAAATACTCTATATTAGTAGAAGCATGTTCATAAAATACAATGGCTTGGTTATTATCTAAAAACTTTATATAAGCAATTTTAGTAAATGGTTGGTTTAAAGAATAAACAGCTTTTTCAATTTCTTTAATATCATCTTTTAATGCAATGTTAATAAAATAAGAAACAACTAAAATAAGGCTGATAGAGATAATTATTTTAATTTTATTTTGCAAAAAGAACACCTCCTTGTTATCAGGGAATAATTATCAATACGCTAAAATATTCCACTAATTCATTATGAATTCCTTTATTTTTTTATTTTTCTTCTGGAACTCTACTATTTATGTTTTTGTTTTCAACAAAATAAGCCTTACTTCTTTCTTGAAGTAAAGCACCAGTTAGTGTAAGTTCAGTATTTCACAATCTTATTAGGCAATAAGAAAAATGAGGAACTCGACCTTTTATTTTAAGCACACACATAGTCTCTCACGTTGAGAGATCTTTTCATTCAATGAAAAATAATATCCCTCAATAATGTTCAAAAATACACAATATACCAGTAATCTCTATAATTTATTCTGTCCAAACTATTTGTAGTGGTTATTTTCTAAAGATAAATATGAAACCACATTAATCAATGGTCACGATGTATTAAAGACCTGATAAAAAAACTAAAAACCCCTTAAGGAGTTAAGAGATAATGAAAGAAGAAATGGATGCAAGTATGGAAAATAAAAAATGCTTTACTTTACAATTTCATTTTGTAGCAAAAGACTGTATTGGTGGGTATTAAAACAAAAAAAAGAAGTCAATATTTGCAATTGACTTCTTTTTTTAAAATTATTTATGGTTTGTTTGTATATCGTCATCCGAAATTTCTTTATCATTGTCGCCTTGTTCTTTCTGGCTTTGTTTTGTACTTTCGTCAGCAATTTCTTTATCGTTATCTTGTTTTTGATCATCTTTCACTTCTTTATCGTCTTTTTGACCATTTTCGCCTTCAGACTTATCTTTATCGTTCGTATCAATTTTTATAATTGTTCCTGTAACCGCATCTACCTTAACATCACTTAAGTTATTCTTAGAATCTTTTACCTCCACACCATAAACGACTTTCCCGTCTTCATTTTCAAGTTCTGTTCCGTTATTTGTGCCGGGAACTTTTGCTAATGCAATTTTGATCGCATCTGCTTCCGTTATTTTTGCTTGTTTCTTTAAAGTAGCTTGTTCGCTAGCATCTGAAACTTCTTTTTCCTGAGATTTTTCCACGGGAGCATTCGTATTACTTGCTGCAAAAGTTGTGTGATTTAGTAATGAACCTGCAATTCCGCCTCCGATGATAGAAACTGCGAGAGCTGGGATAAGAAACTTTTTGTTCATGTTTTATTGCCTCCTTGGGTTAGTGAATGATTTTTTGTTACAAGTAATATAGTACTTGCTTTCATTTAAAGGAAGATTGACAAATCGTAAAATTAACCTAATAAATTCTTTAGAAAACTCTAATCTAAAAAACTCGACAAAGGGATTGGGATACCCAAACACGACATTCCTCTTGTTTTAAATCGGTTTTATCGAGTTTATAAAGCAAGAAGCAGAAAACAAGGCGGACATAGGTTAGGCTTAGCGATTGCAAACTATCGTTCGGCATTCACTGAGAAGACTCGAAAGTTTAGGATACACAGTTACGATAGAAGAACCTAAAGCATCTTAATCCAGTCACGATTTTAAACCATAAATCCATGAATTTGGCGCTCTCCCTTTTTTAAAAAATGAATGAGCTGCGTCTATTTTAGTATTGCCATTTTACGGATATCACAGAAGTTAATTTTCATGGTAGCTTAACTTAAAGTTGGGAAGTACCATTCGAGTATCCCAGGGAATCGATCAGGTATAAATTTCTCATATCTTGGTTTTGAGAAATCGATGCCATATTATTCAAATTCACAACTGTTTGAAGATCGCAACAAAGGTTATTAGAAGTTCGTTATCCTGTCGTCTCAACCCCGAATCGTATTGCGGCTTCAAGTATATCAATGTTTATATCTTTTAGCGTTTTGAACTTAATGCAATATCCACTCACACTCGCCTTACCGATTTTTTTTCCATATGTCTGGGTTAAGTATTTCTTATCTTTAATACCAAGGATATAGACAGAGATCCCGGTTTTGTTTGCACTGATACCAATTTGATAAAACTCTCTGGTCTTTCCATCAGAATATTTTATGGTGTGAAATCCATATCCTATATTAGGATTAGAAACAGTTATATTTTCATTATTTTTACCATCCAAGAACCATAATTTGCATACTGGCATTACTTGCAGAATGGTGCGGTGCAACTCTTGCATATCACTACGTTTTGGTTCAGGTTGGCTGGTAATATACTTTTCGATTTGTTCTTGTACGTTCATTTAAAATGCACCCCTTTAAAATTATTTGTTAATACAACTTATTTGTTACTTCATTCCATTATCCTGCTTTATTAAGCAAAAATGGCCGCCGCGGCAGCCGTTAAAATATTGTACCCGTTAGCCATCCATGAAGCACAAAAATTAGTGCCTCACCACAGAGAATGAAAATGATTAGGAAGTGTCAATACTGATACTGACCTTAATCCAGTCAACCAACTTATAAACTTATTTATTAACGCTCTCCTCTTTTTTTAACGATTGAGCAGGGTCTTCTTAAGTATGTCATTTTTCTAATCTTGAGGAAACTTATTTTCATGGTAGCTTAAGTATATTTCTACCCAATTTTTTACTCGAAAGGCAACTATAGGATTGATTTATAATCAATTAACTACAGCTATTTCATTTGGTTTACTTTTTTATCAATCTTAAATACCATAATATCTTTTATAAAAATTTAGCATTTCATTTACATTAAAATCGTCAAATTCCTCTTCTAATCCACTATCACGTAGGTAGTTAATTATCTCCCGAGCCTCAATGCTATCCAGTTGTTCGAGATAATTCAGTGTTTTCTCATATCCCGCACCACATAACAATTGAAAATCAATATAAAAATGTGTATCCCAATTTTTTCCTTTGCCTTCCATATTAACAGACTGTCTTCAACATATCCCAAAGCAAATAATTGGATGCAAAGTGTTTTTAGGTATTCATTGCCTTCAGGAGATTTTTTATCTATTTCTTCTATCAATAGCTTTCTAATATTATGAACAAATTCTATCCTTGGCACTAATCCGTAACGTTTTAAGAGTTCTTCGTATCTTTCCATTACATCGTAACCCCCAATTTATGTCCTTTAAAGAGATAAATTCTCCTTAATTAATTTTTTTCCTTCTTCCACTCCCTCAGTTTAATACGAATATCTCTCGAATGCTCACTTATTCGCAGGATTTCATATCCCTTGTAATTGGATTTACTTGTAATTGAAATGAGT
>NZ_JBHVSI010000047.1:0-5353 GCF_042885335.1 Neobacillus sp. NPDC058068 | reverse complement strand
GGTCTCACCTGTCCCGCTGCTCCCGCAGGAGTCTCGCGCCTTCCACTCCAATCAACATTGTGCTCAAAATCAACAATGTTCTTTAACACAGCCTTTTGTTAAAGCAGATTTCAGGTATTAATATAGATCAACATTTGGACTGCTTCCATCCACTGTATCTGCAAGATTCCCTGAAACTGAATTTTTGTAGCTTGTAATTTTTTCATACTCACCTTTTTTGAGTACGCTCTGATCGCCCTTCATTAAATAAGTGTAGGCAATAATCGCAACAATCAATCCAAACGTCCATGCATTATCCCATAAGAAATGAAGTCCCGGAATGATGAGACCAAGAACCGGGACGGCTACTCCGATGATGAGCGCATAAACCCCATTTTTATTAAAACCTCCCGTATAACTGTAACGGCCGTTCACATCGTACAGCTCATGAAGAGCCATTTGCCGTTTACGAACAAGCCAGTAATCAGCTATGGCAATTCCATCGATTGGCCCAAGTAAGGCACCATATGTTCCAAGCCAGCCAAAAATGTAATTACCAAAGTTCTCCATGATATACCACGGCTGCATGAGGATGGCAAATAGACCTGTAATTATAGCTCCGAGTCCAAAGGTAATTCGTCTTGGATTCAAATTTTCTATTGCACGGGCTGGCGCAACCACGTTTGCTCCAACATTGATAGTTAAAGATGAAATAACGATCACGAGTGTACCTAAAAAGATGATAAATGGCGGGAACTTTGCCAAAAGCGCAACCGGATCCCAAAGCGCCTGCCCAAAAATGACCATAGTAGCAGAAGTTACTGCAATTCCAATAAAGGAGAAAATCGTCATGGTAAGAGGTAGTGAAAAGCTTTGTGCAACCATTTGCGACTTTTGGCTTCTTGCGTAACGGCAAAAGTCAGGAATGTTTAAAGCTAGTGTAGCCCAGAAGGCAATTACCCCGGTTACGGCAGGGAAGAACACTTTTAAAAATTCACTGGTTGTCTGGAATTTAGATGGAGTCGATAAAATCGGCCCCCAGCCGCCGGAATTGGTGAGTGCCCATATGAGGAGAATAATCGCTGAGATCCCAACAACAGGAGTTGCAATCAAACTTAAATATTTCATAGCCTGCGGACCCTTATAAGCAACTGCTACATTTAAGAGCCAAAAAAGAGCAAAGACAATGACTGTATGTCCCGAAAAGCTCCAGAAAGAGAAGGAAGCTGATAATAAGGTATCGATAGCGCCGGTTCCAATCCAGGTATTAATACCAAACCAGCCGGCAGCAACAATGGCTCTTGCCATAGCAGGAATATGTGCTCCCTTTGAGCCAAACCAAAGGCGGGCAAAAACTGGGTACGGTATCCCGAATTTTGTCCCAGCATGAGAATTCAATAAAATAGGAATAAGAACAATTACGTTACCAATAAAGATGGTTGCAATCGCCTGCCACCAGTTCATTCCTAAAGAAATCAATCCACTTGCCATTGTATAAGCTGGAATACATAAACACATTCCAATCCATAGCGTCGCAAAGTTCAGACCTTTCCACGAATGCTCCTTCATGGTCGTCGGGCGGAGATCGTCATTCCATAACCCACTTCCCTCCAGGCTGTCCGAAGCTTCTTTTGTCAAAATGACAATGCCGTTTTGCTCAATCTGCGTTTTCAATCAAATTCCCCCTTTTTTGGTCCTCCAAAAGCTTCAAAACAAAACCATTTAAAACAAGGTTGACAGAGGATATTCATGATAACTTTCGAGCCGTCAATTTCACGGAAGATTGAATATTCAGAAACTAAAATCCGCAATACCCCACTACCCTTAATTGTAAGCGCTTTTATTTTATTGTGGCACTAACCTCCCATCCCTGCCTATATTATTATATTTTCTACAAATTGGGCTGTCATTGGACAAAAAGTAAAAAAATTGTTTTGATATTTCTTATATTTTGTAAAGGGGGCATTAATTGTTATGGTTGATAGGATTCGAGCCATTTCTTGAGGAGATTCTTTCGTTCCACAATTAATGAAACGGCTTTTCTAACCTTAAATAAACTAAAAATAGACACATATACACCAATTCTCTGGCATATATTGGTGTTACGATTATATTGAAAAGTAACACGATTACGGTTCGTATACAGGGGAAACGGACAGTTGGCCATACTTTACCCCTTTTAAACTAAGCAATTTATCTCGTAAACTGCGAATATTTAGGGCATTCCCGCGAACGACAATCATTTCAAGGCAGTTATGATGATCAAGGTGAAAATGAGTCGTTGCCAGAATCGAATCATGGTAGTCGTGCTGAATCGTTGTTAATTCTGCCATTAGATGGCGCTGATGGTGATCATAAAAAATCAGGAGACAGCCTGCAACCTCATGATCATCTTGCTCCCATTGATGTTTGACTAATTTTTCACGGACTAAATCTCGGACCGCTTCCGAGCGGGTTTTATATCCTTTTTCCTCAATTAATTGGTCGAAGCTTTCGAGTAAACTTTCTTCCATGGATACGCCAAACCGGCTTAATTTCTTTGAATTCAAAATAGTTTACCTCCTTCCTTATAACGTAACGATATCACAAATATTTTTATAGAAAAAGTGAAAAGGAGAATTATTATGCACATTCCTGATGGGATTTTAAGTCCTGCTATTTTAGCAGCAGGTGCTGCCGTATCGGCTGTCGTCCTTGCCAAAAGTGTTAAAGAATCGAAAAAGAACCTGCAACAGACTGCTGTGCCGATTATGGGCGTGATGGCTGCATTTATCTTTGCAGCGCAAATGGTGAATTTTCCACTATTAGGGGCAGCAGCATCCGGACATTTGATTGGCGGAGCACTGGCTGCCTATTTATTTGGATTTTGGCCGACGACACTCATTATGACAACCGTCGTCACCATCCAAGCAGTGGTCTTCCAGGATGGCGGCATCAGTGTGCTTGGTGTCAATATTCTCAATCTGGCCATCCTTGCACCACTGGCTGCAACATTAGTTTATAAACTTTTACGAAAAACAAAAGTCCCTGTTTCGGTGATGGTATTTATCGCCGGCTGGGTCTCTGTGGTTGTCACGGCTGGATTTGCCGCCCTTCAGCTCGGAGCATCACATGTTGTTTCCTATCAATTGGCATTACAAACACTTATTCTTTGGCATTTGATTATTGGGATTGGCGAAGGCGTGATAACAGCGGCAGTTGTTCCGTTCGCCCGCCGCTCTTCCTTTTTCCTTGGCGTTAGTGAGGAGAGGTTACGATGAAGAAACGGTTAGTTCTTTGGATAGCGGTATCGTTATTTATTGCCGGTGCAGTATCATTATTAGCATCGACACATCCCGATGGCTACGAAAAGGCAGGAGAACAATTAGGGTTTATTGACAGAGCCACATCGTATTTACATTCACCACTCCCTGACTACGGGGTTCCTGGCGTCCATTCATGGCTGTCAACCAGTCTTGCCGGCATCCTTGGCGTAGCGATTACGTTTGTGCTCTTTCTTTTGCTTGGAAAAATGGCAGGGAAACGCAGATGATTGCGGAGCCGATGCCAAGAGTAAAAGTGGTGATGGCTCTTATCTTGATTATTCTTGGTGTTCTACCGAAGAATCTTGTGATGATTGGCGGAAATCTCGTCATCGGCCTCCTGCTTTTGTTTATATATCGAATTCCGCTTCATGCGTTTGTTAAACAGCTAAAGCCGATCGCCTTCTTTATGCTGTTTACGTTTCTATTCTTTCCGTTTTATGAAGGGAGTCATGGCTGGATAAAAGCACTCCAATATAGCGGTCGCTTACTGTTTGTCGCCCAGGTGCTCAACTTCCTGTTTTACCGTTTAGGGATCGTTGCTTTTTTACAAGCGTTGGCTGAACTTCGGCTTCCAGCGATTTTTATTGAACTAATCTTGTTTACCTTGCGATTTATGGATGTGTTTCGCGGGGAAGTACGGCAAATGCTGTTAAGTCTCCGGAGCAGGGGTTTTTATACAGGCAATTGGTTCCAGATAAAGAAATACAGGGTATTAGGCGGGCTGTTGGGAAGTCTACTGCTTCGTTCCTTTCAACGCTCGGAACGAATTTATTTGGGGATGTTAAGTAAGGGCTACAAAGGAGAAGGTGTTAAATCAATCAGGACAGAACTTATCCCACCATATGAGTGGCTGCATTGTGCACTGTGGGCTGGCTGCGTTCTTTGTATGTTTTTTGTAGGAGGTATGGGATAGTGGATTTATTTCGATTTAACGAGGTGTCGTATGGCTATACGAGGGACAAGCCAATATTACGCGACATCACTTTTTCAATTCGCGAAGGCCGGAAAACAGCCATTGTCGGCGCAAACGGTGCAGGCAAGTCGACGATTTTGTTTCATTTAAATGGGCTGTTTGCCCAGCAGCAGGGGGACATCTTCCTCCGTGGCCAAAAGCTTGATAAGAAGTTACGGAAAGAACTATATAAGCATGTCGGTATCGCTTTTCAAGACCCTGACGACCAAATTATTTCATTGACGGTGTCCGATGACATTGCGTTTGGGCCAGTTCAGATGGACGTATCCGCTTCAGACGTTCAGGAAAGAGTGGGAAAATATACCAAAATTTTAGGGATTGAGCACTTACTGACGGAAAACCCTTCCGAGCTAAGCTACGGACAAAAAAAGCATGTCACCATTGCCGGGGTGCTGGCGATGGAGACGGACGTATTTATATTGGATGAACCAATGGCCTTTCTTGATCCCTATGGAAAAGAACGGATGGCATCGATATTGCAATTGCTGCAGGAGCAGGGAAAAACGGTGATTGTCACCACCCATGATATGCAGTTTGTCGCAGAATGGGCGGAGGATGTAATTGTCATCCACCAAGGTCAGTGTCTCGGGACATTTCAACCAAGGGAACTCTTCGGGCGCCCTGATGTCATGAAACAGGCCAACCTAACACTGCCGCCAATCGTCGAATTAATGACAGCCATCTGGAAGGGCAATAAAGAAGACATGCCGATTCGAATCGAGGAGGCGAAGAAGTGGTTAGGGACATAGGGCACCGCGTCCCATTTTCAGGATAGAGATTTCTCAATAAATTTAATAGAAATTTAGTGGGATAATAAGCCTTTCCCACTGTCCTGTCGGTGTGACACTCCTGGTCACATAAAATGGTTTGAGACTTTTACGAGTAAAAGAAAAGTGGGAAGTTATTGTTTTCCTTGATTCGCCGATAAATATTGATTATTCGCCGATATATGAAGAATATTCGCCGATAAAGTGTAATTTTTTGGAGGTTAGTATAAAAAGTAGACACCGGCTTTGGCGTCATGTTTAAATCATATCAAGACGAAAAAGGACGTGTTTAACATGGCGAAAAAAACCACTTATCCAAAAGAATTTAA
>NZ_JBHVSI010000046.1:5000-6488 GCF_042885335.1 Neobacillus sp. NPDC058068 | reverse complement strand
CCGAGAAGATCGCCGCGCCCACCGGCAGCACCACCCCCGGCACCGCTGCCACCGCCACCGCACCGAGCCGCGCCAGCCCCTCACCGCCGGCCTTGAAGGCCGCCTGGGCCTGAGCACGTACGGACGCGCCGCTCGTACGACTCACTGTTGTCACGGGAAGCTCCTGATGCCGGTACCGATCGTCCTCCATCAGTCTTCACGAACCGTCCATCACCCACACTGGCCATGGCACCCCAATCCCGAGGTAGACCTAGGACCACCTGCGAGTGGAGGAAGTGACACCGACCGATGAGACAGTCCAGAAATGCGAAGAACCCCCATCCGGATCCCGGATGGGGGTTCTTCTGAATAATTGTTCGGCGGCGTCCTACTCTCCCACAGGGTCCCCCCTGCAGTACCATCGGCGCTGTAAGGCTTAGCTTCCGGGTTCGGAATGTAACCGGGCGTTTCCCTCACGCTATGACCACCGAAACACTATGAAACTGTCACCGCACACCCGACAAAATTCGGGCGGGTCGTTGTTTCAGAACAACACAGTGGACGCGAGCAACTGAGGACAAGCCCTCGGCCTATTAGTACCGGTCAACTCCACCCCTCACAGGGCTTCCATATCCGGCCTATCAACCCAGTCGTCTACTGGGAGCCTTACCCTCTCAAGGAGGTGGGAGTGCTCATCTCGAAGCAGGCTTCCCGCTTAGATGCTTTCAGCGGTTATCCCTCCCGAACGTAGCCAACCAGCCATGCCCTTGGCAGGACAACTGGCACACCAGAGGTTCGTCCGTCCCGGTCCTCTCGTACTAGGGACAGCCCTTCTCAACACTCCTACGCGCACAGCGGATAGGGACCGAACTGTCTCACGACGTTCTAAACCCAGCTCGCGTACCGCTTTAATGGGCGAACAGCCCAACCCTTGGGACCTACTCCAGCCCCAGGATGCGACGAGCCGACATCGAGGTGCCAAACCATCCCGTCGATATGGACTCTTGGGGAAGATCAGCCTGTTATCCCCGGGGTACCTTTTATCCGTTGAGCGACGGCGCTTCCACAAGCCACCGCCGGATCACTAGTCCCTACTTTCGTACCTGCTCGACCCGTCAGTCTCACAGTCAAGCTCCCTTGTGCACTTACACTCAACACCTGATTGCCAACCAGGCTGAGGGAACCTTTGGGCGCCTCCGTTACTCTTTAGGAGGCAACCGCCCCAGTTAAACTACCCACCAGACACTGTCCCTGATCCGGATCACGGACCCAGGTTAGACATCCAGCACGACCAGAGTGGTATTTCAACGACGACTCCACCAAGACTGGCGTCACGGCTTCAAAGTCTCCCACCTATCCTACACAAGCCGAACCGAACACCAATATCAAGCTATAGTAAAGGTCCCGGGGTCTTTCCGTCCTGCTGCGCGAAACGAGCATCTTTACTCGTAATGCAATTTCACCGGGCCTATGGTTGAGACAGTCGAGAAGTCGTTACGCCATTCGTGC
>NZ_JBHVSI010000045.1:0-7277 GCF_042885335.1 Neobacillus sp. NPDC058068 | reverse complement strand
TGGGGGCTTGATTATACTTACTTTTTATTCAAGTAACGGGTGCATTAGTTGAACAGCGGGGTTGCTGCGGCGATCCTGTTTTTATTGAGCTAAAGTGGCAGGTTAGTAAAAAGTGAATTAATCCATTATTATCTGTATTATGTTAACTGCATAAATCAGTTGTACAGAGGTAATAAAGTTGTTTAATTTGCAATTATTTTGCGGTAATGAAATTAAATATCAAATAAAGGAAATATCTTCTTGACAGTCGAATATTAGTATAGAACCATAATTAACTATTCCGATGAGGAGGATTCTTGTGCGTTCACGACCATTATCTATTGAAAATCCAGAGCATGCTAGGTATGTTAGTCTTGTGCCAGATGGAGATATTGAAGAAATACTTAGTAAGCAACGAACTAAGACCATTACCCTCTTGAGCAGCATATCAGAGGAGTCAGCAAGGAAGGCGTACGCACCAGGGAAATGGACTTTAAAAGAAGTGATTGGGCATATGACCGACTCTGAACGTGTGATGTCGTATCGAATGCTTGCCATTGCACGAAATGAAAGTGCGCCACTCCCAGCAATGGATCAGGATCAATACGTTTCTGCAGCAAACTTCAACAAATTATCCTGGGAGCAGCTACTAGCTGGTTTAGAAACGGTACGCTCCAACACGTTAAGTCTTATTTCAACCATTGATGATGCAGCATGGAATCGTAATGGAACTGTAATGAACAGCCCAGTTTCGATAGGTACCCTTGCATATGGCATTGTCGGGCACGAGTTACACCATATGAAAGTGATTAGTGATAAATACTTATAAGTCTTTTTCTATTAATGAAAAAACCTAATTTCTCATTTAATGCTGAGAAATTAGGTTTTTTAATATTGAAACTTCCTTAAGGTTGTAAATCCGCATTTTCCTGACGCTACTGTACAGAGATAATAAAGTTGTTTAATTTACAATAAAGTCATTAAAAAATAATAATGTTGTTTAAAAATCCTTATGTCACTAACGGGGCAGTTTAGTTGAACAATTATCATTAGTTTTTTATTCGTCAATCGGGCCATTTAATTGAAGATCTCATTAGATAAATAATAATATTTAAAGGAATAATTCATTCTGATAAAGAATATTAAAAAAGAATAAGTTAATTGCTTTTACAATACCCATAAGTGAGGAGAGGAATTTATGGTCAAAAAACTGATCGTCGGCGACGCATCGCATGAACTGGCCACTACGCGCCGCATTCTGGAACGCTTGCCCGAGGAGCATATGTCGTGGAAGCCGCACGAGAAATCGATGACGCTCGGCGGGCTGGCCACGCACCTGATCAACCTGCTAAACTGGCAAGTCGCGATTTTTCAGTACCCGGAGTTCGATCTTTCGACCGTGCCGCTGAGGCGCGAGCCTTTGGAAAAACGCGCTGACGTTCTGGAGGAGTTCGATGTAAACGTCGGCAAGTTGGAAAAGCTGCTCACCGAATGCGAAGAGAAAGCGCTCGGCGAGGAATGGACTCTGCGCCACGGCGACCATATCATCCTTCGAGAGCCGCGGGCGATCGCGCTCCGCACCTTCGGATTAAGCCACATGGTTCATCACCGGGCGCAGCTCGGGGTTTATTTGCGGCTTCTCGATATTCCGGTGCCGGGCATCTACGGCCCTTCGGCCGACGAGGAAGCCCAATGAATTAAGTTTCTCGTCCAATACTCGCCAAAAAGTCGTAGGTCACTGGCATGAACGCCGTTACTCTACTACAACGGACAAGAATAATTATACTCCTTGATCACTAACAGTTGAGGATTTTTACTTGAATAATACCAGTTAATATCAGCTTTTTGTTTATTCAAGAAAAGGGCGCTTTTCTTTAATAAGAAGGCGTCTTTTTGCATGGACAACATATTTAAGGGATTGAGTTTTTTTGAGGTGTAAAAAAGATTGTGAAGTAATGTACTTAAAGTAAAGAGGGCTTGAGTTGAAGATGAGTTGCGGGGGCAGCTCTTTTTTTGTTGATCAACTAAATGGCAGTTTAGCGGAATAAGGAACTACTAAAATTTATAAGATTAATTATGTGGAAATAACATAGAAATAATCGTAGGAGGATTAAAGGATGGACAATACAGTTATGAGGACGGAAAGGTTAATTTTAAGAAGAATGACTAAAGATGATACTAAAAATTTGATGGAAATCTTTTCAGACCCAGTAGCAATGAGGTACTATCCTTCAACCAAAAACGAAGGTGAGACACTGGAATGGATTGAATGGACCCAAGAAAATTATGACCAATATGGGGTAGGTTTATGGATAGTAGAAAATAAAGTGACGGGAGAATTTCTTGGACAATGTGGAATTGTTCCTCAAGAGGTAGATGGTGTAATGGAGATGGAAATAGGTTATTTGTTTGTACGGCGTGTCTGGGGGAATGGATATGCAACAGAGGCAGCTTTAGCGTGTAAGAATTACGGATTTGAACAATTAAAATTAAATAGGATAGTCTCATTGCCCGATATAAACAATATTCCTTCAACTAAAGTCGCTGAACGAATTGGAATGCAGGTGATGAAAACTATAAATAAATGGGGAAAAAAAGTATATGTTTATTCTGTTACCATTTAAAATTAATATCTAAAAAGAAATATGTGAAGAGTTACACTTAAACTATCGGGTGCAAGAGTTAAAGATCCAGCTGCCATTTTTGGTGGCTTTTTGTTATTGAATTAAAGGGCAGATTAGTTCAACAAGATAGCTAATAATAACTTTAATTAATATTATTGTTTTAGAAATTAATTAGTGGTTTTTTGTTAAATGAGCAGGCATCTTTTTGAAAGTGTAGAATATATTTGTGAAGTATTTAAGTGAGGAGGATGAATATGTTTCAAACATTAGATGGTTTCTTTAAATTATGGAATTTTGAAGCAGACGCTACTCAAAAAATCCTTAATCAACTTACTGATGAATCATTACCTCAAGAAGTAACACCTCAAAATTGGACGTTAGGTCGAATTGCTTGGCATACGGTAACAGCAATTGGCGTTGTGACATCTCGAACAGACCTTTCTTTTGATTCTCCTAATCAAGATTATCCAGTTCCAACTTCAGCAAAGTTCATCTCTGACAGCTATCAACAAGCAAGTAATGGTTTGGTTGAAGTAGTAAAAAATCAGTGGACTGACAACAGTCTTAGAGAAGTACAGGATATGTTTGGGCTTAAAATGTCAAAGGGAGAGATTTTATCTTTTTTAATTCAACATCAAATTCACCATCGAGGACAAATGACAATTCTTATGCGTCAAGCAGGTTTAACAGTTCCTGGTCTTTATGGTCCATCAAAAGAGGAATGGGCTATGATAGGTATGGAAGCCCCTAAAATGTAATTACTATTATTGAGCGTTAAGTAATATAAACAAGCAGTACAAACAAGGCTTTATTTGAAAAAAGGGATCGTAATTTAACGGTGCTTTTGTATGAGTTTGTGAAAAAGTGTACTTAAGCTAACGGGTGCAAGAGTTAAAGACGGGGATCGCTGCGGCGATCTTTTTGCTTGTTGAGCTAACGGACAGGTTAGTTGAAGAAGGAATTTCTCTAAATTTGGAAGAATTTATATTCAAAAATATGTTAAGGAGCTTGTGAATTATATGGAATCCATTAGCAAAAGCGAAGTGAAGCTACGAGATATCACAGAGGAAGATCTTCCTATCTTTTTCGAACAACAACTAGATTCAACGGCGAACTATATGGCTGCCTTTACAGCTAAAGACCCCACTGATAAGGACGCATTTTTTGACCATTGGAAAAAAAATATCGCTGACGAGACTATCACAATTAAGACTATATTATTCAATGGCATTGTCACTGGACACGTCTCGAACTTTGAACAGTTCGGCGAACCCGAAGTAAGCTACTGGATTGGAAATGAATATTGGGGTCATGGTATTGCAACTAAAGCGTTGTCAGAGTTTCTGGAGTATATTAAGGTACGCCCGCTCTATGCTCGTGCCGCTAAAGATAACCTCGCCTCCATTAGGGTATTGGAAAAATGCAGGTTTAAAATCATCTCTGAAGATAAGGGCTTTTCCAACGCAAGAGGCAAGGATGTTGAAGAATTTATTTTGAAGCTCGAACCTTATGATCGGTAATTTAATACCGTAATACGATTGTAGCGGTTCTTGACTAACGGGTGCATTACTGGAACAACGGTAATGCTTTTTCTTATTGAAGTAACGGAAAGTTTAGATTAAAAAGGACTTTTACTATATGTTAGAGAATAATATCCCAAAGCGAAATAAAGGGATGGAGTATTTTGAAAAAAATAATACAGAATTCAGCAGTAGTATAGTAGTAGTAGTCATTTTTCTTTTATTACATTCAAGTCCAAAAATGGCTATAAGAACTCACGTGTTGTTTATGGGTTATCCTAAAGAATCTTTTACATCAGATATATACGAGTATATATTTTATAATAAAGTTGATAAGAACAATTTTTTTAAGTTCTATCCTAATGTAAAAGCATACACTTTAACAAAACCTCCATTCGAAAAAGCTACTGAGAGTGAGTTAAGTAATTACATTGTGCGGAAAAGTGGATTTTTATATTTTGCTGATTTTTATGGAGAAACATAAATTTTCTTATTCAGAGAACGGGTAGCTTTACTTTAAGGTCAGGCTGCCATAATTGGCGGCTATTTCTTATGCAATTAATGTCCTTCTTTACTTTAATAAAGAGTAAAGCCCATTTTATTCTTCAACTAAAGGGGCAGGTTAGCTTCATAATTCAAATGTGGAGGATCATTATTTTTTGCTCCTTTTTGCTTAATTTATATTAGAAATCAATGGAGAATTAATGAGGTGAGCTATAATGCTGGAAGAATTAGATGAAGCAATTACAAAACTAAACAATAAGACTGATGTTGATATACACCTTGTTGGTTTTAAAAAATACTTAGACAAAATAACAGTTAATATTAACCTATCATTTTATGATGAAGAGGAAATTCAAGAGGAGTGGCAGATTGTTTGTGAAGACATCGGAACTCATAGATTTGAATACGATGTGTTTGAAGAATGGGAGATATTCAGTGAACATGAGTTGCTATGGAATTATAACAAAGAATGGGGTGAGATATTCTTTAACGGAAGAACTAATTCGACTACAGAAGTCATTGGGGAACTTTATAAAACTCATAATGGCAATACCAAAGGTTACATACCGTTTGGTGAATACTTAAATTATAGAATTGATACACTTTTAGATGGGGGCTTTGGACTTTTTGCTAAGGGTCCATTAAACTTATTGGATTCATATAGGAATGTGTTAACAAAGTACGGCTATAAGACAACAGTGTTGCCACTACATTATAGAAATGAACAGGACTATAGAACAGATTATAGACTGTTAGTAATGGGTAACTCCTATGTTGTTGCTAAGAATTTTTCAGCTCATAAGGTTATAGGATAATAATTTAAGGAAGCTTGTGAAATATTGTACTTAAGCTAACGGGTGCTTTTGTTTAATAAGATAACTAAAGACTGTTGAGAAAGTGGTAATTTATTTTATTACATAAAGAACGTTTGTTCGTGTATAATATTATCGAGGTGAATATTATGGCGATACGCGACCGAGGTAAAATCAAATGGGCTGCGGCATATCTCCAACCCGAACAAGCAAAGATGCAGCGGGATTTTTGGCTCGATACTGAACGGATAAGGATGCCTATCATTGACGAGCATGAGAGAGAGGAATTCGACCTGCGTATAATTTACTCGATGGAATATAACCATTCCGTAAAGCTGAAGGTATGGAATGATGGATTTACTCACAATATTAATGGTCGAGTTCATTACGTGGATCCTATTACGCATGAGCTCCGTATTGAGGTGAAGCCTGGAGAATTTGAGAGGGTGGTTTTCGCTAGTGTGGTAGGTGTGAAGGTAGTGGATTAAGAGGACATCAAGCATAGCGTCAGCCTAATTATTTATTATTGAACTAAAGTGGCAGATTTGTTGGAGAAGGATATTTTCCTGTTTTAAGCGAATTAGAATTTCAAACAAACCTTACACGAATACAGGTATTGAAAATAACAGGAACATAGGAGGTATGAGATATGAAGATCAATAGAATAGATCATGTGAGTATAAACGTAAATGATCTTTCAGAGGCTAAAGCGTTTTTTCTTGATTTAGGACTTGAAGTGCAAGCGGAATGGGAATTGGATGGAGAACAGTTGGACAGAATAGTTGGGCTTAATGATGTTAAAACGGCATGTGTAGGATTGGGGATGCCAGATGGTCAGGCATGGATAGAGCTAGTCAAATTTTATACGCCGTCAGATGAAAAAGATATTCAGCAACCTTTTGCAAATACGCTGGGTATCCGACATATTTGCTTTGCTGTTGAAGATATTGAAGCTATTGTTGCAAAATTGAAAAAGAAGGGCACGGAAATCTTTAGTGAGATACAGCAATATGAAGAAAGTTATAAGTTATGTTACGTTCGTGGTCCAGAGGGAATTATTTTAGAGCTGGCGGAGAAAATCAGATAAATATTGAATGGGACTTTAAAAGATTTAGATCTCCAACTTTAAAGATTTCTTCTTAAACTATCGGGGTGCTTTTGTTTAACAAAAGGGGTGGAGCGGCAGCCATTTTTCTTGTTCCACTACCATGAAAATTAACTTCTGTAATAAAGTGAAAAAGGCAATACTGAAGAAGACGCAGCTCATTCGTTTTTAAAAAAAGGGGAGAGCGCCAATTTCATTGATCTATGGTAATAAAGTGAACGGATTAAGAAGCTTTAGGTTCTTCGAGCGTAACGATGTATCCTAAACTTTCGAGTCTTCTCAGAGAATGTCGAACAATTGATTGTTGTCTCTTCTTATCAAAGTAGTCTTCGCCTATGTCTACATACATTTCTTTTCGGGTTAAGAGATAATAAGAGATACGTAACATTGCGTGAGCGACTACAATACCAGCACGTTTCTTACCCTTTCGGGATGCTGTACGTCTATACAGTGCTCCGAGATAGTTTTTGGATCCTCTTACTGAATGAGCTGCTTCTGTTAACGCCGATCTTAAATACTTATTTCCTTTTTTAGTTTTGGCTGATTTTCTTTTTCCAGCGCTTTCATTTTGTCCAGGAACTAATCCTGCCCAAGAACACATATGAGCTGCAGTGGGGAATTGTTTCTTCACATCAGTTCCAATTTCGGATAGAATTTGCTCAGCCATTCTGGTTGCTATACCAGGAATCGAATCCAATCGTGATACATCTTCTTGATGAGAGCTGACTCTGTC
>NZ_JBHVSI010000044.1:0-12453 GCF_042885335.1 Neobacillus sp. NPDC058068 | reverse complement strand
ACTCCTGCGGGAGCAGCGGGACAGGTGAGACCCCGCAGGCGCTTTAGCGCCGAGGAGGCTCACCGCCCGCCCCGCGGAAAGTGAAGCGCCTGGAACGGAAGTCAACATTCACTTTTATCACAGCCTAATTTATTAAATAGGGGGTTCTCAAAACTTGAGAAAACCATTACAATAGTTAAAACTGAATATTCAATCCATTTTCCAAGGAGGGCATTCGCAAATTGAAAATTATGAGTAACGAGCAGTTGGTTGTTTCGTATCGGGATGCATTAAAGACTGGAAAGGAAAAGGAATGGATAAAGATTTTAAAGGATGAGATCAGGCGCCGCGGTTTATGGCCAATCAAGATTCGTTAGTCATTTATACATGGAAAAACCGCTGAATAGAGTTTCAGCGGCTTTTTTAAAACTTAGATCGTTTTATCCCTCAAGAAGTAAATTCTCCGGATCTTCCAGCAATTCTTTTATTTTACTTAGGAAGCTGACGGCACCCTTCCCATCTACAATCCGATGGTCATAGGAAAGAGCCACATACATCATTGGCCGATTTTCCATTTTCTCTTTATCAATCGCCACAGGCCGCAGTTGAATTTTATGCATTCCGAGGATACCGACCTGTGGACCGTTTAGGATTGGCGTAGAAAGTAGAGACCCAAACACACCGCCATTTGTAATCGTAAACGTTCCACCCTGTAAATCCTTTATTGCTAATTTGTTGTTTCTCGCCTTTTCGGCAAGCTCCATAATATCCATTTCAATTTCAGCAAAAGATTTACGGTCAGCATCTCTAACAACAGGTACGACAAGTCCTTCCTCAGCCGCTACAGCAATCCCAATATCATAAAACTTTTTAACCAGCAGTTGATCTCCCTGAATTTCAGCATTAATATAAGGGAATTTCTTTAAGGCGGCTACGACCGCTTTCGTGAAAAAGGACATAAAACCGAGCCTGACATCATGCTCCTCGAAGAATTTGTCTTTTCTTCGTTTCCTCAAGTCCATTACAGCCGTCATATCAATTTCATTAAATGTCGTCAGCATCGCCGCCGTTTGCTGAACCTCTACCAGCCGTTTCGCAATGGTTTGCCGGCGTCTTGACATCCGTTCATAGATGATTGGTTTTTCACTATCTAGGACGCCTTCTCCTTTTGGTTCCACCTTCGGCACGCCCTGATTGTTTGGATTCGGATTCGGCTGATAAGAACTTACATCCTGTTTTCTAATTCTTCCTAGTGGATCCGCTGTCTTAATTTCATTTAAATCAATCCCCTTTTCCCTTGCAAGCCGTCGTGCCGCCGGAGAAGCGATTGGAGGCAATGTTTTATTTCCCCTATTTTCTGCCGGCTGATTCTCTGAATCGGCATTTGTACCAGCATTATTTGACGAAGATTGCATATTTTCATTTTTTGTTGATTCTGCCTGTTTAGTTTGCGGGGCAGTCAGAGCACTTTCATCCACTGTGGCAATTGCCTCACCCACTTTGACTGTATCGCCTTCTGTAAATTTCTGTTCAGTAAGAATACCGGAAAATTCCGATATAATTTCTACATTTACTTTATCGGTTTCCAGTTCTACTAGATAATCACCTTGCTCGACATGTTCCCCGACATTCTTTAACCATTTCGCAATCGTTCCTTCTGAAATCGATTCTGCTAATTCTGGCACTACTATATCAGCCATAATTAATTACCCCCTTCTTCAACTTCAACCCTCGTTAATGCCAATTGAAGAATTTTTGATTGAGCTAGTTTATGAACATTTGGATCACCTTCAGCAGGGCTTGAACGGCGTCGTCGTCCAATATAATCAACCTTTATACCATTGGAAACTATTTCACGTATTCGTGGTTCAACAAAATTCCAAGCACCCATATTCTTTGGTTCTTCCTGTACCCACAGCACCTCTTTTAGATTGTTAAATTTAGATAATATCGTCGTTAATTCTTCTGTTGGGAATGGATAAATTTCTTCCAGTCTAATGACCTGCAGCCAGTCAGATCCTTTATCCTCCTTCAATTGTTCCGCAATATCAATCGCTATTTTCCCAGAACAAAGAACTGCCCTCTCTACATTCTCATCTTCCCTTGAAGAGGTGAAATGTTCAATCACCGGTTTAAATTCTCCCTCACTTAGATCACTTGCTGAAGAAGATACAAGTGGATTCCGCAATAGGCTCTTTGGCGCCATAATCACAAGCGGCCTTATCTCTTCCCTCGTAAGCATCGCGGCTTGACGCCTGAGGAGATGAAAGTATTGGGCTGCACTAGTAAGGTTTACAACCGTCCAGTTTTTTTCAGCTGCTGATTGTAAAAATCTCTCCAGCCTTGCACTTGAATGTTCTGGACCTTGTCCTTCGTATCCATGAGGCAGGAGCAGGACAATCCCTGATTTTTGTCCCCATTTGGCTCTGCCGGCAGCAATAAACTGGTCAAACATAACCTGTGCCGCATTAGCAAAATCACCATATTGTGCCTCCCAAATCACTAATGTTTCCGGAGAAAAGACATGATATCCATAGTCGAATCCAACTACTGCTGCTTCTGTTAACGGGCTGTTATAGACCGCAAACGATGCCTTAGCATCCGAAAAATGATGCAAGGGCACGAAAGTTCCTCCCGTTTTGCTATCATGAAGGACAAGATTTCTTTGTGCAAATGTCCCCCGTTCGCTGTCCTGCCCTGATATCCGAATCGGGGTGCCATCAGCTAATATCGTTGCAAAGGCAAGCGTCTCTGCCAATGCCCAATCCACTTTACCTGTTTCATCTAGCATAGCGGCCCGTCTGTTTAAAATTTTTTCAAGCTTATTAAACACATTAAAATCTTTTGGCCATTGAAGTAATTCGCTGTTTATCCTTTTTAACATTTCTAAAGGAACCTCGGTTGTTATTAATGCCTGTTCCTTATTGAAATTAGGAGGTTCCGGAATCTTTAACTCTTCCTCTTCCTTTTTCTTTAGCATTGTAACTTTACTATTGGCTGCCTCTAGTTTTTGAAGGATCTCGTTATGAATATCCGTAAGCTGTTCCTCAGTGACAACTCCCTCCTGTTTTAAGCTTGTGGAATATATTTCTTTTACAGTTGGATGCTTGTGAATAAGAGTATACATTTGCGGGCTCGTTGTCATCGGCTCATCCATCTCATTATGGCCAAATCTGCGATAGCCCACTAAGTCAATGAGAAAATCCTTATGAAAAACGGACCGATATTCGCCCGCTAACATGGCGGCAGCAATACATGCCTCTGGATCGTCGGCATTTACATGAAGAATAGGAATCTCATATCCTTTTGCAAGATCACTTGCATAACGAGTTGAACGGGCATCCCTAGATTCCGTCGTAAAGCCAATCGTGTTATTAGCAATAATATGGATAGTCCCACCCGTACGATAGCCGCTAAGCCTGCTTAAGTTTAACGTCTCAGCGACGATGCCCTCGCCTGGGAATGCCGCATCTCCATGGATTAATATCGACAGTGCTGATTTGAAATTTTCAATTGGATAGCCAGATTTCTTCCGATCATCCTGTGCAGCACGCGAAAATCCTTCTACAACTGCTCCCACAAATTCAAGGTGGCTGGGATTATTAGCAAGGGTTACCTTAACCCTTCCTGAATGGTCAGCGGTGAGCTGGCGATTCAATCCCAAGTGATACTTTACATCCCCTGTCCAGCCAAAGTTAATTCCAATCGACCCTTCCGATGGGACAAGTTCTTTATTGGGTGCATGCTGAAATTCTGCAAAAATCATTTCATACGGTTTTCCTAGTACATGTGCCAAAACATTTAATCTGCCTCTGTGTGCCATCGCGATGTTTATATATTCCGCTCCATCCAGAACGGCCCCCGAAATAATTTCATCAATGAGCGGAACCATTATATCTAGTCCCTCAATCGAAAATCGCTTTTGGCCAACAAAGGTTTTATGAAGGTACTTTTCAAACTCTTCCACTTCAAATAGCCTTTTTAAGATTGTAAGCTTTTTGTCCTTTGATAAAGGTAATTGAAATTGCCTGCCTTCAATTCTTTCTAACAACCAATTTTTCTCCTTCACATCATGGACATGATCAAATTCATAGGCAATTGATTTTGTATAGATATCCTTTAAAGAGTTATAGGCTTCAAGTGCTGTTCGCAGGGCTGACAGCCCCTTCCTAGCAAAAATCGCAGCAGGCAGCTGCTTTAAATCCTCCTCACTTAGTCCATAGCCTTCAAACTCAAGATGACTTATATCAGGTTGATGATTTTCTAATGGATAAATATTTGCAGCAAGATGCCCATAGGTACGAATATTTTCAGCAAGCTTTGTTGCTGCGATTATTTTTTCGTACTGGACAGGACTTGTTTCTAAACTAGCTGGAACATTCGGGACCAACGTGGAAAAATCAGCCTCATTCATCCCCTCAAAGAATAAACCTATTTCATGTTCAACTGAAGATGGATCCTGTTTATACCTTTCAAATTGATCAATCAAATAGCCAAGATTTGGACCAAAAAATTCTTCTAATAGCACTTTTTTATCTGCATTAGGCCCGGTCATTCATCAATCCCTCCTTAGTCCATATGTATCTTCACAACACCTTTACTACTACTATCATTTCATAATTATGTAATGAATATTGTTTAGTGTGTGCTAATTAGGAACAAAAAAATGTTTAATAAACAATTAATTTTCCAATCTAAGCACCATTTTAAGTGTATACCCCAAAACAAAAAAAACACACGCTTCCAATACGTGTGCTTCCATAAATTATTAATCTTGACTGTCATTAATTTAGTGCTTTAGGAACTGCTCCGCGCGTTAACTCTTCTAGTTTAGCTGCAATTTTTTGGGCTGCATCAATCGGGTTATCAGAAAAAACATCAAAAAAATCTTCTTCGTACTCCTGTCTGGCATGATCGTAACGCGGGTCATAATAGGATTCAAGTAAAATCTGAATCATGACAGGAAAATTCCGGTCATTTAGTGCTTCTTTAAGGATTTTCCTAACTTCAGCATCTTTTATACGTTTCAATACCTTTTCAATTCCCACGGAGATTTTATCGTAATACCATGGTTCCTGTTCATAAGGTATCACATATTCAGAAACAAGATGTCTAACCCGTTGTTCAAGTGGTGTATGGATATAGATATTTGTACCTTTAAACTTACTATTCATTAATTCCTCTGACTGAACGGCTTTTCCAATCCGTTTACTTTCAGCCTCGACAAGAAAATATTCTGAGCCTTGAATGTCCTGAAGTCCTTTAAATAAAAGGGAATCAAATGTTTTTTGGTTGTGCCCTTCGCTAAGTCCAATCGTTCCGAAAATCGATCCCCGATGGCCGGCCATTTCCTCAAGGTCTAGGATTGGATAGCCCTTCTTTTTCAATTGCTTTAACACCTCAGTCTTACCAACACCGGTCAACCCATGGAGGACGATTGCTTTGTCCGGAAGCATCGTTGGTAATTGCTCGAGGATATAGTTCCGGTATGCTTTATAACCACCGATTAAACGCCATGCGTAAATACCAGAAAATTCTAAAAAAGTTATCACCGCTTTACTGCGCATCCCTCCGCGCCAACAATGAACTACAAGCTCCCCACTTGTTTGATAAGCTTTAATTGTCCGCATTAATTCGGGGATTTTGGGTGATACAAGCTCCATAGCACGCCATTTTGCTGCTGCTTGGCCTTGCTGCTTATATATCGTTCCGATTTCTTGCCGTTCTTCATCTGAAAAGATTGGAATATTAATTGCTCCCGGAATTGCACCATCCTTAAACTCAATGGGAGAGCGTATATCAATGATTCTTGGTTCCTTTATTGTAAAAAGTTCATCAACAGTTATTTCCTTCATATTAAACTACGCTCCTCGAAATACTATAAACACATTATATAGGAGATACCCATAGCCTTCAAGGAGTTGAAACCCTCCCACCCCATGGATGGGAGGAGACTGTTGCTTTACACGATCTTTGCTCCTTGCTTGAATACCGCCATCAATTTCTCCATTTCATGGAGATCGTCCCTTTCAAATAATTCGACGATTTTACTGCCGACAACAACACCATCGCAATTTTTGGTCAATTCTTTTATTTGCTCTTCGTTGGAAATTCCGAAGCCGGCTAAAACTGGAATTGGACTTAGCTTTTTTACGGCTTTCAAAAATTCATTTAAGTCATTGTCGAACAAATTTCTCGTTCCCGTTATCCCTTTTACGGTAACCGCGTATAAAAAACCTTTTCCTCGGCCAGCAATCTCATTTATTCTTTCAAGTGGCGATGCAGGTGTAACAAGGCGGATTAATTCCACTTGCGCATCAGCAAGCTGCGGTGCAATAATATCCTCTTCTTCAAGCGGCATATCTGGAATAATACAACCGTCCACCCCTGCTGTTTGAATATCCCGGGCGAAGGCATCAATCCCGTAAGCATAAATGGGATTAAGATAGGTCATCAGGATAATTGGGATCGTAACGACCTCACGTGCTTTTGCTAGTTCAGTTATGATTCCTTTTAATGTTGTTTTATTTTTTAGCGCCCTAATCCCCGCGCTTTGAATGGTTGGCCCGTCAGCAACCGGATCCGAAAATGGAACTCCAACTTCAATAGCAGCCGCACCGAATTTTTCGAGGAGCACCAATCGTTCTACTAAACATTCTAAACCGCCATCCCCCGCCATCATGTAGGGAACAAAGGCTTTCCCATTATATTCGTTTAGCAATTTAAATGATTGTTCCAATCGGTTCATTTTCCTTCTCCCCCTTTTAGCCTTGCCTTTACTGCCTCAACATCTTTATCACCGCGCCCTGACAAGCAAACAACGATATTTTGAGATTCTTTCATTTCAGATGCCAGTTTCACGGCAAAAGCGATGGCATGTGCACTTTCAAGCGCTGGGATAATTCCTTCCAGCTTTGATAACAGCTGAAAGGATTCAAGTGCTTCTTCATCTGTAATCGAGAAGTATTTAGCTCTGCCGACTTCTTTTAAATGGCTATGTTCAGGACCAACCCCTGGATAATCTAGACCGGCTGAAATCGAATGGGCTTCTTGAATTTGCCCATCATCATTTTGGAGCAAATACATTAGTGCGCCATGTAAAACGCCCGGTTTTCCTTTTGTCAGCGAAGCAGCATGATAATCCGTTTCGATGCCCTGTCCGGCAGCCTCTACACCATATAAACTGACGTCCTCATCCTCAATAAATGGATAGAACATTCCCATCGCATTGCTACCGCCTCCGATACAAGCCACGACTGCGTCTGGAAGGCTGTTATTGCGGACTTGAAATTGCTCTTTTGTTTCCTTGCCAATCACACTTTGAAAATCCCTAACCATTGTCGGAAATGGATGTGGACCCATAACAGAACCCAATAAATAGTGGGTATCATCCACATTAGCGACCCAGTATCTGAGCGCTTCATTTACTGCATCTTTTAAAGTAGCACTTCCAGAGGTAACACTGACAACCTTAGCACCGAGCAATTCCATCCGGAAAACATTAAGGGCTTGGCGTTTGATGTCTTCCTCGCCCATAAAAATGATGCAATCGAGGTTTAAAAGCGCACAAACAGTTGCAGTGGCAACCCCATGCTGGCCGGCTCCAGTTTCGGCAACAATCTTTTTTTTCCCCATTCGAACAGCCAGTAGCGCTTGCCCAATTGCATTGTTGATTTTATGGGCACCCGTATGGTTTAAATCTTCTCTTTTGAGGTATATATTTGCTCCCCCGGCATGCCTGCTAAGATTTTCAGCAAAATATAAAGGCGTTTCCCTGCCGACATATTCTTTTAATAATCGATCGATTTCAGCATGAAAGCTTGCGTCCTTTTTAGCGTTGTCATAGGCCTGCTCTAATTCCAAAACTGCCTTCATCAATGTTTCAGGTACAAATCTTCCGCCGAAAATCCCAAAATGGCCTTTTTCATTTGGTAATGTATATGTTATCATCCCTGCTCCCCCATTTCTAAATGGCACCCTTTGCCGTTTCAATAAATTCTTTAATCTTTCTTAAATCCTTTACCCCATTGGTTTCGACTCCTGAACTTACATCCACCATATATGGTCTAATTGTCTTTATCGCTGCTTCGACATTATCATCATGCAATCCTCCTGCAAGGATTACTTTTTTTCCATTGATTATTGTTGGGTTCACTTCACTCCAAGCAAACGCCGTCCCGTTTCCGCCTCTGTATTTTCCTTTTGGACCGTCAAGGAGCAGATACTCACATGGATATTGAAAATAACCTGCTAACTCTTCGTTACTATGAAAGCTAATCGCTTTTATTACTGGTAATGATAAAGACGAACTGAAAACCGCTGTTTCGTCACCGTGTAATTGGATATGGGTCAGACCGGCAATTGCAGCAATCCTTTCGATTTCGTCTTTTGTTTCGTTAACAAAGACACCTACCTTGATGACTTCCTTAGGTAACTGTGAAATAATTTCTCCAGCTATTTCCGGCAATATCTTGCGTTTACTTTCCGCAAACACAAACCCGAGGGCGTCGGCACCGTAATCTATTGCAACTCTTGCTGTATTAACATCCATTATTCCACAAATCTTCACCCTCATTGTCTTATCTCCTCACTAATCGGAATACGAAAATCGCTAAAAGTTTGTTTTACATCTAGGCTCCTCATTAAGGCTTCACCGACTAAAATCCCGTTTGAACCGGCATTTCTTACTCTTTTAACATCCTCTTGAACATGAATGCCACTTTCACTAATCAAATAAGCTCCAGAATTCTTTACCATGGCGGCCAATTTTTCTGTTACTTCAAGTGACACTTCAAAGGTTTTCAAGTCGCGATTATTAATGCCAATCAGCTCAGCACCCATTCTGATTGCCCTTTCTAACTCGTTTTGATTATGGACTTCCACCAATATTTCCAATCCCAAATCCTTTGCATATTGGTGCAGGTCAATTAATTTTTCGTCCTCTAACGCTGCGACGATTAACAGAACCAAATCAGCACCATGAATAGCAGCCTGATCGATCTGAATGCGATCAATAATAAAGTCTTTGCAAAGGAGCGGCAGTTCCACAGCCTCACGGACCCTCCTTAAATCGGCAAAAGATCCTTTAAAAAAAGTATGATCTGTTAAAACAGATATCGCACTCGCACCAAACTTTTCGTAAGCTGTCGCTTGCTCAGCTGGATTGACATTGTTATTGATGATTCCTTTTGACGGTGATGCCCGTTTGAACTCGGCAATAATCGCTAATTCCTCGGCTTTTCGGAGCATTTTTATAAAAGAACGTCTTTCATAGTGTTGTTTCGGGATGAACTTCTTGTTTTCACGATGAAAATTGATTTCCTGCTTTTTTTGTTCAATAATTTTCTCAAGGATCGTTCCCACTTAGATTGCCTCCCTTTGCACCGCTTGGGATTTTTCAATTAAAGCCGTAAGCTTTTCATATGCTGCCCCTGAATCAATGATGTCCTTAGCTGTTTGAATCCCATCATTAATCGTGTCTGCCTTACCCGCAGTGAAAATTCCGATACCTGCATTGAGTAATACTGTGTCCCGATAAGCGCCTCTTTTTCCTTTTAAAACGTTCACCAATATTTCAGCGTTATCCTTAGCATCGCCGCCTTTAATACAGCTATTTTCATACTGCGGCAGGCCTGCCTCCTCGGGATTGAAGAAATGATTGGTAATCGTTCCATTGTCCAAAATGGCTATATGGTTTTCTCCCTGCAGTGATGCTTCATCCATAAAGCCTGCACCATTAATGATTGTTGCCCGCTTACGTCCCAATTGTTTTAACACCTCAGCAAACACATGGATTAAATCCCTCCGATAAACCCCCAGCAGCTGGTAATCTAATTCAATCGGGTTTGTCAGCGGTCCAATAAAATTAAAAATGGTTGGTATTTTTAGTTGTTTACGAACGGTCATCACCTTTTTTAGTTTCGGATGAACATGTGGTGCAAATAAAAAGGCAATTCCAATATCCTCAAGAACTTCCTCCGTGCATTCAGCAGGCAAATTAAGATTTACACCTAAATGCTCAAGGACATCAGCACTTCCCGTTTTACTTGAAATGCTTCGATTACCATGCTTGGCAACTGGGACGCCGGCTCCTGCAATGACAAAAGCGGAAGTAGTGCTGACATTAAAACTTGATGAACCATCTCCCCCGGTCCCGCAATTATCAAGAACATTCGGGAAATTCTTAATAAATGGGAGTGTATTTGCTTTCAGTGCCCGAACAATACCAACAATCTCGTCGACTGTTTCCCCCTTTGATTTCAATCCCATTAAAAAGGCGGCTATTTCCGACTCAGAAACCTCTTCTCCCAAAATAAAATCAATCGCATCTTTCATTTGATTTTCAGAAAATGACTTTTGTTCAGCTAACTGGAGTAAATAATTCTTCATCTGCTTCCTTCCTTTCTATCGCTTGTAAAAAATTTTTAAGTATTTGTTTTCCTGTCGGAGTCCCAATCGATTCAGGATGGAACTGAAGTCCAAAAACGGGATATTGATTATGCTGAATGGCCATTACTTCTTGGTCGTCAATTGAATGAGCGATACATTCAAGCTCGACAGGCATGGTGCTTTTTTCAATTGCCAATGAATGATAACGCATGACCTCTAATGGTGATATCAAATCATCAAATAGTTTGCTGTCCTTATGAATGATAAAGGAGGTTTTGCCATGCTTAATATTCTGGGCACTTCTAATTTCGGAGCCAAAAGCAGCACCAATCGCCTGATGGCCAAGACAAATTCCCAAAATAGGAAATTGCTGGTAAAAGGACCGAATCAATTCTATGCATATTCCCGCATCCTCGGGTTTTCCAGGCCCCGGCGACAGGATGATTGCTGTTGGGTTTAAATTTTTGATATCATCCATCGTTATCTGATTGTTGCGATAAACAACAACCTTTTCCCCCAATTCTCCTAAGTACTGATAAAGGTTAAATGTAAAAGAATCAAAGTTATCAATTAATAAAATCATCCATGGGACCCTCCAAAAAGCTTTTTAACTTGCTTACGGTTTCCTCATACTCTGACTCGGGATTGGAGTCAAAAACAATTCCTGCTCCCGCTTGAATATAGGCTATCCCTTCTTTCAGTATCATTGTTCGAATCGCTAGGGCAAAATCCATATTTCCGTTTACCGATAAGTAACCTATTGCCCCAGAATAAAGCCCCCGTTTTGACTTTTCTAAGGAATTAATAATTTCCATCGCACTCACCTTTGGGGCACCCGAAACGGTACCGGCGGGAAGGCAGGCAGCAAGTGCATCAATCGCTGTTTTATCAGGCTGAAGACGGCCGCTGATTTCTGAGACAAGATGGATGACGTGGCGGAACTTTTCGACTGCCATGTAGCGCTCAACCTGTACGGAGCCAAATTCACTTACCTTGCCAAGGTCGTTCCTGCCAAGATCAACCAGCATTTTATGCTCGGCAAGCTCTTTCTCGTCCTGTAATAATTCCTTTTCAAGCTGTAAATCTTCCTCGGCTTTTTTCCCTCTTCTTTTTGTACCGGCGATTGGATTTGCGATTACCGTTCTCCCCCTTGTTTTAATTAAACTCTCGGGCGATGAACCGATAACAGTATAGGACTCGAAATCAATATAAAACATATATGGTGTGGGATTATAGGACCGATGCTTTCGATAAAGCGATAAAGCGGAGCCTTGGAATTCTGATTTCATCCTCCTAGAAAGCACCACCTGGAAAATATCACCTGCGACTATATGCTCCTTTGCAGCTGCAACATTTTGAACAAACGCCTCTTTTGTCGTTTCTGAGCTAAATCCTGCCAGCGAAAAAGGGTCCTCTTCAGGAAAATCGTACGGCCGTTTTAGTTCCGCCACCCTTTGGTTTACTTTGTTATCAACACTTTCCAGATTACTTTCGTTTGAAAGCGGAATTCCGAAAATCAACACCTTTTCCTCAAGATGGTCATAAACAATGATTTCCTCATAAAACATTAGGTGGACATCAGGCATATTTAATCCGTTAGGGTACTCTTCCCCGATGATTTCGTACTGTCTGATGATGTCATAGCCTGCATACCCAACCGCTCCGCCAATAAAGGGAATCGGTATATCGTCGCTCTCAATTATCGGCAAAAGGTTTTTTACTATCTCTAAAGGGTTTCCTGTTAACATCTTTTTTTCACCATTTCGATTGATAATTTCGTTAACATCCCCATACGAAATTAGTTCAAACGCGGGATCTGCCCCAATAAAGGAATAGCGGCCAGAATCATTAAATTTATGAGAACTTTCCAATAAAAACTTTTTTTTCCCATTGATTTTCTGCAAAATTGAGATTGGCGTATGGATATCTCCGCGAATTTCTTTTCTTATAAAGCCAGTTTTAAGAGACATTTGTTAACTCCTTTCAAAAAAATAAGGCTGTGTTAAAAGTGAATGTTGATTTCCGTTCCAGGCGCGAGCGGTTCGCGGGGCGGGCGGTGAGCCTCCTCGGCGCTAAAGCGCCTGC
>NZ_JBHVSI010000043.1:0-16739 GCF_042885335.1 Neobacillus sp. NPDC058068 | reverse complement strand
CACACCCGTTCCCATACCGAACACGGAAGTTAAGCTTCTCAGCGCCGATGGTAGTTGGGGCAGGCGCCCCTGTGAGAGTAGGACGTTGCCAGGCTAATCTAGGACAACCCGAGAGGGTTGTCCTTTTGTGTTTTTCTCTCTACCCCATCAAATACTGATAAACCAAAAACGGTCCTTTTTTCATCGTACTGTCGAGGAAAGAGGAAATAAATGGATAATCATGATTAGGCATCATTTTTGTCAATTCACTCCACCATTCCGTTTCGTAACGAGCAATCATACTTAAGTTATACAGCAGCAGATAGTGAATAAGCAGTTCTGGAAAGTTAAGAAAGCTGCCTTTATTCAGTGGAATTGCCCAATGTCTGTTTTCAAAATTGAATTTCAATGGTGTGGTTTCTAAGTGAACCTCCTCGTTCATTGAAAAAGAAAGTCCCTCACTCTCAAATTCAACTTCTTTTTTACACTTCGAAGCAAAAAACTCCTTAAAGCGGCTTTCAGTCATATGAAAGTAATTTAAAACCGTTTCAGGTACAACAAACTGTTCTCTTTGCTGCTGTAACGTGGCAAATGTCCTTTTTCCTTCAAATAAAAAGAATAAATCATCAAGTTCGGGTATAAGCTGTAGTAATTCCTCCATTATGACTTTCTCCCCTTCTAATGGTTTCATGTGGAACATTTTTTCCGACATGAAGGGGAAAAGTCCATTTTTTTGAAATTTCACTTCATCCTGAAAGAAAAGGTAATTTTGCTTTTTTCTCTTCCTTGTTGAAACGCCATGCGCTAAAACAGCAGTTGTCTCAGGATAAGAAGGATCGATGGATAAAATGCATGCTTTAATTAAATGGACAAGACCATAGAAGAGTAGAATCGGCTTTATAATAAGCGGAGCTTTTTCTGCTTGTTCATAATATATTTGCCCATGTTCCAGATAATAAAGAAAGGGATAGCAATTTTCATAGCCTTTTTGTTCAGGATTATCCAGCTTATACTTCTGATAGCTAGTTTTTAAATAACGCTGGCAGTATTCTGCCGAAAAGAAGCAGGAGAAGCTTTTCCAGTCTTTATATTGAATACCCAATATTCAATCACCTTTTTCAGAAGAATCAATTTAATTGTTATTCCTTGACAGTATTTTGCCCAATTGATAACCTACAAATAATATTTTTTTATAGGTTAGGCTGGTTCTTTGTATTTATTGCATTGGTAGACAGCGGCGTGTATTGTTTTATAAGTTTTGAAACGGAGGACAGTTAAAATGTGGGAAAGTAAGTTTTTAAAAGAAGGTTTAACGTTTGATGATGTTTTGCTAATTCCGGGTAAGTCAGAGGTATTGCCAAGGGATGTAAGCCTAAAGGTAGAATTATCACCATCGGTTAAGCTTAATATTCCAATCATTAGTGCTGGGATGGACACTGTGACAGAGTCGGAAATGGCAATTTCCATGGCGCGCCAAGGCGGCTTAGGAGTTATTCATAAAAATATGACCATCGAACAGCAGGCTGAGCAGGTGGAAAAGGTAAAACGGTCTGAAAGCGGCGTTATCACCGATCCGTTCTTCCTGACACCGGAGCATCAAGTATTTGATGCAGAGCATTTAATGGGAAAATACCGAATCTCCGGGGTACCAATTGTCAATAATCTCGAGGAGCAAAGGCTGGTTGGAATTATTACAAATCGTGACCTTCGATTTATCCAGGATTATTCCTTTAAAATTTCCGACGTGATGACGAAAGAAAACCTGGTCACAGCTCCAGTCGGAACAACATTAAAAGAGGCGGAAAGAATCCTGCAAAAGTATAAAATTGAAAAGCTGCCCCTAGTAGATGACCAAGGTGTCTTAAAGGGCTTAATTACAATTAAGGATATTGAAAAGGTAATTGAATTTCCTAACTCAGCAAAGGACAGCAAAGGACGATTATTAGCTGGTGCAGCAGTAGGCGTAACTAGTGACACGATGCTAAGGCTCGACAAGCTTGTTAAAGCGCATGTTGATGTAGTGGTCGTTGATACAGCCCACGGGCATTCTAAGGGTGTTTTAGACACGGTCAGAGAAATAAGAAGCGCTTATCCAGACTTAACGATTATTGCAGGAAATGTGGCAACTGCTGAAGCGACAAAGGCTCTTATCGAGGCAGGCGCCGATGTCGTGAAGGTAGGAATTGGCCCGGGGTCGATTTGTACAACAAGGGTGGTAGCAGGTGTAGGCGTGCCGCAAATTACCGCTGTTTATGATTGTGCTACAGAAGCAATGAAGCATGGGAAGACGATAATTGCCGACGGCGGGATTAAATACTCCGGAGATATCGTCAAGGCGCTTGCAGCCGGCGGGCATGCAGTTATGCTTGGCAGTCTCCTGGCAGGCGTTTCTGAGAGCCCTGGGGAAACAGAAATTTTCCAAGGCCGCCGCTTTAAAGTATATCGGGGCATGGGGTCTGTTGCTGCGATGGAAAAGGGTTCAAAAGACCGTTATTTCCAAGAAGATAATAAGAAATTTGTTCCAGAAGGGATTGAAGGCCGCATCCCTTATAAAGGACCATTGGCAGAAACGATTTATCAGCTGATTGGCGGACTTCGCTCTGGTATGGGCTATTGTGGAACAAAGGACCTTAATGACCTAAGAACAAAGGCACAATTTATTAAGATGACAGGTGCCGGCCTAAGGGAAAGCCATCCGCATGATGTGCAGATTACGAAAGAGGCACCGAACTATTCATGATAACAACCGCGAAAAAAAGAGAAGCCCGGCCTTCTCTTTTTTTTTTGTAGTAATTTAGTCTTATTGAAGTAACCAAATTGGTAAAAGAATCGTCCAATCCTCTGTCTATGATTTGCTAGGCAGTTATGTTAAAATAACCAAAGTGATTAATTCTTGGAGGGTTTTAGAGTGAAAAAACATTTTTATCAGAAATGTGTTGCCAGTGCGCTGGCACTTATCATGTTTTTTAGTCTTTTTGCCGGGGTGGATCAAGCGAAGGCGGAAGCGGCATTAAATGTGAATGCAGACGGTGCGATAATAGTCGATGGAGAAACAGGTAAAGTTTTATACGAGAAGAATGGTGACAGTTCACTAGGTGTTGCCAGTATGACGAAAATGATGACTGAATACCTTTTGCTTGATGCAGTGAAACGAGGAAAGGTGAAATGGGATCAGGATTATTCTGTCAGTGAGCTTGTGTATAAAATTTCACAGCCTAGAGATTTATCTAATGTGCCCTTGCGCCGTGATGGATCATATAAAGTCCGAGAATTATATGAAGCAATGGCGATTTATTCCGCAAATGGGGCAACTATTGCCCTCGCTGAAGTTATTGCTGGTTCGGAAACAAACTTTGTTAAATTGATGAATGAAAAGGCGAAAAAGTTAGGCTTAAAAAATTCCAAATTTGTTAACTCAACGGGTCTAAATAATAAAGATTATCATGGGGAACAGCCAGAAGGAACAGGGGCTGACGAAGAAAATGTGATGTCACCTCGTGATGTTGCGACGTTAGCTTTTCACCTCATTAATGATTATCCGGATGTTTTAAAAACAGCCAGCACTCCAAGAAAGACATTTCGTGCGGGTACGACAGATAAAATTGACATGATTAACTGGAATTGGATGCTCCCAGAATTAGATTACGGCTATAAAGGAATGGACGGACTTAAAACAGGAACGACTGATTTTGCTGGTTATTGCTTTACAGGTACTGCAGCCCGTGATGGAAAACGATTTATTACGGTTATTCAAAATGCGAAGGATTCAAGCGGCAAAAACGATGGTTATCGTGCACGCTTTGGCGAAACTAAAAAAATGCTCGACTATGCGTTTAACAATTTTTCAAAAGAGCAGCTTGTTCCTAAACATTATCAAGTTAAAGGACATACAACAATCCCGGTCATTAAAGGGAAAGAGGACCAGGTAAAAATTTACACAAAGTCAGCAATTAAAATGGTGATTCAAAATGGTGATAAGAAAAATTACCAAACTGAACTGGTGCTGGATAAAACGAAAATCAATAAAGATGGCGAGTTAACGGCACCAATTAAAAAAGATGAAAAAATTGGTTATTTAACAGTTAAACCGAAAAGTGGCGAAAAAGTCAGCTTCCTAACCGGAGAGGGCCAGAAGACAGCTCAGGTTGATGTCATTGCCGCTCAAGAAGTCGAAAAAGCAAATTGGTTTGTACTCATGATGCGTGGTATCGGCAATTTCTTCGGAGATGTCTGGGATGGAATTTCTTCCGCGGTAAAAGGCTGGTTTAAATAAACCATTATGGAAATAAAGCAGAGAGGATTCTTGTCTTGACAGGAATCCTTTTTTGTTGCTTTAATGATTTTATGGGGAAAAATAATTCCGATTAATTAAGTGGGAAATTTCCTAAATGATGCAAATATTTTTCTAAATATTAAAATAAAAGGGGGATTTTAACAAATGATAACAGGTACAGATCTTGTAAAACGCGGTATGGCTGAAATGCAAAAAGGCGGCGTCATCATGGATGTAGTCAACGCGGAGCAGGCGAAAATTGCTGAGGAAGCGGGCGCAGTGGCAGTAATGGCTTTAGAACGTGTTCCTTCAGATATCCGCGCTGCTGGCGGCGTGGCAAGGATGGCAGACCCGAGGATCATTGAAGCGGTTATGGGTGCTGTTACAATCCCTGTGATGGCAAAAGGAAGAATCGGTCATATTGTCGAGGCGCGTATTCTTGAAGCAATGGGTGTCGACTATATCGATGAGAGTGAAGTTTTGACTCCTGCTGATGAGGAATACCATTTAAATAAAAGAGACTATACTGTACCGTTTGTATGCGGCTGCCGCGATCTTGGCGAAGCTGCCCGCAGAATTGGTGAAGGAGCTTCAATGCTTCGGACGAAGGGTGAACCTGGAACAGGAAATATTGTTGAGGCTGTCCGCCATATTCGCAAGGTGAATGCCCAGGTTCGTAAAGTTGTCGGCATGAATGAGGACGAGTTAATGACAGAAGCAAAGCTGTTAGGCGCGCCATACGAATTGCTTCTAGAAATTAAGCGTCTTGGACGTCTTCCGGTTGTTAACTTTGCAGCCGGTGGTGTGGCAACTCCTGCTGATGCTGCGCTAATGATGCAATTAGGAGCGGATGGCGTTTTTGTCGGCTCTGGTATTTTTAAATCAGAAAATCCTGCTAAATTTGCAAGAGCGATCGTGGAAGCGACTACGCATTTCCAAGACTATAAATTGATTGCTGAGCTTTCCAAGGATTTAGGAACACCGATGAAGGGGATTGATATTTCATCATTGGCACCTGAAGCACGTATGCAGGAAAGAGGCTGGTAATTCATGGTGAAAATCGGCGTTCTCGCTTTGCAAGGAGCTGTTCGCGAACATATTCGTTCGTTAGAAGCATGTGATGTCGAGGCGGTTGCTGTCAAACGAAAGGAAGAATTAGCGGATGTAGACGGCCTTATTCTTCCTGGGGGCGAAAGCACGGCAATGCGGCGCTTAATTGATAAGTATGATTTTATGGATGACCTGAAGCGATTTGCTCATGAGGGGAAACCCATGTTTGGAACATGTGCAGGCTTGATTCTGTTAGCAAAGGACCTTGTCGGCTATAGTGAGCCGCACATCGGTGTGATGGATATTAAGGTTGAACGCAACTCATTTGGACGCCAGGTGGACAGCTTCGAGGCCGACCTTGCGATTAAAGATGTCGCTGACAGTTTCCCGGCAGTTTTTATCCGGGCGCCGCACATCGTTGAAGCGGGAGAGAATGTTGAAATTCTTTCTAAACATCATGACCGCATTGTCGCCGCACGGGATGGACATTTTCTTGGCTGTTCGTTCCATCCGGAGTTGACAGACAATCATCGTCTTACCGCCTACTTCGTCGAGATGGTGAAGGAAGCAAAAGCAAGAAATTTTGAATAAGGTAGTTGCAATCGGTTAATAATTGTAGTAAATTATTAAACAATATAATAACGAATAAAGCTATGAGAGGAACTAGTAACAAGTGACTCATTCTAAAAGAGAGCCGGTGGCTGGTGTGAACCGGTGGATGGTCTTGTGAATCCCTCCTCGAGCAAGGTGCGGAACACCTCAAGTGAGGTCAGTAAGTACTTTCGGTGAAAAACCGTTAACGTTTTTTCGAGGTGGACTGATTTTTAGTCAACCAGGGTGGTATCGCGAGCAACTCTCGTCCCTGTATTAGGGGCGGGAGTTTTTTATTTTTTGCTGTGTTAAAGAACATTGTTGATTTTGAGCACAATGTTGATTGGAGTGGAAGGCGCGAGACTCCTGCGGGAGCAGCGGGACAGGTGAGACCTCGCAGGCGCTTTAGCGCCGAGGAGGCTCACCGCCCGCCCCGCGGAAAGCGAAGCGCCTGGAACGGAAATCAACATTCACTTTTAACACAGCCTATTTTTTAAAGCGGAAGCGCCCGGTTATTAAATTTAAAAAAGGAGTGCGGACAAATGTTAGATATTAAAGTATTAAGAGCTAATTTTTCAGAAGTAAAAGAAAAGCTGCAGCATCGCGGCGAAGATTTAACAGATTTCGGTCAGTTTGAAGAACTGGATCTGAAAAGACGCGAATTAATTGTCGAGACTGAAAAACTTAAATCAAGAAGGAATGAGGTCACGCAGCAGGTTGCGGCCTTAAAGCGTGACAAACAGGATGCCGATCATTTAATTAAAGAAATGCGTGAAGTCGGCGATCAAATTAAAACGCTTGATGACGAGCTGCGCGGGGTAGAAGAGACCTTAGAGCAATTGCTTTTAAGTATCCCGAATATCCCGCATGAAAGCACTCCGATTGGCGAAACTGAAGATGATAATGTTGAAATCAGAAACTGGGGCGAAGTGCGTGAGTTTGAATTTGAAGCGAAACCGCATTGGGATGTTGCCGATCATTTAGGGATTCTTGACTTTGAACGTGCGGGCAAGGTTACAGGAAGCAGATTTGTCTTTTATAAGGGGTTAGGTGCCCGTTTAGAACGTGCATTGATGAGCTTCATGCTCGATCTTCATATCGATGAACACGGTTATACGGAAATATTACCGCCTTATTTAGTGAATCGCGCCAGCATGACGGGGACCGGCCAGCTGCCAAAATTTGAAGAAGACGCCTTCTTGATTGAAAATGAAGATTACTTCCTAATTCCAACGGCAGAGGTGCCTGTCACCAACCTTTATCGCGATGAAATATTAAGCGGCGATCAGCTGCCAATCCGCTATGCTGCCTATAGCGCATGTTTCCGCTCTGAAGCGGGTTCAGCCGGCCGTGATACACGGGGCTTGATTCGCCAGCACCAGTTCAATAAGGTTGAGCTTGTCAAGTTTGTGAAGCCAGAGGATTCTTACGAAGAGCTTGAAAAACTGACGAATGACGCTGAACGAGTGCTGCAATTGCTGGAGCTTCCGTACCGTGTCTTGAGCATGTGTACCGGTGACCTCGGCTTTACGGCTGCGAAAAAGTATGATATTGAAGTTTGGATTCCAAGTTATGGGACGTACCGCGAGATTTCTTCTTGCAGTAATTTTGAAGCGTTCCAGGCGCGCCGGGCGAACATCCGCTTCCGCCGTGATCCGAAGGCGAAGCCGGAGCATGTTCATACGTTAAATGGTTCTGGTCTTGCGATTGGCCGTACGGTCGCTGCTTTATTAGAAAATTACCAGCAGGCAGACGGAAGTGTCGTAATTCCAACGGTATTACGTCCGTATATGGGCGGTCGTGCGGTTATTAAGCCAGAGTAACAAACATTAAATTTCCGGATGGTTAGTCCCCATCCGGAAATTTTAATAATATCGTTTGACACAGTTAAAAATATATGTTAAAGTATCATTTGTCGATACGGAGGAATACCCAAGTCTGGCTGAAGGGATCGGTCTTGAAAACCGACAGGCGGGTCAAACCGCGCGGGGGTTCGAATCCCTCTTCCTCCTCCATAAGATGATACAATCGCGCATAAAAACTGGAGATAAAGGTCCGTTACATTTACTTGTAACGGATTTTTTTTTACAAATTTATGCTCGATGTTTAATTAGGGGAAAAACCAGCAACGGTCAATAAGAGAGGTTTATAAAGCCCGTGAACGGAAAAAAGAGCCGTCAATGGTCAATAAGAGAGGTTCATAAAGCCCGAGAACATGAAAAAGAGCCGTCAATGGTCAATAAGAGAGGTTCATTAAAGCCCGAGAACATGAAAAAGAGCCGTCAACGGTCAATAAGAGAGGTTCATAAAGCCCGAGAACATGAAAAAGAGCCGTCAACGGTCAATAAGAGAGGTTCATAAAGCCCGAGAACATGAAAAAGAGCCAGCAACGGTCAATAAGAGAGGTTCATAAAGCCCGAGAACATGAAAAAGAGCCGTCAACGGTCAATAAAAGAGGTTCATAAAGCCCGTGAGCGGGAAAAAGAGCCGTCGACGGTCAATAAGAGAGGTCCATAAAGCCCGAGAACGAAGAAAAAGGCGCTTAACGGTTGATTAGTGCAATTTCATAAATCTAAAGAATATGAAAAAACACCAAATGGCTTAATAGCCAATTGGTGTTTTTTCTATGTTGAGGATTTCACTTAGCTTTTCTTCTACTTCACGGCAAATGCGTAACGCATCGGCATTACTGTTGACAACGTCTGTCGTATCCATATCAATAATTAATACTTCGCTGGCATCGTACTGATTCATGACCCATTCATCATAACCCTTCCACACTTCGAAGTAATACTCCTTCAGTTCCGGGTTGATTTCGAAGCTTCTGCCGCGGGCCATAATCCGGTCAATCACCGTATCAAACGAACCTTTTAAGTAAACCATTAAATCCGGTGCTTTCTTTGGAAGTTCATTCAGTTCTTCCAACATATTTTCAACAAGCTCTTCATAAATTTTAAATTCGAGATCAGATATTCTGCCTAAATTTTTGTTCACATAAGCAAAATACCAATCCTCATAAATGGAACGATCTTGAATCGTATAAATCGGCTCTTGCCAGCTGACACATTCTTTAACCGTTTTAAAGCGTTTATTTAGAAAAAATAACTGCAAGAGAAAGGGAATTCTCTTCGCATCTAATTCTTCAGGTGTCAGTTCATAATAAAGCGGAAGAATCGGGTTATCGTCGACCGCTTCGTAAAACACCTTACTTTCAATTCCTTTATTTTTAAAGTGGGCATTCAAGGTGTCTGCCACACTTGTTTTGCCAAGACCAATCATACCACCAATAACGATACTCACTAACATCCCCCTGTTCTATAATGTTTTTGACCTATTGCGAGTTTTTAATGATGAAGATAGCTTTTGAAAAATATAGTTTAAATCTTGTTCGCTTTTTACAAAATCCAACTCATCGCCGCTAAAGCGGAGAACTGGGATTTCCGGATGTTCCTTTTCAAAAATCGTCATGGTATTTTCATAGTCAATCGATAGCTGTTCTAGATACAGGGGGCTGATATTCTTCTCTACTTCGCGCCCTCTGACTTTAATTCGTTTCAACAGTGTATCTAAGCTGGCATTCAAATAAATGATGACATTTGGTTTCGGCATATCCGAAGTCAAAATCTGATAAATCTTGTAGTACTTTTCGTACTCTTCAGGATTTAAGCTTCGCTGTGCAAAAATCAGGTTTTTAAAAATATGGTAGTCTGCGACAACAGACTTGTTTTGACTTAAGTAATGGGTATTGATATCCCCTAATTGCTTAAAGCGATTGCAGAGGAAAAACATCTCTGTTTGGAAACTCCATTCCTCGATATTTTCATAAAATTTCCCCAAGAATGGATTTTCATCAACAATCTCTTTTAATAAAGCAAAATTAAATTGTTCTGAAATGGCCTTGGCGAGTGATGTTTTTCCTACACCAATCGGCCCTTCGACGGTAATAAAGGGTGTATCCCCCATTGCGAGTCCTCCTTCTCCAACTGCTTGCACTCTATGTTTCACCAGATTACCTGGATTTTAATTTTTCTCAAAGACACAAAGTTTATTTTATCATAATCTCTAACAGGAAGGGATATGGAATATTTAGAAGTAGCTCATTTTATGTCAAAAACATGAAAAAACTGCCGAATGACGGCAGTTTTTGTCTAAAAAATTTTTTTATGTCTAACGCTTCTGCTTTCTTATGTTCCTCGTTTGGTAACATTGAAATTGTCGACGATTAACAGCCAATTTTGCGGGAAGGCTAAACCCAGTTTCCAATAGCTCATTCCCCTAATATTTAACTCTTTAATGAGATTAAATTTTGCCTGGATGGAGCGGGCATCTTCAAACCAAACTTCATGCTGCTTACCATCCGATGCTGTATATTTAAAAAATGGTGCTTGTGATTTTGTGTCATATTGGATCGGAACGTTGTGAGTTGCGGCCAATTGGATTGCCTGCTGCGGGCTGACCGCTTTTGCTACCGTACCTTGAACAAAGGGAAGTGTCCAATCATAGCCATAGAGATTTTGTCCCATCAGAATTTTAGTTGAAGGCATTTCAGTAATGGCGTATTCCAATACTTTCCGCACGGGGTCAATCGGTGAAACAGCCATTGCCGGGCCGCCGCTATAGCCCCATTCGTACGTCATAATCACGACAAAGTCAGAGATTTCACCGTGGGCCTTATAATCATGGCCTTCATACCATTTTCCCTTTTGTGTGGCACTCGTTTTTGGGGCAAGGGCTGTCGACATCAGCCAGCCTTCGCTTTTAAAGCGCTGCTTCGCCTTTCGTAAAAAGCGGTTGTAGGCCTCGCGGTCGGCAGGACGTATAAATTCAAAGTCAAAATGAATATCACGAAATCCATATTTTTTAGCGGTCGTGACGATATTGTTGATAAATTTATCTTGAATCGCGATATCGTTTAAGAGGATACGGCCAAGTTCATCGCTAAATTGGTCATTCTCCTGATTGTTAATCACCATCATTAAGACGTTGCGGTTGGCCTTGGCAATAGCCGGAAAGTTATTAAGCAGCGGTTCTTTCAATGTACCGTCACGGAGGGCCTGGAAGCTGAAAGGTGCCAAATAAGTAAGATAAGGTGCGGCCTCCCGGGCACTGCTTTCTAAGACTGGTGCCACCGTCGTACCGCGCGGCTCTACATACGCATTAAACTCGGCATCTCTTTTCTTCGCTGTAGGAATGTAGAGACGGAGGCCTACATTCAGCGGCTGATTTACGTTAATTTGATTAATGCTGGCAAGTTCCTGGTAAGGGACGCCGACCCTTCTAGCGATGGAGTATAAGGAATCCCCTTGCTGCACGAAATAAAAATGGCCAATGATTGGGATGACAATCGACTGCCCGACGACAAGATTGTTTGGATTCGGCAATTCATTTGCCTCGGTAATATCCTTAACGGTTGTATGATAGGTTCTAGCAATCGTCGTTAATGATTCGTTGCTCTTTATCACATGGATTTGCATCCGGATCCCCTCCTGACAAAATACGCTACAACTATTTTATGAGGGTGGAATTGAATAAATGATATAATATTGGTAAATTTCATGATGACGGTGCTCGATGAACGAAGCCATTTTTTAAAAGGCGGTGGTATTCCCATGACGTTTGAATATGACGAATATTTTATGAAGGAAGCAATAAAGGAAGCGAAAAAGGCAGAAGAGCTGGAGGAAGTGCCAATCGGAGCGGTCCTGGTTCTCGACGGAAAAATCATTTCCCGAGCGCATAACTTACGTGAAAGTGAGCAAAACGCTGTCGCACATGCTGAACTGCTCGCGATTGATCAAGCCTGCCGTGAATTAGGTTCATGGCGTCTAGAGGAGGCAGTCTTATATGTCACCCTCGAGCCCTGTCCAATGTGCTCAGGGGCGATTATTTTATCAAGAGTCAAACGGGTCGTTTATGGTGCCGCTGACCCAAAGGGCGGCTGTGCTGGAACACTGATGAATCTTTTGCAGGACGGGCGCTTTAATCATCAAAGCGAAGTCACCAAAGGAGTAATGGAAACGGAGTGCGGTCAGCTGCTGTCAGATTTTTTTCGAAAAATAAGAGACCGGAAAAAACGGGAGAAACAAGCAAGAAAAGAAAGAGATTTATAGAAACTTACATAAATTTACAGTCGATAATGATTGCTTTTTTCCGAGAAAGTTTATATACTAATAGAGCGTCAGATAAAGACGCACTAAACTTTGGTATCAATTTTGCCGTGCTAGGTGGGGAGGTAGCGGTGCCCTGTACCCGCAATCCGCTCTAGCGGGACTGAATCCCTTCTCTGAGGCTGTTCGTCTGTAGGGTCTGCCTTAAGTAAGTGGTGTTGACGCTCGGGTCCTGCGCAATGGGAATCCATGAACCATGTCAGGTCCGGAAGGAAGCAGCATTAAGTGGACGCTCCCATGTGCCGCAGGGGTGCCTGGGCCGAGCTAACTGCTTAAGTAACGCTTATGGGCGACAGTCGAAGGAAGGTGCACGGCAGTTATTTACATATTCCTTCAAAATCAAACTCATCTCATAACCGAGATGAGTTTTTTTGTGAATCTTAGTTTATACTTTGAAAAAAGTAAAATGGATACGTTATAATGAATAGGATAAAAAAATTTTGAAGGGGGCGGTGTCATTTGGCTTATCAAGCTTTATATCGTGTTTGGCGGCCTCAGGACTTTATTGATGTCGTAGGGCAGGAACACGTGACAAAGACATTGCAAAACGCCCTGCTTCAACAGAAAATTTCACATGCTTATCTTTTTTCAGGACCAAGGGGAACAGGTAAAACAAGCGCCGCTAAAATACTAGCAAAGGCGATTAACTGTGAACGGGCCCCTGTTTCGGAGCCCTGTAATGAATGTGCGGCCTGCCTTGGCATCACAAATGGAACAATTCCGGATGTATTAGAATTTGACGCAGCTTCAAACTCCCGTGTTGAAGAAATGAGAGATGTTCTCGACAAAGTCAAATTTGCCCCCACTGCCGTAAACTATAAGGTCTACATCATTGATGAAGTGCATATGCTATCCATTAGCGCCTTTAATGCCTTGCTAAAAACATTAGAAGAACCGCCGAAGCATGTCATCTTTATTTTAGCGACAACAGAACCCCATAAGATTCCATTAACGATTATCTCAAGATGCCAGCGTTTTGATTTTAGACGGATTACTGCTGGGGCAATCGTCAATCGAATGAAGTTAATTGTGGAAGAAACAGGCGTTGCTTGTGATGAGCGGGCATTGCAAATGATTGCCCGCGCTGCGGATGGCGGAATGCGTGATGCGTTAAGTTTATTAGATCAAGCGATTTCTTACAGCGAAGACCGGGTAACGGTTGAAGACACGCTCACGGTAACAGGCTCAGTCTCACAAGGGTTTCTGAATAGGTTGGCAAATGCCTTCCAAGCGAGTGATGTGGCAAGTGGTTTAGAAGCGCTCGATGAGTTATTGTATCATGGGAAAGACCCGGCACGCTTTATCGAGGATTTCATTTTATTTTACCGTGATATGCTTCTTTATAAGACTGCACCAAATCTTGAAGAATCACTTGAAAGAGTCATGCTGGATGATGAGTTTCGGATGATGGCAGAGGCCACCCCGATGGAACAAATTTATCAGCTAATCGATCATTTAAATAAAACACAGCAGGAAATGCGCTGGACGAACCATCCAAGGATTTTTCTTGAGGTGGCGATTGTGAAACTGTGTCAAATGGAAGCGAAACAGACGGCACAAACACAATCGGGAGATATTGGGCAATTAATCGCAAGAATCGATCAGCTCGAAAATGAACTGCAGCATTTAAAGGCAAATGGAGTAGCGGCAGGTCAGCATGATGCTCCACCACAGCCGCAAAAGCCTTCACAAAGAACATCAAGAAAAGGGTTCCAGCCAGCTGTTGGAAAAATAAACGAAGTATTAAAGCAGGCGACAAAATCTGATTTGAATCTAATTAAATCAAAATGGGGCGAAATGCGGGCTAACTTAATGAAGTCGCATGCCGCCTTGTTAAATGAAGCTGAGCCGGCAGCGGCATCAGCCACAGCATTTATTTTAAAGTTTAAGCACGAAATGCTCTGCCAAATGGCTATGGATAAAAGCGATTTTCTTGAAGCAGTTACCGCTGCATTATATAACCTAACCGGTAAAAGGTTTTTACTGTTAGGTGTTCCAGAAGAGCAGTGGGCTGCCATTCGAGAAAATTACCTAAACAGCCATCAAGGTGAAGAAGGAATGGACAGCGGTACGAAAAAGGAAGAAGAGCCTCATATTTCAGAGGCAAAGAAATTATTTGGTGCTGAATTTGTAGAAATTATTGATTAATTAATTGGAGGTAATAATGATGCGTGGTGGAATGGGAAATATGCAAAATATGATGAAGCAAATGCAGAAAATGCAAAAGAAAATGGCTGAGGCACAGGAACAATTAGGCGAAGAGAAAATTGAAGGAACTGCCGGCGGCGGAATGGTAACAGTCGTTGTAACAGGTCATAAAGAAGTGGTCGATGTCATTATTAAACCAGAAGCAGTTGATCCGGATGATGTCGAAATGCTTCAAGATTTAGTGCTGGCAGCAACAAATGACGCCCTTAAAAAGGCAGAAGAGCTGACAAATAACACAATGGGGCAATTCACTAAAGGGATGAATCTGCCGTTTTAATTAGAAAAGCGGAAGCGCCTTGGCGAGAAGAGCTGGATTAATAATAAGTTTAGCAGGGGGGCTTCGGTGCTTCGAGGTGTTTCATCTCTTGGTATCAGGCACCCTTGCTTTTATTAGAGAGGAATAATAAACATGCATTATCCAGAACCGATTTCGAAGCTGATAGACAGCTTTATGAAGCTGCCAGGTATCGGTCCAAAAACTGCTGCACGCCTGGCCTTTTATATATTAAGTATGAAAGAAGACACTGTGCTTGATTTTGCCAAAGCACTTGTGAATGCCAAGCGCAATCTGCGTTATTGTTCTGTATGTGGCCATATTACGGACCAGGACCCTTGTTATATTTGTGAAGATCAGCGCCGGGATAAGAGCATACTATGTGTAGTGCAGGATCCAAAAGATGTCATCGCGATGGAGAAAATGAAAGAATATAACGGTTTATACCATGTCTTGCACGGTGCCATTTCACCTATGGACGGAATTGGACCAGAGGATATTAATATCCCTGATTTGCTAAAGCGCCTGCAGGATGAGACCGTCCAGGAAGTGATTCTAGCGACAAATCCTAATATCGAGGGTGAAGCTACAGCTATGTATATTTCCCGCTTATTACGGCCATCTGGGATTAAAACAACAAGGATAGCTCATGGTCTGCCGGTTGGCGGAGACCTCGAATATGCGGACGAGGTTACCTTATCTAAGGCCCTTGAGGGACGGCGTGAAATATAAGAAAGAAAACCGGAGGATTGGATGATGTTTTTTCGGCGAACAGGGCGGCTCAGAAAAGAGTATGATGAAAAGCTGTTAGCCCAGTTAAATCAATTTAAACAGCATTGGCAGCAAGAAAAATCACTTTTGGAAATAAGCTTCGATCCTTCTGAAGAGGTAATTTGTCAAACAAAAGTCGCAGAAGCAAAATATATCTTTCTCTTAAGAGAAGCGAAACAGCGGAAAGTAACCTCCTATAAAGCCTAATGAGCTATTTCTTTTTCTTTGGTCTAATCTTTACAACTTGTACATAAGTTGTAAGTAAAGCGACTTAAGAAAGGGGATAGCTTTTTTGGAACCAATTTTCGTTATTTCTATTTTGGGAGGGCTCATTCTCATATTGTTATTCACTGGAGCCCAATTTAAGCCGGCCCGGTTTGTCGGCCAAGCAGCAATAAAATTAGTCATCGGAGCATTGCTGCTATTTTTCTTAAATGTTGCCGGTAATCGATATGGAATCCATGTACCGATCAATTTTGCCACATCCGCTGTTTCCGGTTTCTTGGGTATCCCCGGCTTATTTGCATTAGCAGCTATTCAACATTGGGTAATTTAACAGGTCTTGCCGCAAAGAACACAGCGGCTTTTTTTTGTTTCAGGTTCCGTTTCTTATCAGAAACATTAAAAATGTAAGTTAAAATGAGTGCCAATTTGCATATATAATTGACACTCATTTTTTATTGGGGTAAATCCCATGAAAATTTGTAGAGGAAAATGCACCCCGAATGGTAGGGGGGCAATGGCTGTTGTACCTCTACAATTTTACCTTCAATTTGGTATACAATTTGTCTTACACAACACATAATAATTGAATCTATATGTTAATGTGAAGTCTTATCTTTAATTAAGTAACCAGTGATACTTACAATAAGCGGAGATTTTCCGGTTATCCGCAGAATAGAGCTCGATTTGTGGTAAATAAGCGGAGGTTTTCCGATTAAGCAAAGCAAAATTGTCCATTTTCACGCTTTTCGAGTCATTAGCCGGAATTTTTCCGTCTATTTAAGCAATTTTCAGTGCTTTTTCCTAAATAAGAGAAATTTCTCCGCTTATTTATCCAACCATGCTGATCACTCATCCGGGTCCGTGGGGGTCTGAACTGCCCCATTTTATTGGCAATATAAATTGGGAGGCATTTTCGGGTTTAGCGACAGGAAACTGAACCCGTTATTTTTTGTGCTCTTTTTTTTAAAAAAAGTATTGACCAGTTTATTAATATGCTGTAATATATGAAAAGTCGTCACTGAGACGGTGAACAACACATAAAAAAAGTTATTGACTTTCGGTTGATAACTTGGTAAGATAATAAAGTCGCTTTTGAGCGATAGAGAAAATTGTTCTTTGAAAACTAAACAAACAAAAACGTCAACAAACAATATTTTTTAGTTTCTTTATTGAAACTAAGCCAACGTAACAAATGAGCTAA
>NZ_JBHVSI010000042.1:0-16888 GCF_042885335.1 Neobacillus sp. NPDC058068 | reverse complement strand
TCTCACCTGTCCCGCTGCTCCCGCAGGAGTCTCGCGCCTTCCACTCCAATCAACATTGTGCTCAAAATCAACAATGTGCTTTAACACAGCCTTTTCTAAAAATATTTATCCGCAAAAAATTACGCCGAAATAGGATAATATGTTTTAATAGCTATAAGAAAAAATTTTTTTCGGGGCGCTATTAGCTCAGAAATGGTGGTTTTCGATATTTTTTTATTGAAAGGAATACGATTGTGTTAAGAACGATTGCGGTCAAAAAAAATAATGAACTAATTAAAGATTTGGAAATAACTGAGTTGGTGTCAGGGGATTTTAAATGGTACTGGATTGATTTTCAGCAGCCTGATAAAGAAGAAATTGAATTTTTACGGAATCCACTCTCCTTCCATCCTTTGGCGATTGAAGATTGTATTCACCATCTCCAAAGACCAAAGCTTGATTATTATGATGACTATGACTTTTTTGTGGCCCAGGCATTGAACCAAAAAACGATGAAGAGAGAAGAGGTTAACCTCTTTCTCAGCCGAAACTATATCGTCACCTTTCATCATGAACCCTCTGTAGAAATTGACGATGTTTGGAATCGTTTTAGTCAATCGCCAAACATAGAGCAATGGGACCCCTCCCATGTTCTCTATCATATTTTTGATACTATGGTCGACAATTATTTTCCGTTAGTTAATCAAATTGATGATACGTTAAATGAAATTGATGAGAATTCAAAAGGAAGATCGATGGAGGCATTGCTCAAGGATTTATTTGATACAAGACATGATCTTCTCTCGTTAAGACATACTATTTCACCAATGAGAGATCTTTTGTACCGGATTCTTAATTCGCAGCGTCTAGGTAGTATTCTGGAAAAAAAGGCCTATTTCTCTGATATTTATGATCATTTGCTAAAGTTAACGGAAATGATTGAAGCCAGCCGGGAACTTACCACCGACATACGCGACAGCTATATTTCGATTAATTCGAATGAAACAAACCATGTCATGAAGGTCTTGACGGTCATCACGACCATCTTCATGCCGCTCACCTTTATCGTCGGTGTTTATGGAATGAACTTTACAAACATGCCTGAAATAAATTGGAAGTATGGCTATTTCGGCGCGCTTGGCCTAATGATTTTAATTGCAGCCGGGATGACACTATGGTTTATAAAAAAAGGATGGTTTAAATAACGAAAAGTGTATAATAGGAAAGTATGAAAATTCAGAAAGGGGAATACGAAATGGCTAGTATTAATACAGAAGAAACAATAAAATTACTGACAGATCTAGTGTCAATTCCAAGCCCATCCGGCAACACAAATGAGGTCATTACTTTTGTTGAAAAGTTCTTTGCCGAACAAGCTATTGAAACGAAAAGGAATCGAAAAGGCGGTTTAATTGCCACCATTGAAGGAAAAGATTCAAGCAGACACCGGATGCTGACTGCACATGTAGATACACTGGGGGCCATGGTGAAGGAAATTAAACCAAGCGGCAGATTAAAAATCGATTTGATTGGCGGATTTAAATACAATTCCATCGAAGGCGAATACTGTCAGATTGAAACAAGCAGCGGAAAAATTTATACAGGCACAATCCTCATGCACCAAACGTCCGTCCATGTATATAAGGATGCTGGCAAAGCAGAACGCAATCAGGAAAATATCGAAATTCGAATCGATGAAAAAGTACATACTGCTGAAGAAGTTCGCGCACTGGGAATTGAAGTTGGCGATTTTGTTTCGTTCGACCCGCGGGTTGAAGTGACTCCTAGCGGCTACGTTAAATCTCGTCATTTAGATGATAAAGCAAGTGTGGCCATACTTCTGCAACTAATCAAACAGCTTAAAACGGAAAAAATTACATTGCCATACACGACACACATTTTAATTTCGAACAATGAAGAAATTGGCTATGGCGGAAACTCGAATATTAGCCCGGAAACGGTGGAATATTTAGCCGTCGATATGGGGGCCATGGGTGACGGACAGTCAACAGATGAATACACGGTTTCCATTTGTGCAAAGGATGCAAGCGGACCATACCACTATGAATTGCGTAAACATTTAGTTAACCTTGCCGAAGAAAATAAGATTGAATATAAACTGGATCTTTACCCATTCTACGGTTCTGATGCGTCAGCCGCTATTCGTTCTGGCCACGACATTGTCCACGGTTTAATTGGCCCGGGGATTGATTCATCCCACGCCTTTGAACGGACACATAAATTATCGCTTGAAAATACAGCAAAGCTCTTATATCATTATGTACAATCCAATTTAGTTGCTAATAATTAGTGGTTCAAATCCCTCTTTTTCCATAAAATATTTAAAACGAAAAGACCGGAAATGATAAATCCGGTCTTTTATTGTTCAAGCATTGAAATAAAAATGTAACAATAATGTAATTTTAATTAATTTCTAATCAAATTTTTATTGCATCTAACAATAAAGCACATTATGATAAGAAAGTCAGTTATTAGGAAAAGAAATGGGAAAAGACATCCATTCTTCCGAACTACTACTTTGACATTTCACAAATAAAGCAAATTTTCCTATTAACAATATTTACATTTGGGGGCTAATCCGCCATGTTTGATAGATTTAAAGACTTTATGACAAACCAAAAGCTAAAGTGGCTTAGCCGGTTTGTTTACTATTTATTGATCCTGCTTTTATTATTCTTTATGTACGGATTTAATGATGCAAGTGCAGGTTCCTATATTTACAACGATTTTTAAGGAGGGGCAGTCAACTATGAATATGTTAAACACGATTAGAGATTATGCACATACACAACCAGATACAATTGCCTATATTTCTCCAGAATCGGAAATCACCTATAGCGAACTTTGGCGGCAATCTGAACAAGTGGCAGCATTTTTGTTACATCAAAAGATTAAAAAACATACACCTATTTTAGTTTACGGTCATATGGAAGCAGCAATGATCTCAACCTTCCTAGGCTGTGTAAAAGCAGGAAATCCATATATACCTGTTGACACTTCGATTCCAATGGAACGGGTTATTCATATCATTAATAGCGCCCAAACAGAATTGGTCATCAATGTTTCAGGGCAATTGATGGAGCTTGATGCTTTTCCGAACTCTATTGTCGATTACGACAAAATCATCTCAGAAGATGCTTCTTTAGTGCCAATTGACCCCAAAGACTGGGTCACGGGCGAAGAAAATTTCTATATTATTTATACATCTGGAAGTACGGGTAACCCTAAGGGAGTGCAAATTTCCGCTAATAATTTGCAAAGCTTTGTCGATTGGATGGTTGAAGACTTTCCAATCAATGGCCAGCTTCGCTTTTTAAATCAAGCACCCTATTCTTTTGATTTATCCGTGATGGATATTTATCCGGCGCTTGCCAGCGGGGGAACTATTTTTGCGATTACAAAAGAAATGATTGCAAGACCAAAACTGTTATTTCAAGCATTGGAAACATCAGAAACACAGGTCTGGACTTCAACGCCTTCTTTCGTTCAGATGTGTTTAATGGATCCATCATTTACACAAGAACTGCTGCCTGAACTCAGAGTATTTTTATTTTGCGGGGAAATTCTCCCTGTTGAGATTTGCCGGCAGCTATTAGAACGATTCCCTAACGCAAAAATATTTAACACCTATGGTCCGACCGAAGCGACAGTCGCCGTCACGTCGATTGAGGTTACCGCTGAGATGCTGGTCCGATATCAGAATCTCCCGATCGGTAAGCCAAAAGCAGATACACGGATAGTATTTCTTGACGAGAATGGCTCTCAAGTCCAGCAGGGAGAAAAAGGCGAAATGATCATTGTCGGTCCTGGTGTAAGCAAAGGCTATTTAGGTGAGCAGGGGTTGACCGAAAAGTCCTTTTTCAAATATGAAGGGGAACAGGCCTATCGAACAGGCGATGCAGCCTATGAAAATCAGGAAGGGCTCATTATGTATAAAGGCCGGATCGATTTTCAAATTAAACTTCACGGCTACCGAATGGAATTAGAGGAGATTGAATATCATATTGCCAATTCAAAATATGTGAAATCAGCAGCGGTGGTTCCAATCTATCAAAATGATAAAATCGAGTATTTATTGGCAGCGATTATCCCCGCCAGTCATGATTTCGAAAAAGACTATCAATTAACGAGTGCCATTAAAAAAGAACTTGCTGAGGTAATCCCTGCTTATATGATTCCAAGAAAGTTCTCTTACTATGAAGATCTTCCGATGACACCTAACGGAAAGATGGACCGAAAAAAATTTAGGGAAATGGTATTAAAATGACACCATATGGTTCTTTTACATTCTTTTTCATCCTTGCTGTTCTATTAGCACCAACCGTTATACTTGGTTTACAGGGAAAAAGATTTCATAGCTATAATATGTTTGTGACGGTTATCGCCTTAGCGTTAATATTCTCATCGTCACTTAATCAAGCAATCGCCTTATGCTTATTTACAATTTGGCAAGTAGTATTAATTAAGTCCTATCTCGCCTATCGAAAAAAAGCCAATCGTGATTCCGTTTTTTACTTAGCAGTCATTCTCTCAATCCTGCCTTTGATTCTATCAAAGGTAATTCCTTATTTTTCCACGTTGAACTTGATTAGTTTTCTTGGAATATCTTATTTAACCTTTAAGGGAACACAATTAATAATGGAGACACGGGATGGCCTGATAAAATCTAATCTGCCGTTGACCAGCCTCCTCTATTTTATTTTGTTCTTCCCGACCATTTCATCTGGTCCAATTGATCGCTACCGTCGCTTCGAGAAAGAATTAAAACTCGACGTTACAGCAGAACAATATAAACTTTTACTCTATGAAGGGCTCAATAAAATCTTTCTTGGCTTTTTATATAAATATATTATCGGCTATTCGATCAACCACTTTTTTATCAGCCAATTAAGGTTTATCGCCCATAGCGAATTTCAGAATCACCTTTACTATATGTATTCATATAGCTTATATCTCTTTTTTGATTTTGCTGGATATAGTGCATTTGCAATTGGTGTTAGTTATATTATGGGGGTTAAATCCCCGGAAAACTTTAATAAGCCCTTCCTTAGCCGCAATATTAAAGACTTCTGGAATCGCTGGCACATGAGTCTTTCCTTTTGGTTCAGAGACTATGTTTATATGCGGTTTATCTTTTGGATGACGAAGAAGAAATGGATTAAAAATCGTAACCTTCTTTCCAATCTCGGCTATATTTTATTGTTTTTATTAATGGGAGTATGGCATGGATTGGCACTGCAATATATCATTTATGGAGCATACCATGCCTTATTAATGATTGCTTACAATTCGTTCGAACGGTTTAATAAGAAGCACAAATGGTGGCCGCAAAACAAAGTCACCCATATTGTGGCGATTATTATTACCTTCCATGTTATTTGCTTTGGTTTTTATATTTTCTCAGGACAATTATTTCATAAAGGAGCTTGATCACTATGGATTTCAAAAATGAGGTTATTTCATTATTAGCGGAAATTTGTCAAGACGATGTTGTAAAGGAAAATCCAGATATCGATTTATTTGATGCTGGTTTATTAGATTCTTTTGGAACAGTTGAATTGCTTGTACAGGTCGAAGAACGCTTTGGCATTCTCGTTCCAATTACCGAGTTCGATCGTGATGTTTGGAATACACCAAACAACATCGCCATTCAGCTGGCTGATATGAAATGAAAAAAGCTTTATTCACACCCATGATCCTGGCATTTCTTGTGCTGGTAATCTTGGTTTTGTTACCGAATAAATGGATTGAAGGCATGATTCCGGAAAATAGAATTGATCAAGCGGCAACAGAATTAAATCCATTTATGTTTCAAGGAAAGTATGTCCAGCAAAAAATGCTCGAGGATAAACATTTCTTGCCAATCTATGGTTCCTCTGAGCTTGCACGGCTTGACCGTTTCCATCCGGCCAATTATTTCAAAGAAACAGGAGCAGATTTTACACCATTTCTCGTTGGCCGCGGCGGGACTGAATCATTAATTCATTTTTTAAATTTTTCGGAGCATACCGATCAGCTTAAGGGAAAGAAAATCGTGTTCGTCTTGTCACCGCAGTGGTTTCAGCCAAATGGGACAGACGAATCACACTTTGCTCCCAATTATTCTTCCCTTCAAGGATACGATCTTGCTTTTAATAATAAAATCAATCCAACTGTGAAGAAAATGGCGATTAAACGTCTATTAACTTTTTCACCAATCAAAAGCGATCCGATGTTATCCATTATATACAAAGCAGAGATAACGAATGATCCTTGGACCAAAAGAGAGGCTGCTATCGTTCGTCCCTTCGCTAGTGCCTACCGTGATTTAATGGTGAAAAAGGATCTCTATTACACCTTGGCAGGCGGAACTTCCCGGAATCGTGAAATAAACCCCAAAGTCAATAATATGTCATGGGAACAATTAGCGGTTCAGGCGGAACAGGTTGGGAAAAGAAAATCAACAAACAACCCATTCTATGTAAGTGATTACCAGTATAACAAAATAAAAAAAATGGTCCCTTCTTTAAAAGATAAGAAAGGTAAGGCTTCCTATGGGAAGTCCCCTGAATATGATGACTTTCAACTTGTACTCGATCTTCTAAAGGAATCTGGGGCACACCCTTTATTTATTTCTGTTCCGGTAAACGGAAAGTGGTACGACTATACTGGTTTTCCAAAGGAAGGCCGCACCTCGTATTACAAACGGATTAAGAAACAAATTGAGTCAGAAGGCTTTCAAATTGCCGATTTCTCCGACCATGAATATGATCCTTATTTCATGAAGGATACGATTCATATTGGCTGGAAAGGCTGGGTCTATACAGATAAAGCAATAAAAGAATTTTACGAAGGTAAGGAAATATCGACAATTCTGTATCAATAGATGGGAAATTACTAGAATAACGTTCTATTTAGAGGTATAATGTTCTTGATCAAATTACCCAGCGCTGGGAGATGAGGAAATGTTTTCAAATATTGGTGTTCCAGGATTAATATTAATTCTAACTGTTGCTTTAGTGATCTTTGGACCGAATAAATTACCTGAGATTGGACGTGCCTTTGGCAAATCAATCCGTGAATTTAAAAAAGCAACCGATGGGATTACGGAAGATATTAAGGAAGAATTAAAAGCAGATATCAAAGAAGCGAAACAAGAAGAAATCAACTTAAAAAAATAACATTTCAATAAAAATCCTCTGATTTAGTATCAGAGGATTTTTTTTAGATATGTTTATTCCTTTTTCAGCATTTCCTTTATCCTTAGGTTATGCTGTTTTGCTTGATCAAGTAGTTGATTGAGAAGGACTGCCGCTTTCTTATCATCCTTTTTCTCTACGGCAAGTCTTAATTCATGGAACATTTTCCAATGTCCCAAATGTTTTTCTCCATGTGCCTTTTTGATAAATTCCTCTTTCGTTATCTTGCCTTCATCGAATTGCTTTTTTAGCTCTTCCATTTTGGCCATCTTCTCTTTTTTCCACCGTTCCCGTTTTTCGGCATTTTCAGGGCTCATCCATTCGTTGCGGAGAGTCTTCTTTTCCGCAAGAACTTTTGTCCATTCACCCTTCTTATCCGGTGTATATTGGTCCACCCATTTAAGCAGCATCTGCTCTTTTTCCGCCATATGGGCATGCCAATCCCGGTGCATCATATGGTGGTGATGTTCCTTCCCTTCTTGGCAATCACAAGGTGCATCTTCCCGTTGTTCCCCCTTGGTATCAGGCACCTTACCATTTGCCGCAGCGAAATTCGGAATAGTTAATACTAACCCTAAGGCCAAACATAACATTTTTAGTTTCATCATTTTCTCCTTTCATGCTTCCTTATTTGAAAAATAAACCAGTTTTTCCGGCACGGATTTAGCATTCCCAGTTTGTTAAAAAAAATTTACCAATTTGACAAAAATTTAGTGATATTTCACTTGAGAAATTATGAAAAATGGCGTATTCTAATATTATAAAAGGTATGTGAAATATTTCACAATACATAGTAGGACATTTGCTTATTTTTTTAAAATGGATTGTGAAATATTTCACAATAAAAAGAGAAAAAATCTATTAATGGGTGTAAGGAGTGGAGAATGATGACAAGACCAAAGATCGTAATCCTAGGAGCAGGATATGGCGGACTCATCACAAGTAAAAGCCTAGAAAAATTATTAAAATCAGGCGAAGCAGATGTTACCTTAATTAATAAACATGATTATCATTACCTGACAACACAGCTTATTAAAACAGGAGCAGGAACAGCAGCAGACCGGCAAATTGCGCTCTCAATTCCCGAACTAATCAATTCTGGCAAAACCCATTTTCTTAAAGCAGCTGTGTCTTCAGTTGATATTGAGAAACAGGAGGTCCATCTTGAAGGCGGGAATACAGTTCCATATGATTATTTATTAATTGCACTAGGATTTGAAGTGGATACATTTGGTGTTCCTGGAGTGAAAGAAAATGCCTTTGAAATTCGCAGTTTTAGAAGTTCAAAAGCGATTTACCATCATATCATTAAACAATTTAACCTTTATAAAGAAGATCACGACCCTTCTCGATTAACCTTTGTTGTCGCTGGCGGCGGTTTTACCGGAATTGAGATGCTTGGGGAATTAGCGGACGGTCTCCCTAAACTGTGTAAGCAGCATGATATTCCTTTTGAAAAGATCCGGATTGTCGCTGTCGAGGCTTCACCATCTGTTATACCGTTTTTCCCTAAGCAATCTATCCTATATACAACAATGGTGTTAGAAAAACGCAATATTGAGTTAATAACAGGACGGAAAATGCTGGAATGCACGCCTGAAAAAATCCGTCTTGAAAATAACATCGATATCCCAACCCGGACGTTAATTTGGTCTTGCGGTGTAAAAGGAAACACCATCGTTCAAAAATGGGGTCTGCCGATTGAAAAAGGGAAAATCCCAATAGACGCTTGCCTTCGCGTAAAAAACATGAAAAACGTCTTTAGTATCGGTGACTGCGCCTTATTCATGAAGGATGAGAAAAACGCATTACCGCCAACCGCACAAGTAGCATTGCAACAAGCACCTGTATGTGCGAAAAACATTGTCGCTTCATTACGGGGAGAAACGTTAAAACCGTTTGAATATCACCATAAAGGCTCTGTCGCTTCGATTGGACTCATGGCTGCCGTTGGTAAAGTAGGGAACTTCCGCTTATCCGGTTTATTTGGGGCCTTTATGAAACAAGTGATTGAGGCCCGCTATTTATTCAACCTTGGCGGCCCGTCCCTGATTGTTAAGCAGCACTTTGGCGTCAGCCGTGAACCTGTAAAGGTAACGGCGAAACAGTAATCAACTAATGAACATGCTTATTTTCCCTGGCGGCAGGGTACCCCTCCCCTGCTTTCCAATTGATTAGATTAATACATCTGCCTTGAATCCCCCAATTTAAGGCTGACAGCCCCATTTCAATTATCTGGAATGGGGCTGAACTATTAAATCCACTCTAAAAATTCAAGCCGATTTCCAAATGGGTCATGAACATGAATTCGGTTCGCTCCCGGGAGATTGTCGTCGGAAGTAAAATCAACAGCCTTCTCCTGAAGGCGCTTTTTTAACTCTTCGATGTTTTCAACGACAAATGCTGGGTGAGCTTTCTTAGCTGGTGAAAATGGTTCTTCCACTCCAATATGGATTTGAAATGCCCCAAATTCAAACCAAACCCCGCCGCGTTTCTTTAATTCCTCTGGCTTTTCAACCTCAGTTAAACCGAGGATTTCTACAAAAAATTCTCTCGCCGCCGCTTCACACCCCTTCGGCGCAGCAAGCTGAACATGTTCGATTTTTTTAATCACAAACGACATAATGATTCCCCCCATTTTTCCGTTCTTATCTTTCCTTTATTATTTTATAAAATATTTAATTTTCCATCAAATCTGACCAATTAAGAAAGCTATTCCCGACTAAACGGAAATAGCTTTTTATTAATAAACATCTTTTTTAGTAAAGACAAAAAATGAAACAAATAATGCGGCAGCCCACCAAACGAATAGGACCATAATAGAGAAGGAAAGATTCATTCCTTCAATCGGCGGCGCCGTTCCTTTCATATAGTCAGTTAACCGCAGATTGACCATAAAAAGGTATTTTGCCGTTTCCCATGAAGATACCATATTCGTTAAAATGGCTCCAGAGATTAAGGCAGCGAGCATCACACCCATTCCGGCCGCAGTACTGCGAATCAAAACAGACAGCATAAATGATAATGTCCCCACTACAATCGAGACAAACCAAACAAGGCCGAAATCCATTAATAAAAACTTCCACAGGCTTAGTAGTTTCACTTCAGAGGTATTTAACCCCGTTTCCGTCACATTAAACCCGGTTAAGATTGGTGCCCCCCAGCCCTTATAGCCAAACACCACCCCGGATATTAAATAAGAAAGGATTCCAGCCATCGCAATGATCAGTGAAATCGCTAAACATAGGGTAATATATTTACTCAATAGCACCTTCCACCTCTTGACCGGCCTCGTCAGCAATAGCTTTATTGAACCTAAACTGTGCTCCGAGGATACCAAGTCGCTGGCAATGACCATGACCATTAATGGAAGAAATAGATCGATTGAGTTTTCCAAAAAGATTCTCATGAACGTTGGGGCACCGGGCTCTGCCGGATTGATATCATGGTCTAGATAATATTGCTGCTGCTTCAGGGATATTTGCAGCTGCTTCTTCCATTCGTCCTGCATTCGACTGCTGCTCAAGCGGTTCGTCGTATCGATAATCTGCTGTTGTAAAATGGTGCGCCAATCACTTGTGCCTAATTTTTCACGCTGTGTTTGAACTTGCTTATATTGGGCATATGTAAATAACATAACGAGCACGCCGATAATAATCGCAATCACTATAAGTCGCTTCTTGGCAATAAGCTTCATCATTTCATTTTGAATCAGTTTATTCAATCGTGTCACCCCCCGTTAGTTCGAGGAACAACTCTTCAAGCACCGGCATCTTTCGATTGATTTCAGTAACAGAAACACCTGCTTCAACCAGCTGTCTATTCCATTCTGGTGTCTTTTGTTCATTAAATTCGGTTAAGATCGTACCGTCTTCCTTAACTTCAATCGGAGTTAACGAACTTAAGAGCTGTTTTCCCTTTTCAAGGGGAGAAATGCGCCAAACCACTCGTTCCCGATTCGCAAGCAGGTGCTGGACGGTATCGACCCGAATAATCGACCCTTTTGAAATAATTGCTACCCGGTCACAAAGTAATTGGATTTCACTCAATAAATGACTTGAAACAAGGACACTTAGACCTTCTTTTTCTGCCAGATAGCGAATAAATTGCCTCATTTCACGGATTCCGGCAGGATCCAGCCCATTCGTCGGTTCATCGAGAATCAATACTTTTGGCTCTCCTAGGAGTGCTTGGGCAATTCCGAGACGCTGCCTCATACCAAGAGAATAGGTCTTCACCTTATCATGGATTCTTTCCGTTAATCCAACAAGCTCCGTTACTTCTTTTATCCGCTTTTCCCCAATTCCCTCAAGCATCCGTGCAAAATGAAGCAGATTATTATAACCAGATAGATACGGATAAAGTTCAGGATTTTCGACGATGCAGCCCAGATTATTCATCGCTTCCTGAAAATGGTCTTCAATATTGTATCCGCAAATCCGGACACTTCCTGATGTCGGTTTAATCAGACCGACAAGCATGCGGATAGTCGTTGTTTTTCCGGCACCATTTGGTCCAAGGAACCCAAATACTTCTCCTTCCCGCAAATCGAAGGTCAATCCTTTGATAATTTCTCTTTTTCCGATTTCTTTTTTTAAGTCCTTAACGGACAAAGTGATATTTTTCTCCATGACCAAACTCTCCTTACCATGTGAGCAGTGAGGCTACACGTTCAGCAATCAAACGGTACCCTTTTGTATTTGGATGAAACTTGTCGGAATACAGATAATCGTTCACCTTTAACTCAAACAGGTCGAAGGTTGGGACAAAGACAATTTTCGGAAATGCAGCGCTTACTTCTGCACTGTCATAATTCCAGTGACGCACTATTTTTGACATCTCTTTCCCTTGGTCTAAATCAATAAACGGATTATACAGCCCTATGAAAAATACATTTGCATTGGGATTGTTCTTGCGAATTTCTTCAAGAATAAACTTTAGATTTTCCAGGTATTTCTTTTCGATTGCGGCAATATCACCTGTATCAAAGTCTGCTAATCCTTGCCCGCCCCTAAACAAATCGTTGCCGCCAATCGTTACCAATACCATGTCTGCTTTTTCTATTTGCCTGCCGATTTCGGTTTGCTGCACCTGCTTCCTTAGCTGAGTGGAAGTTTGCCCATTGATGCCAAGATTGGTGAGCTGGACCGGACGCTTTGTTTTTTCCTTGATTTCATCGATTAAAACGCCTACGTAGCCTTTTCCTGTCTCATCACCCGTTCCTCTAGTTAATGAATCACCCAAGGCAACAATGGTCAACCCTTTTTTATTTTCGGCTTTCTTGGAAACAGAATTTACTTCCGGAACCTTTTCCGGTTTGCCGGCATAGTATTCCCCTACTGCCCAGCCAAGCCCAATTAGCCAGACGAGGCAAAAGAATACCGCTATGACAGTAATCGAGCGTATAACATTCTTATTCATATCTACCATCCTTTCTGGCCTTTTCTTTCATTTAATCACAGTTGCGAAGTGAATCAAACTTTCAACGCTTACAAATTGCCTCAACTTCAGAAAGGTTCGATATTTCTTAACATTTTTCCAAAAAAATAAAGGAACCCGAAGCTGGATTCCGTTTTAAAGATGTTATATTCGCACCGAGAGCTCTTTTTCGGGGCATCAATGGTGGAAAACATTCGGATCCAGCAGGTGAAAAATGCTATGCTGCAGTTCTTCATACCATTAATAGAATAAAACTAATCATACCAATCGAAATGATTGTAAGAAATAGTTCAGCTTTTCCTCGTGACCGAAAAAAAGCAGCTAAAACGATTTTTCCAAACTTTATCGATGCTCGAAGAATTCCAACTCGATATTTTTTCAGCAAATAAAAAAGAATGATAACGAAAGCCAAAATCATGCCCGCGGCAATCAAATAATTCTTAATAATCTCGTGAAAAGTTTCCCATCTTGGGCCAAGCATTTTACCTAATAGAATAAAGGTAGCGACCCAAATCATCGAACCAAGTAAAGAGTATATAGAAAAAATCCTGAAATTGAGGCGGGTAATTCCAGCAAAATAGCCGGTAAGGTGCCTGACACCAGGGATAAATAATGAGGCGATTAGCAGTTTGTTTCCGTATTTTTTAAACCAGGCTGATGTTGAATCAAGGCGATCAGGTCCTAAGTGGATCCGCCTGCCATATTTTTCAAAAAAGGGCATGCCTAGTTTTTGACCAATCCAATAGGATAGAAATATCCCCAATATACAACCTGCTCCAGCAGAAAACACGCATCCGATCCAGTTAAGCTGTCCCTGAAAAGATAGGAAACCTGCATAACACATCATCGTTTCAATTGGCAGTGGAAGCGCCATAATCCCCAGAGTTAAGGAGAGAAACAGGACAAGGTAGCCATACTCATTCATAAATGTTGTTAAAAATTGCAAGGATGCTTTCCCCCTCTTCCAAACATGGACATTTTTTACTTTGTCGTCCTATTGGTATTTTATCCATACTTCACTAATATAGTAAATGGTTTGAATAAATTTATTGGGCAAAAACGAAGCCGACTTCCTATTCAGAAATCGGCTTCGTTCTAATTATTCTTCTAAATTTCCCTTTGGTCCAAAGAATTCAAAGTGAATTCTCTCTTCCTTAACTCCTAAATCTTTTAATGAACGATTAATTGCTTTCATAAAAGGAACGGGTCCACAGAAGTAAAAATCTGCTTCCTCGATAGCGATTTTATCTTTCAACCAATCACGTGTCACATAGCCTTCAACATCAAAGCGATTGTTTCTACGGTCCTCTTCAGTCGGTGAATCATAGAAGACATAGGAGGTTACATGTTCAAGCTTCGACAATTCCTCTACTTCTTCCCTAAGAGCATGGACCTTTCCATTAGCAGCCGCATGAATGAATGTCACCTTCCGTTCAGGCTGCATTTCCACAACCGTCTTTAACATGCTCATCATTGGTGTTAGACCAACACCGCCGCTAAGTAACACAACAGGTGTATTTTTTTCAGTCTCAAGAACAAAATCACCCGCTGGTGCACTTACATTGAGGATATCTCCTTCGTTTACACCGGAATGCAGGTAATTAGATACCATACCATCTGGATTACCGGTTCCTGCTTCGCGTTTTACACTAATTCGGTAATAGTCTTTACCCGGAGCATCCGAAAGGCTGTATTGACGAATATGCGTATATTCCTCGCCGTCTATTTCTAATTTAATACTAATATATTGTCCTGGAAGAAAGCCTGCAATCCCGCTGTTATCTTCCGGTTTTAAATAGAAAGAAGTAATGACATCACTTTCAACCACTTTGCGGGCAACAATGAAGTTACGGAAGCCATCCCAGCCGCCTTGTTGACGGGCTGCTTCATCGTACATTTCTGCTTCGACACTGATAAAGGCATCGGCAATTACATTGTAAGCTTCAGCCCAGGCATTGATAATTTCATCCGTTGCTGCTTCCCCTAACACATCCTTAATCGCTAATAACAGATGTTTTCCGACAATTGGATAGTGCTCCGGTTTGATTCCAAGGCTTCGATGTTTATGAGCAATTTGCTTCACTACCGGCAGAATCGCTTCAAGATTATCAATATACATGGCAGCGGCATATACCGTTCCAGCAAGTGCTTTTTGCTGTCTCCCTTGCTTTTGGTTGGCATGATTAAAGATATTTAATAATTCAGGATGGTTCCCAAACATCAATTGGTAAAATCGAGTAGTAATCGTTTCTCCGTGTTGTTCTAATACTGGTACCGTTGATTTGATGATATCAATTGTTTTTTGATTTAACACAACTAACACTCCTTAATTGTTTTTCCTATATCCATAGTGATTATATGAATAAATTCACATCGACTAAGTGATTTATATCACACTTCGTTTATTGTTGAATAACTTTTTCATAAAAACTTCACAAAGTGTTCACTATTTACCATGACAAATATAACTAGTTGGATAGTATTCATTCTTGTATCGTTTACCCTAGTTATGAAATAACTTGCCCCCATTCATTGAATTAACAATCAAGGGCATTTTTGGGAGAATTTTACTAAAGGAAGAGGATTATGATGAAACAAGCAAAAATTGCATGGATTACTGACACGACAGCATCTCTTAGTAAAGAGTTTATTGAGCAGCACCATATACATGTTATTCCCCTGCACGTTGTCATTAATGATCAATTCTACAAAGAAACGATTGATATTTCTGAACAGGAATTTTATGACCGAATGAAAACGGAAGAAGGGAAATTTCAAACCTCGCAAACAGCGATCTCTGACTTTGTGGACCTTTACAAGGAGTTAAAGGAAAACTATGATTTTGGGATTGCCATTCATGCTTCGAGTCTATTAACCGGAACTTACCAAGCATCGGTGATGGCAGCGGAAATGGAAGACTTTAAATTGTTTGCGATTGATTCGCAGACGGGTTCCTATCCGCTCTCTTATTTAATAAAAAAAGGCATAGAACTAACAGAACAAGGCATTGATCCCAGTGAAGTGGTTCGACAATTAAATGCCTTACGCGACCACACTCGTTTGTATTTAGTCCCGTCCAATCTCGATCAGCTCCACAAAAGCGGCAGGGTTTCCGGCAGCCAAAAATTAATCGCATCACTGTTTAATATCAAGCCGATTTTATCGATTGAAGATGGTGCCGCAAAAATAAAAGATAAGGTTCGCACTGAAAAAAAAGCGCTTGCTTGGCTGGTGAATAAACTAAAGGAAGACCTTGAAACAAAATCAGTCCGGAAAGTGGCTATTGTCCATGCTAATGATTTGAACAGGGCAACCGAACTCGAAATCTATCTAAACGATACATTTCCAACAATCGAAACAGAAAAATTAATGCTGATAACGGTTGCAGGTGTTCATACTGGAGTCGGGACAATTGGGCTTTCTTGGGTTTGTGAATGAATGACTGATTAGAGAAAGGCGCATGAAATTTATTTCATGCGTCTTTTTTGTAATATAAAATATCAAAAAATGTTATTTTATGGTACTATCAAACTATTGATATACCATAAACATGTAGAAATGGATTGAAAAAAATGAAGAAAAAGCGAAAAATATTATCAATACTTGGGGTTCTTGTGGCTTTAGGACTGATTTATATCGGTCTGCTGCAGTTTAAAATAAGTCAGTATAGCGATGTGGAGGCACCTAAAAACGCAGATTATTTAATCGTTCTCGGGGCAAGTGTTAGAGGCACGGTCCCTTCATTGGCCTTTGCGAGTCGAATTAATGCTGCAACGAAATATTTAAAGGAAAACAAGGATACAGTCGTGATTGCCTCAGGTGGAAAGGGTCCAGGAGAAGACATTTCCGAAGCAGAATCTATCAAAATAGAGCTAGTTAAGCAAGGCATTAGTGAATCTCGAATCATCTTAGAAGATCGTTCCACTGATACATATGAAAATATTGATTATTCGAAAAAGCTTATTCCCGAAGATGCAAAGCTTGGACTTGTGGTGACGAATACCTTTCATCTATACCGAGCAATTTCAATTGCCCGTGACCAAGGCTTAGATGTGCAAGGACTCCCGGCAAAGACCCCATTGAAGGCATTAGTCAAATCTTATACCCGCGAATATTTAGCGATTACCAAGTTCTATTTAAAAAGATATATTCTTGATTGAAAAAACTCGACTTTGCTGAAGTGACCCCGAAAAGTTAGACAGATTATTTAATTAAGCAGCTATTAGGGTTTGAGTTCGGTATTGCACTGGACTCAAACCTTTTAATTTTGT
>NZ_JBHVSI010000041.1:0-22667 GCF_042885335.1 Neobacillus sp. NPDC058068 | reverse complement strand
TACCATGTGTGCTTCCCGTAAGGGAGCGACAGTCAGTGGTGCACCGTGGTCGGTGGAGTCAGACTAACGGATGGGCTCTAACGCACCATAGTTCATCGACCTTCCTCTCCCAGCCGTAGAATCAGTATTGACAGTTAGTGACCATTTTCATTCTCTGTGGTGAAGCGCTGATTTTTGCGCTTCATGGATGGCTAACGGGCAGTTTAGTTGAACAAGAAATGGTATAGTTTAGTTATAAAGTCAATCTCAAGGAGAGATAAATTATGAGCGATTGTTGTAAAACAAATGATTCATTATCTGAAAAACTTCAATCCTGTTCGTCTTGTGGTGTAGTTGGTAAAAAGGTCAAAACGATTACACTAAAAACAATGTTAAAACCATCATCTTTAGAGTTACTTAATGCAGAATTAGATCATTATTTTTGTGCAACTGCTAATTGTGAGATCGTCTATTATAATTCGGAAATTAAGTCTTACTCTATATCAGAAATTAAGGTTCCTGTTTTTCAAAAAGAGTCTTTACTTGATACGCCTGTTTGCTATTGTTTCAATTGGACGAAAGAAAGAATTCAAACATCCATTGAAAACGGACTAACACCTCATCCAGTTGAGCACATTCGGGAAAACATTAAGGCAAATCGATGTGGCTGTGAGGTCAATAATCCGCAAGGTAGTTGTTGTTTAGCAAACGTCACAAAGTTTAGTAGCCAATTTGGAGGTTAGTATGAATTATTGCGATACGATGAGAGAAAAGATTGGAAATGATCCACTAATCATTGTGCGACCAAGTGTAGCGATTATAAACCAGAACGGTGAGATTTTACTAAATCGATACATCGATGGCATTTGGAATATTCCAGGTGATATTTTGCAGTTAAACGAGTCAGTTGAAGAATGCATTAAACGGAATGTCCTTCAAGATATTGGACTAACTTTAAAGCGATTAACTTTGTTTGGTGTCTATTCAGGAACAGAATTAATTAATCGAGTAGAGGAAAGTGGCGATGAATACCAAACTGTTGCAATCGGTTATTTATGTACTGAATTTGAAGGGGAAATAAAACCTGACCGTAATCAAGGAATTGAAGCACAATTTTTTGCTTTAAATAATCTACCAACAGAAATCAATCCTTTTATCAAAAACAAGTTGTTAGAGTTAAAAGCTCATCTTATAAAATAGTTGCTTATATAACTAACGGAGTGCTTTAGTTGAACAGCGGGGGTTGTTGCGGCAGCCTGTTTCTTATTCCACTAACGAGCAGGTTAGTGGAATAAGACGTGTTACAATAGTGGTTAAAAAAGGGGAGTTTTTGTATGGCTGATGTAGAAGCTAAAATAACATTCCTTACAACTGAAGAAGGTGGTAGGAATTTTCCTGTTTATTCAGGTTATCGTCCAGCCCATTTAGTGAAAGAAGATTATTTAACAACTGGAACACATCATTACTACAATAAAGAAAAAGTTGAATTAGGTGAAACAGTTTTAGGGACAATCACATTTATTACTCCAGAGGCATATCCAAACACTTTATGGGTTGGAAAAAGAATAACAATACAGGAAGCGTCCCATATTGTTGGTTATGCGGAGATAACTAAAATATTTAATGAAACACTATTAAAGAAAATTTGAATGTCTTCTTTAACTATTGGCGGCATGAGTTTAACAACGGAGATAGCTGCGGCAGCTCCTTTTCTTCTTGAACAAACGGGGCAGGTTAGTGGAATAAGGAATCCATTTTTAATATCTTCTGATAAACCAAAATTTCCAAACATCCCCTAAAGCTATACAGTATAATGTAATTAATGGAAATAAGGGTGTGTTAATGTAAATAGCGTAACCATGGGGGATGGATATGTTTTTCTTTAATAAAGAAGAAGTTTATATTGGATATTCAATGGAAGAATTTTCAAAGGTAAGAGGGATTTTAAAAAGTAAGGGCATTAAATATACCTACAAAGTTATTGACCGTTCAACACAATGGAGAGGATATGGGACGACTAGGGGGAACTTTGGAAGTATTGGAATGAACAAGAATTACGAAAAACAATATGTTGTTTCTGTTAAGAAAAAAGACGCAGAGAATGCAAAATATTTTATTCATAGTATTTTACATTCATAAATCTTATTGCAATAAAGAGTGCGATTCTTAAAAATAATTAATAATTCTTATTTTAAAATATTTGATTGAATTGGACAAAAGTGCTTTTATTTATATATAGGAACGATGATAAATATTCTACAATAATTGTTATTTTTACCAATTAACTAAGTTACTCTTAAATTGACTTTCAGATCTGTAATCTTTGGAGGAAAAAATGGGAAAATCGTATAATAGATTTTTGATTATTTTAATTAGCCTTTTAGTATGCATACTGTTGTTATTTACCCTTTTTCACGATAAAACTGAAAAAACAACTTTCAATAGTGTAGACAATAAAATAAGCCAAACCCGTGAATACTCAAATATTGACGCTTTTTCAAAAGTTTACGGATATGTACGGTATTTTCATCCAAGTGATGAAGGAGCACAGTTAAATTGGGAGCGTTTTGCGATTTATGGTATTAGCAAAGTAAAGAATGCAAAGAGTGAGAGTGAATTAAAAGCGAGATTGGAAGAATTGTTTTTGCCTATAGCTCCCACTATGGGTATCTATTATAAAAATGAGAAAATCAAAATGCCGAAAAATATTAAAAATGGGGAAGTTGTTGCTTGGCAGCATTATGGACCGCCAGAAGACCCGGATTTGTACAAAAGTAAACGAGTTACTGCAAATCTTTCTGCTGGAAAGTATACTCTTGAAAAAGAAAAGCTATTCTCCTCATTTCCTAAAATTAATGAAACCATTAATAATAGCATCAGCGATCAACTGGTCTGTTCGATACCACTTGTTCTTTATAAAGATATAACTGGAACCTTGGGCAGCAGCCAAGTAAGTCGAGACAACTTCAAGATGCTTATGGAATCTATTGAGAAAATGGATCGGAATGACTCAAGTGAGAATGAAAATGTCCGTTATGCAGGAGTCATCGTTACTTGGAATATGCTGAATCATTTTTATCCCTATTTCGATGTAACCGACTCTGATTGGGAAAATCAGTTGGGCATTGCCTTAAAGGACGCTTCTGATGACAAGAATCGGAATGATTATATAAGCACTTTATTGAAACTGATGGAAAAAACGAAAGATGGGCATGCCACTTTCTCCTTTGACCAATTTAAGTTAAAAGAAAAGAGACTCCCAATCATATTAGATATGGTAGAAAATAATGTGGTCGTAACGGTTGCTAGTCAAGATTCACCTTTTAATAAGGGTGATATTGTCCTTTCAATTAATGGAAAAGGTTCACAGGAACTAGTTGAAGAATTGAGCAAAGAAATTCCTGGTTCGGTCCAATGGAAAACTTACAGAGCATTAAAAGAAATAACAAATTTTGATACAGCAACAATAAAAATTAGAAGAGGGGAGCAGTTGTTAGAGCTGAATACGAAAAGCACCCAAATCAGATTAGACGAGTTTGGCAGAGAAGATACCTTCAAAGAAGTAGAAGATGGCGTATTTTATTTTGATTTAGGTAAAGATGTTCAATCAAAATTTGAAGAAAATATCGATGTCCTTAGCAATGCAAAAGGAATTATTTATGATTTAAGGGGCTATCCATCCTTTCCGTTGATGCAGAAAGTGGTTGGTCATCTGACTGAAAAGCCTGTAAAAGGTCCTATTCTAAGGGTTATGCAGACGATATATCCAGACCAAGAAAATGTAACATTTGATGAGGTAAGAGTTACAATAGAATCAATGAAACCATTTTTTGAAGGGAAAGTCATCTTTCTCTCTTATGCAGGGACAGGTAGTAGACCCGAGTATTTTCTAGGATATATTAAAGACAATCATTTGGGACAAATTATTGGTCATCCAACTGCTGGAGCCGACGGAGAAATACAAAACTACTCAATTCCAGGCAATTTAAATGGAACTATGACCGGTATGGTAGTGTTAAATGCAGACAGGAGCCAGACCCATACAATTGGAATTCTGCCAGATGTTGAAGTTAAAAGGACGTTGGAAGGCGTATCAAAAGGTAAGGATGAATATATCGAAGCTGCACTAAAACTAATTAACAATAATAAGTAAACAAGTTTAATAAGCAGAATAATTAAAAAAGGTGTTTCCATCTAAATACAAGTGCAAAGATTGTGAACTATTGTACTTCAACTACCATGAAAAAAGTTTCCTCAAGATTTGAAAAATGACAAAACTTAAGAAGACCCTGCTCAATCGTTAAAAAAAAGAGGAGAGCGTTAATTAATAAGTCTATGAATTGGTTGACTGGATTAAGGTCAGTATCAGTATTGACACTTCCTAACCATTTTCATTCTCTGTGGTGAAGTGGTGATTTTTCCGCTTCATGTATGGCTAACGGGCAGGTTAGTTGAATAAGAAATGGTAAAATATACATAGCTAAAGTTTGAGGGGAGGAACAGATTTTGAAAATAAAAACAAAGGAAATTGAACAATTAGTGTTGATGTTATTAAATAAATTAAAGGAAAAAGATATTAGTGAAGTAACTATTGACACTGACTATTATTGGTCAGTTGACTGGAATGACATAGAGAATTTCAAAAGCGAATCTCTTGAATTTGGTGTTGGTTCCTTTTGCGATGATTGGAATCATTTACAAAAGATTCTCTCAGGTGAATTTGAACTAAATGTACTGGATTTACAAAGACTTTCTACTCTCTTGAACATTTTAGGTAAAACCATACACGAATCGGAAGTTAGTCTATAAATAACTAACTACTTGTTCAACTACCGGGTGCGAGAGTTGCAGATCCAGCCGCCCTATTTTGGCGGCTTTCTTCTTGTGCTAACGAGCAGTTTAGTTCAATAAGAAAAACACTCAAAAATCCCAAAAAAATGTGCTTGGTCTGCTATAATATTCATAAAAAACCAACCCATTTATAAAAAGTTAACCATATATTTTATCTTAGAAAAGATGGAAGAAAAATAGTCTAAATAATGGATTTTACTTAATGTGATCCTTCAGTATGAGGATTTTTTTATTGCTTTTTAGTTTTAGGATACTATTGGTGTTTGTTAGAAGATGAAAACGACTTTTATGGATAAATGAAAAGAGCATTTTTTATAAACATGCTAGTATATTAAAAGAGATAATTTAGCAAAATTTCGGGGTAAAGAAACAAGAGTTGTTATGGCAAATACCGATGAGTTTTAACAGATAATGTAATAAGCTCACTTGTTAAAAAAGATTAGTGAGCTCTTTATTATAATAGTAATTTTTTATTACAATATGATTAGGAATTGAGGGGTATGTGTGAAGGACTGGGAATCTTTTTTTCATCAACCGCAGCCAATAAATGAACTTATTAAAGATGCTTTAATAGTTGTAGATACAAATGTCTTGCTTTCTGCGTATCAATGGAGAGAAGTAACTGTAAAAGAGGTTCTTAAAACACTTAGAACATTAAGTGATACGGATAAATTAAGAATACCTAGGCAAGTGATTGTAGAATTTGCAAAAAATAGACCTGGACAAATTACACAAAGAATAAATGATATAGAAACATTGATTTCAGGCTTGCAAGAGCATAACTCGTTAAATAAAAAGGTTCCAATATTGGAAGGAAAAACTACATATAAAACTTCAGAGGAATTTCAGCAAAAATACAATGAATCACTAAAAGAATATCGGAAGTCATTAGTTGCACTACGTGACGATTTAAAGGATTTATTTCAAAATGACCCATATCTAAAGAGTATTAAAAAGATACTTGATAAATCTTTTTATGTTCCAGCAAATTCAAAAACTGATGAAGAATTAATGAAAGATGCAGAAAAAAGGTTTAAGGAAAAATTACCTCCTGGTTATAAAGATGATCCTAAAGAGGAAAATAGTGCAGGGGATTATATTATTTGGTATAACATACTACAATTAAGATCAAACGTAATATTTGTTAGTGGTGATAAAAAACTTGATTGGGTTTATAAGGATAAAAAAGGGAATCCTATAAGTGCTAGGAGAGAGCTTATTCAAGAGTTTTATAAGGAAACAGGAGGGAAAGATTTCGCTCATATATCTCCAAAAGAGTTTATAACTTTAATTAACCCTAGTGTAAGCTCGGAAGTACAAGAAGATTTGGCGACAAAGGCATACAATAACAATGCGGAAGTTAGTGGAACGTTAGTTGTAAGAAAACCTATTCAAATTTATAAACATATTATTAGTGAAACCCTAGTTAAATTTGACCCAATGAGAATTATATTTAATTTAGAAGAACAAATCGATGAGTATGATTCAGAAGCACAATTAATTTATGATTCATTGTTAAAATGTAAATCCCACCTTCAAGTATATGAAATTATAAAAAATGTATTAAAGACTCAATTTGGAGAGGTTCCAATTGCGATATCGGAAGAAAAATTCCAATCATTGGCTGATAAAATAAATCTTATTAGAATAAGAATGCAAAAATCTAAATTTGGTTTAGAGAATTAAAATGGTGCTATTAATGCACTTTACATCATATTGATAAATGGGAACGGCTAGGCTTATTTAATTTTGTTAAGCAATAGAGTTTTAAGTGGGATTTTTTCCTAAAAAAGCGATTTCCAAATATCAAATCTAGAAAAGATTACTCCTCTGGATAAAGGTCATCAATTGTGAAGGAAATCACTTAAATTAACGGGTGCAAGAGTTAAAGAAATGATCGCTAATGCGGTCTTTTTTCTTGTTGCACTAACGTGGCAGGTTAGCACAAGAAGAATAGAGGTCTTGATAACCTTAATGTCGAAAATGAATGTATAAACCGTATAAAACACAAGGAGAGGTACTTTGAGAAAAATTAGGGAAGCAACAAAAGAGGATATGATAGAAATTTATAAGATGGGCTATGATGTTTGGGGAGATAATCTGCCATATGAAGAATATATAACTATGTGTCAGGATTCCAATAAGTATAAAAAGGGAAAGTGGTACGTTCTTGAGACAACAGATACAAAGCAACTATTAAGCTCCCTCATCGTATATGAACTAAATCTTTCTGAAGATCAAATTGTAAAAGGGATTGGTTCAATCGCTACTCCTATATATTTAAGAAAAAAAGGATATGCTTCTTTATTGGTCAAAGAAACGATAAATAAATTAGAACAGGAAGAAAACTGTAACAACTTTTTCCTTTATAGTGACATTGGGATAGAATTTTACAAAGGATTAGGTTTTATTGTACTGCCTAATGATAGTCAAAAATATAAAGACAGTGTTTGTATGTATTACTCAAAAGAAAATGATATCGACTCCATATCAATTGATATACCCAATTACTTTTAAAGCACATCCTTATTGAAGTAATGGGTGCGTTAGTTGAACAAAGAAATATAGGAACAGCTATATGGATTTATGTCTTCCCGTTTTTCTTATTTCACTTACGAAAAGAATATAAATTTACAAAAGAGGTAATTTCCTTGCGTATAATCGTGTTATTCGTCTCTTCATGTGTACTATTTCTTGGGATTTTCATCATTCGTGATTCTCTTAATCCTCCCCTTGAGAAAAGTGAAATGAGTTCTATATCAGGTAAATTTGACCATTATATAACAAGTGGAAGATACACTAATGCTGAACTGCATCTTACAAATGGTTCTAAATATTTCATAGAAGACCCTGAGTATCAAGTATTTGATGAAGTTGCATTTTTAAAAAATGTAAAAAAAAGGAAAGAAGTCAAACTGCTTGTCTATAGTACATCCCGCTCAAATTATATTATGATGATAAAATCAGGGAAAGTAACTTATCTTTCATTTCGGGACGCATATAACTCCGAACGACAAGACAAGATATGGGGGCTTGTTTTAGGCAGCATCATCCTTTTGCTTTCAATTATATGTTTTGGCGGAGGGATTCATCTCACGTCTTGGAGAATCACATTAAATGAGTCGAATGACAATTTTATTTACAAGACCGCTTTCGGGCGAACATACACCATCTTTTATCATGATATCTCTTACTATAAAACAGGAAAGCTCGCATTAATATTTAAGTACAATGGTAAATTTTTTGTGGTCAACCCTTACGCAGAAAACTATCGTCCTTTTCTTCATATTCTTATTAAGAAGGATGTAAAAAAAATATTTTAGCGTGTTAATATACGTTATTAGCAATACTGTTTTCGTTTATTTTTATTGAGTAAACATTAATTGTGAAGAATTGTACTTAAACTATAGGGTGCTTTAGTGAAGAAAGGGTTGTCATTGGCAGCTCTTTTTCTTTTTACGCTAAGGGTACAGATTTAGTTTCACTAAAAAAATTAATTTATAGTTAAAATAGATTGTGTATAGCTTATCCACTATTACGGTCCCGAAAGCAATGTGATACAAAAAACACCAATTTTTAAAAAGGATATTTTAATAAATTTATTATCACTTTTATTGAAAAAATGAATATTTATGGTCAAATAAAAACGAGATTGTGAAGGGTTGTACGTACCTACCTCAATTTTATGAGTAAAAATTTCCAATAATTCTAGATAATTTGTTTTGTTCAAAGTAAATTAACAGATATAATATAATTATATAATAAATTAATGTGTAAGAAGGGGTGGAGTTAATTGGCAAAGAGTAGTAAGAACAAAGAAGAATTATTACTTCAAAGTTTCGATGTTTTGAAAAGTAATTTAGAAGAAAATAGTGGAAAAATACATGAGATTATTGAAAAAATAGCAAAGAGTAATATATCATTATCCATTGATATGTGGCGCTATGTTCTCATTAATGGTGAAGCCTACATAAAAAGTAATGGATATTACTATACTGACGGAATGATGTATGACTTAGGTAATAAAATTGGAAGTGAAGAGGTATTGGTCATTTTGAATGAAAATGACGATATCCTTGAATATTGTTTCAGTAAATCCTCTTCTGTTTCATCATCCTATATTTGGTATGCTTTAAGATATGGCTATTTAGAACTAGCTGAAAGAATGTATACATTAGTAAAGAAAAATCGATATAAAGAAGAATCACTTACTCAAATTATTGAAGAAATTTGTGATTCTTTTGCTTCAGAATATGATTATATTCAGGATGCCGATGATGATGACGATTATGAAGAAGATGAAAATCGGGCAAATGAAGTTGCAAATGTTTTATTAAAATGGGTAAATACTTTAAAAGATAAAGAAGCTAAAGCTCGTATTACAGTAACATTAATCGACTATGTTTAATAACTTTTGTGTAATTAAGACCCTCATGTCAATTTTCACATGAGGGGTTTTTTTGAGAGGTGGTAGTTTCATTGAAGCAAGTGATCGAAGAAATCAGTCATAGTTTTTTAGAAGAAGCTAAATCGTCACCACAATTATTAGCGGATATGGCGGCGATGGAAAAATATATGGCTGAAAGTTACGGGGAACGTATATTTATTGAGTTATTGCAAAATGCGGATGATGCAGAATCCAAATGCATTACTCTATATAGTAAAAATGGTCATATTTTCTTTGCGAATGATGGAAAACCTTTTAATCAACATGATATTGAAAGCATTAGTCGTTCAGGGGCAAGTTCTAAAAAACGAGGAGAAACCATTGGGTATCGGGGGGTCGGCTTTAAAAGTACAACATATCTAACTAACAACATTATTATCCACTCAAATAATGTTGGATTTACGTTCTCAAAGGATCTGTGTGCCAAGAAATTACAGATTTCAGATATAAACAAAGTGCCAACTGTTCGTATCCCTTTATATATTGAAAATATCGAACCCGAAATAGAGGAAGAAATACAAAAACTCTACCAGGATGGATATCATACTATTTTTATTTTTAGGGATGCTCGGTTAGTCATATTAGAGGAAGAGTTGGCTGCTATTAATGATGGCTACTTTTTATTCCTTAACCATATTCATCAGATTCAAATCAACCTTCTATCCATTCGTAGAAAATTTAAGATATTACGAGATAATCATCGAGTTTGTATTCAGGAAGTAGGACATGAAAAGAAAGAATGGTTCATTGTTGGAAATCAACAGAATAAATCGATTCAACTTGGATTAAAAATAGATGAACAAGGTCAGATTATCGCTTGCGATAAGGAAGAAGCGGTATTTCATTGTTATTTACCAACATTGGAACCTACTGGTTATCCATTTAAAATCAATTGTGACTTTTCAACAGACCCTAGCCGAAAACACTTAACTTGGGATGAAAAAACAGAAGCAGGGTTATTGAATGCAGCAGAACAGTTATTTAAAATGATGACTGAAACTTTGCAGGGCGGAAATGAAGCCTTATTGTCAATCTTTTCATTACTTGAAAAACGTCAGTCTTTCTCGAAGTTTTCAAATTATTTATCTGAAAAGTTCATTCAACTAATTAAAAAAGAAAAATGGATTCCTTTATTAAACGGTGACATGATTAATGCAACAGAACATAAGCGAAAACCACGCTTTTTAGAAACATCAGAATTCATATGGATACGAGATCATTCCTCTATGAACCAACTGACGCCGGTTGCTAGTTTAAAACAAAACAGTTCCTTAGATAGCTTTTTAGAACCATTTGCGAAAGGAATGTATGAAATCCAGGACTGGATAACCATTCTATCAGAGAAAGAGTTTGTAGACAAAGCTGACCAGAACATGTTAGGTAAACTTTATGGTCAATTGTTGAAATCAATTCGTTCTAAAATGCTGATTAATAATGAGGTATTTCCATTAGACACTTGCTTTGTTAAAAACGATAATAATCAATTGCTGATTTGGGGTAGTAAAAAAGGAATCGTTTTTTCAAAATCCTTCTTATCAGAATTTATAAATACACTAACATCAAATGATATTAAATGGGTTGATAATACCTATAAAACAAGTTTTACAAAGGAACAATCCACAGGAAATGACAGTTTTGGTTCATATAAAAAAAAGGATTCCAATGTTTTTGAACGTTCATTATCCTCTATTTTTTCATCAAATAAGAAGACCATCTCTAAATGGAGAGCAGCAGAATATCAATGTATAGAATTTGAGCAAATCCAAGGAAATCAGGCTAAGGATGTTAGTAAGCAAAATCTAGGTTATGACGTACATAGTCAAACCAAAACTGGTAATATTCGCTATATCGAAGTAAAATCAATTTCGAATCGAAATGCAGAAATTTCTATTACAAATAATGAATATACGGCAGCACACCAATATGGAGATGCATATTATTTATGTATTATTTATCAACTAGAAAACCAATTAATATTAGAATATATTCAGAACCCATTAAAGCAGTTACAGTTAGAGAAACGTGTTAAACAATGGGAATGGATTTGTGACGATTACAGCGGTGATAAATTTGAGGTAGACTTAAACTAGCAAGTAAATATAGGGGGTGTTTTTAAGGGAAAATGATATTTTATGAGTTGTTAAAATAATGGGTTGCTGCGGCAACTCTATTTCTTTTTATGCTAAATGTACAGATTTAGTTTTACTAAAGAAATATTTATAGGAAAAATAGATTGTGTGAAAGTTTGTCTACTATTTCGGTCTCAAAGGCGAATGCACACAAGATGCACTGCAATCTTAATTAAGGAGTTTGGGAATATAGGCGAAGTTTAGTGGAAGAAGGATATCGGAAGAAGGATATTCAATTCCAGTTGAAGAAACTAGTTGTAAGAGGTTGATTTATATTGTATAAAAATTTAATCGAGAAATTCCTTCTTCAACAAAAAGTTGCGCTTAGTTTGAATAAATCGGAAGACTAAAAAGGTTCAGCAATCGTTGAACCTTTTTACTTCCACTTTGGATTATGAATTTGCATATGTTGTTTAATCATGTATTCAGCATTAATTTTGGTGCTGAAACTGTTGATTGTGTTGTTCATTTCCGTGCGGAGCGCTAACGCCTCTTGGGAGGACATTGCAGTCCCTGATGTCTCATGCTTTTTAATGATGTTTTCTACTTTTTCGATGAAATTTTGATTGATTTGAGAAATCTTTTCTTGTTGTGCTTTTTGAAATGCCTCCTGTTTTATCTTGTTGGCTTTCAGCCGTCTTTCTTCCCAGCTGTTACTGACTTTCTCCCAGCCGTCACTGATTTTCAGGTATGAAAGAACGAAAAAAACAATGGCGCTACCGATGGCTAAAAAAAAGCAAAAACCACTTAAGAAAGGAAGCGGTCCTAAAATTCTGTCCCTTTCATCGAGGATTTTCTGATCCTCTTTCGTGTAATAAACCTTTGAGTTGTCTTCGATTTCGCCCGACCGACCGTTCGGAACGAAATTATAATCTTCAATCACTTTATAGGGTTTGATCTCATTTGCAAACAATTCCGGGTGTTTTTGTTCTAGGTTGTTGATTTCATAGACAAGGGTATTATGAGCGGAAAATGAACCAATCAACAGACATAAGACAAACAATATTCTCCGCAAAGGACATTCCCCCATTTGGTTGGTATGTTCCTATTTTACCAGATTTTTTGTCTCGTTTTTGAAAAATTTATATAATATTGGAAAGGGGATGGGCTAAGTGTCATTAAGTAGCAAATTAGACGGAAAGACAAAAAGGGATAAGGCATTCAGGGAGATACTTTTATCGGTTGAGCCAGGTAGGGACGATTACTATACGTTGAATAGGAAGAAGTCCTTTTCCGATGAATACACGTTGAGAGTAGCAAATTCATTGGAGAACATCCAATTTTCCAGTTTATTGGGTACAGCATTTGACTACATGGCACGAAATAAGCCGGAAACGTTTCGGCGAACACGGTTGAAGTGATAATCCGCTTTTTCTGTTGATATCTTCGATTTTGATTTTCCACTTTATCATCCATTTCTTCGAGGGATACCACAAGAACATTTTTTTGCTAAAATGAACTTAAATTATATGAAAAGGGTAGTTGTATGAAAGATGTTAAAGATCTACTATTTAAAGAACTTTATCCGGAGGATAGACTTAACCCGAATTTCCGAAATATTGCAAATGAGAAATTGCCTTTTGCTCGAGATTTAATAAAGAATTGGGCAGAGGGATTCGTGGATCGTGATTATAAATTCGTTAAAGAATTTCAGACAACGTTTAATTCATCTTTTTGGGAGCTGTATCTCTTTGCCGCACTAAAGGAATTGGGGTTTGTTGTTAACTTTAATTATGATCGTCCGGATTTTGTGGTAGAAGGAGATAATAGTTTCCTTATTGAAGCTACTATTGCAAGCCATGCAAAAGATGCAACTCCTGAATGGCATAAGAACTATTCGGAAGAAGAACTAAATGAATGGAATAAAGAAAAAATAGTGGATAACGCTACATTGCGATTGGCGAATGCATTTATTGGAAAGTCGCGAAAATACACAGACTCTTATAAAAAGCTAACTCATGTAAAGGGGAAACCTTATGTTATTGCAATTGCACCATTTGATTCTCCGTATTTCTTCTTACAAAATCATCATGCTTTTCAAAGAGTATTATATGGTATTGATCGTTTTATTGCGATTGATTGGGATCATCAGTCTCGTGAAATCCTTAATATGATTTTTTTAGAAGAAATCGAGAAGAAAACAGGCTCAAAGGTACCTCTTGGATATTTTACCAATCCGGACCATTCCCATGTCAGCGCCGTAATTTTTAATAATGCCGCAACGTTTAGCAAGGTAAGGGTGATGAGTGAAGACCCGCGTATTACACTTGTCCAATTTAGAAGATTCAATGATTACGGCACTCAGCCATTTGAGGGAGTAGTTGAGAAATCCGTTTTTAATGAGCATTTGTTAGATGGTATTGTCGTTTTTCATAACCCTTACGCTGAAATTCCGTTTGATATAGAGGAATTTCTCCATCCAGTTATCGGTCATTATGGATTTGATGTTGAAAAGAAAGAATTCATGTCAGACATTCCCCACGGCTACATATTTAATCGACATATTATGGTAATGGATATACCTGAGGCAACGCCTGAACAGCTTAGACAATACAGAGCACAACTTACTAAAGATAACAAACCAAAAGACACAGTTTTTCCTAAGTTTCATAACTAAAAAGGAGAAAAAATGACGAATCAAATCTTCTCATACGCTGATTTTAAAAAGTTGATTGAACAAGATGAAAATGAGTTTTTGGATTTTAAAATTATGAATAACGCCTTTAAAGATAAAGGGGCAAATGCTGAACTTGTAAAAGACATAATTGCTTTTGCAAACAATGGCTTTAAGAAAAGTTATCTTGTCATTGGTGTAGCCGATAATAAAAGGGGATTTAGGTCTGTTGAAAACCATAAGCTTACTGAACTTAATATCCAAAGTTTGGTGAAGGATTCCATTTTCCCTGCGCCACGGGTCACTGTTTTTGATCAGGGTTGGAGTCACAATGGAATAGCGCCTGAGCATAAAGATAAACGATTTGTTATTATCCAGGTGGGACCAAATCCAAGACAGTGCTTTCGATTCAATAAAGATTTTATTGACTGGGAAAATAAATATCACTTCCGAAAAAACGAGGTTTGGGTGAGAAGAGGATCATCCTCTGATACAGCACACCCTGAAGAAATCAAACGGTTATTAGAAGGCAGTGATTACAAAGAAAAGGAAACTTTTGAGGACAACATGGATTACACAGAAGTACATAAAGGTGCTGTCCTTGAAACGCTGCTAATAGACCTTACTAATCTTGTCACTAGTAAAGGTGGTAGAGTCGAAACTATTGATTTTAGAAGAAAAGATTTAGCGAAAATTGCAAAAATCGTTTTGCCCATTGGTGAAGAAGTTTTTCATTTCCTAACCATTATACCAAGTGAAGAAGGAAAACCTTACACAATTAGAATTTTTCGTGAGCTAATGGATGAGGATCGAATGCCAAATCACCATGGCTTACTCGTTCTCTCGACCGCAAATAGTAATAAATCCTACAATAGATTATTTTCACCGGATATGGAAATCAAGAAAAACTGGGGAGCGCTAATCCTCCCAGGAGGATTGGCTTTCCTTGGGATGATGGTACGTGTCGGTGAGTTCAAAAAACCAAGTGAAGTAGGTCCGATTGTTATTGATTTGCCAAAATTGACAACAAGAGAAAAACTCACAAAGCACTTTAATGACCTGTGTGATTTTCTTAATAATCCAAAGGAAAACACACATGTGTCAAAATTAAAAAAAGAATTGGAAAAATATATTCAGTTTGAATAAAAGTAATACTTCCCATAATTGTCCTGGAAAGCTGCTTTTCGGTCCTGTTGGGCTATTTTTTTATCCATCCAATAGCTTTTTTGTGGTTGTAATTTTGTGAAGAATTGTATTTAAACAAACGGGGGCGTTTCTTAAAAAAGCAGGAACGCTCTTTTTGACTAACAAAAACAATTATTTCGTAAAAAATATAAATTTATAGGGAAAATTACTCGCGTCATAGTTTGTCAAGTATTGCTATTTCAAAGGAGAAAGATAACAAATAAGAAGAATTTTTGAGATTTTTATTAATTTAGTTGGTTTAATACAGGATAAAGTGGAAGATAAGTAATATTTAATTATATAATGTTTTTAAAGAGATGAAATTATTTAAAGGGTTGGAATAAAATGGATAAACTCACAGGAGCTACGCTACAAAGGATGTTTAATGAACATTTTAACCGCGAAATGATAGTTAAGGGCTTAGCCTATTATTTAAAGGTAAAAGAAGAAGAAATACAAATCTTCGAAAAATATAATAATTTATACTTTACTAATCAAATAGACGATAAAGTTAGGTTACAGTTAATATACTCAGCAGGGACTCATTATACTGATTTTTCGGATGAGGAATGGATTGGAATCAAAGGAAAATCTTTAATTCAATTAATTACTCCCCCTAAGGATCGTCTTGATGCATACGATCTTCAGAAACAAGCGGATCAAGTATATGGTTCTAAGTTTAAAAAATTATTTACTTTTTTATATTTAGAAATGATGCAACTCAAAATAGATATACTAAGTAAAGGCTATAACAGCAAAGACTTTTGGATTAATGAGGATTTTTTTTATAAATCTAGTCTTTCTTATAATGGGTCTTATTATAGAAAATTGGAATCAGATCCAATCGCTTGGAAGACCTTTGTGGCTAATAAAAGAGTGGAATATAGTCCAATAAAATTTAACAATAACGAATATAGAAAAATTATTACAAAAAATTCCCCTCCTAAAAATTCTTTAACCCAAAATTCTGGATGTTTAATTTATTTTACTTTAAGTATTGGAATAATTACTATGTTATCTTGGATTCTAATATAACGATTACCATTAGAAGTGATTTAGCAACCTTTGAATTATAACCCAAATAAGACTAATTTTTATTCAGTGTCAAATTTGGGTTATAGTTTATTAATGGTCATCTATGTGAATTTACTTTTTTAATTTTGTTAAAAAATTTCTATAAAGATTGTTTAATTTAACTAAGTCTAAAGATGGAATTTGTAATTCTAAATCAAAATCTAAGCATTGTCTTAATAAATCTACCAATACTTCATGGGAATACCTTGATTTTTCATAATATGGATCGGGGATATAAGGATTTTCTCTGCAACTTATTATAATATTACCCGTTAAAATTGCTTCGGGATAAAATTCATTAGATGTAAATGTTTTATATTCATAATGACCTCTACCGAAATATTGTTTAATTCTTGATGAATCTGTCCGCCCTTTTATTTTCAAAGTCGGAACTTTATTTAATTTATTTCTAGAAAAGATAACATTGAAATCACTAGTGGTAACTTGCTTTAAACTACCACCAATAAGTTCTTCTGCCAATTCATAGACTTCATTAGAAGCAAAAGACCCTAATTGATCATGAGGTAGTTCATATTTATTATTTAAAATCCGAACTTTAGAACTAAAATAATTCTTTTGATAAGTCGGCTTTTTAAAAACTTCTATCACTTTTGGTTTTAGTCCGCCGGATTCAAACAACAATAATCTTGTGAATCTATCCTCAACTGTACAACATTCATAAAGAATTTCTTTAAATTTATCACTATTTAATCCAGAATATGAATTTGGAGAGAATTTAAATTCTCGTATATCCAATTCACTAATTCGCTTTAAAAGAGTTCTGTCAGAATTCAGTATGAATCTACTACCATCTAACTTAAGCTCATAATCGCAAATTTTAGTGTAATGTAATTTGTTGGTATAGGGACGACCATCAAAATGTTCAATAACAGCCAATGTTACTCAGCTCCTTGTATGCGTTATTTATTTGAACTTATTGTTTTTAAAGTTACTGTTATTATTTGCTTAACATGTATAGAAAGAAATAATTAGGACTTGCTTATGAATATATTTATAACGGTAAACCAATAAACTCAATAAACCATACTTTATTACTTTCCAACAATAACTCTAATTTAAATGTAACTTTATTTTTTTTGCAGATTTGTTTAATAAATTTATTGAATTAAATTATTCACTTATTATTACAATAATTCTACGTGATTAATTATAAGAGATGTGAACAATGAAGAGGTAAGATAATATGATTTCTATTTTAACAATAATTCATGAGTTCATTATGATAGTTACAAGTCAAGTATATACTATTAACAGATTTTATAGATGTATTTTATTGCAATATAGATTTATAGGTTTGTTTGTCCAATATTGATATTTCAAATGCATTGTAAAACAAAATGCACCTATTTTCATTAGGCTGTGTTAAGGGGCATTTTTGATTTTATAACCATGTTGATTGGAGTGGAAGCCGCGAGACTCCTGCGGGAGCGCCGAGGAGTAAATGAGTATGTGAAGAGATGTACTTAAGCTAACTGGGCAGGTTAGCTTAATAACGTGATATGCTAAATTATAAGTTATTCAGGTTTAATAAGGAGGTCTTATGATAAATAAGAATATCGTTTGTCGAACTCCAGGTGTATATTCTGAGGGCTTAACAAGGGGAAAATCATACCAAGTAATTGATATAAATACTGACGAAGATATGGTTCGAATAAAATGCGACAATGGACGATTAAAATGGTTTCCATTATCCCACTTTAATGTAAATGGTGAGGACATAATAAATTTAATAAGTTGGAAGTTTGATGATGAAGTATCAAATGACCCTAACGAAACAAATTGGATAGAAATAAGTATGAAAATGAGTGACGGAAGTGAAAGATGGTGTATTCTCTACACTCCAGAACGATTAAGAAACTTATTACAGCAACCAAATATATATCCAACAGGACTCCATATAAAGCATATGATAGTTGTTAAAAGTTACAATGTAGAGGATATACAGAGTGTTTTGGATTATCTAAATCAGGAAGACGAGCTAATTGGTGCAACATTACCACTTAATAGCAGTTCTTCTTGAACTAACGGGTGCAAGAGTTGAAGATGATGATCGCTGCGGCGGTCATTTTTCTTATTCAACAAAAGGGGCTGGTTAGTGAAAGAAGGAAATATCAGCTACGAAGTGAAATTAATATAAAAGAGGTGGAGTCTATGAATAAACCATATGAAATTCAACCATTAAGATTATTGGGAGGATGGACAGTAGAATTTAATAACTTTTATGAATGCGAACCTGATAATTGCAATAATTTTGGTGAATATTTTGTTGAAGATTTATTGCAACTTACCAATAGTAAAAATAATCTTGTTCTCGACTTGGGTTGGTATCTAGATAGCGATAAAAACGGTACATATAAACTATTCTTAATTAAGGATTACGATTGGGAAAAACCATTAGAGTATTTTGAAAGTAGGAATACAAAAGCAATTGTAGATAAAATTGAGTATTGGACAAACTATGGTTTTTATCAAAAGTATCTATAAAGATAATTCGTATTACACAGGTATTTATTTTTATATTGTGAAGAATTACACTTAAGCAAACGGGTGCTTGAGTTCTAGAAGGATAGCAGCTGCGATCCTTTTTTTTATTCGACTAAAGGGCAGTTTAGCAGTTGAAGAAGGAAAACTAATTATTTTCTAGAATAAATATCAGTAACGACTTTATGAACTTGGAATTGAAAGGGGAATGTTATGTACAGGTTATTTGGACTTTTAATAATTAGTTTATCATTGCTTACAGCCTCTATTGTATTGCAAGTTGCTATGGCAGCAGGGCAAGGGTTGCATACTATTTCTGTTTGTCTAATTATAATTGTTTTAATCTTGGGCATTTTATTGTTAATTCCTAAAAGTAAGAGCCAAAACAATGAAGAGGTATTTGTGTCTGACGAAGAAATAGAGGCAGAATTACTGAATTCTAATCATAAAAATAAATGAAATCGAGGGATGTGCTGTTCTGGTTAGGTCAATGCATTTTTTTCAAGCATTAAACAAACGTTGCAGCATTCCTATAATAAGTTTGTGAAGAAATGTACTTAAGCTAACGGGTGCTTATGTTGAAGATGAGTTGCGGCGGCGGCTCTTTTTTTGTTGATCAACGGGGGCTTGCTTTAAAAATTGGGTTTCTGCGGCAACCTATTTTTTGTAACTAAAGGACAGGATAGTTTAATAAGAGTAGCCATAATATATGGTTCATTATGGTAAAATTATGTTGTGGGAGGGGTTGTGATGAACAAAGAGATTGAAGAAATTATTGTTAAAACTTTCTTTAACAAAAAGATTCAACAAAGGGTGTTGTTTGAATTATCTTCGTCAAAAAAACGCAGAGAAGCGATAGGAAGATTAAATCACAATTATTTAGATACTCTTCGTAATGAGTTTATGATTGAAATCCCTAAACCAAACTCTGACCCAGAAGAAATAGAAAAATTGATGAAAGAACAAGGTGCAGGTCAAAACTGTTATGTAATGTCATCACATTCAGGAGTAGATGGTAAAGAATTTCCCCTTACAACTGCAATAGAAGAATTGATATGGTATGGTATGCCTTCAATTATTTCTTGCATACACGGAAAATTAGCGTATTTTCAAGCAGAACAAGATTACGGACCTCCACCACGGTTTATGTTAAAAAGGTCATTATAAAAGTAAAGTTCTTCTTCAGCTAACGGGTGCAAGAATTGAAGATCCAGCTGCCATTTTTGGCGGCATACTTCTTGTGCTAACGGGCAGTTTAACACAATAAGGGATAGTATCAGTATCCTCTTAAATTTATAATAAAATTAGGTATTGGACTCAAAGTATTCTTGTATGATGGGCGCATTGAATTCGATAATAATCCAGCCGAAAATGCCATCCGTCCCAACGTTCTAGGAAGAAAAAACTGGTTTTTTTCGGTCATTGAAGCCGTCGCAAAAGCAAACGCAATTAGTTTGGGTATCGTGGAAACAGCCAAAAGTAACGGCGTTAATTTCTACGAATAGATGAGGAAACTTTTTAAGGATCTACCTAATCTCGGCATCCATCAAAACCCAGAAATCTTAGATAAATACATGCCCCGGTCAAAAATGATTCAGATAGAATGTAGCGAATAAATGAAATAAGCCGTATTTTTGATTAAAAAAATCAGGAAATACGGATATCTGATGCGTACCGGAAAGGTGTGCTTATTTTTTATAATTCGGGCTTACATAATACACACTTATTATGTGAGTTTTTCTAAAGTTGATTCAAATTCACCAGTGACAAAATTCAAAAGTTGCTAGAGGAACTCAAAACGTAAATAACCGAAAAAAATGCTAAGCACCTCCCTATCTGCATATAAAAAGATAGAAGGTTACTAAAAGCTTAGAGGGGTTGGATAGATGGTAAGCTACCACATTGCCACAATTGATAGCCTGCGTATTTTTTATCGGGAAGCAGGAAGCCGAAGAAATCCAGCGATTGTGCTGCTCCATGGTTTTCCGAGTTCTTCCCATATGTTCCGAAATCTAATTCCTTTTTTGTCTGACCAGTTTTATGTCATTGCACCTGATTATCCCGGCTTTGGAAACAGCAGCATGCCTGCTCCCGATGAATTTACATACACTTTCCATAACATTTCGCTTGTTATGGAAAAGCTGCTGGATCTTCTTGGCATCAGGCAGTCAGTCTTCTATGTTCAGGATTATGGGGGTCCAGTCGGCTTCCGCATTGCTGTTCGCCAGCCGTCAAGGGTGCTTGGATTTGTTATTCAAAATTCCATTGCTCATGAAGAGGGGCTTGGCAAGCCGTTCGATCTATTTAAAGCTTTGTGGAAAGACAGAAACCCAAACACTGAAGCTGCATTGGGAGCCTTACTTACCTTTGATTTCACAAAGAAGCAGTATCTTACCGGCGCTTGCTCCCCGGATCTGATCAGCCCGGACAGCTATTTGATGGATCAGCTCTTCTTGGACCGCCTGGGAAATGCTCAAATTCAATTGGAACTTGCCTACGATTATCGAAAAAATGTAGAACAATACCCCGTTTGGCAGCAGTATCTGCGCACGAAGCAGCCCCCAGCGACAGTTATCTGGGGGAAAAATGATTTTATTTTCACATTGAATGGCGCTGTTGCCTTTAGCAAGGAACTTTACAATGTAGAAACCCATCTTCTTTGCGGCGGGCACTTCCTTCTCGAGGAGCAGGCTTGGCAGGTATCACAGCTAATTAAAAGCTTCTTTTATTCAAGGCTAGGTAAATACAGCCCTTCAACCATAGGTTGAAGGGCTATTTGTTCAATAATTTATGTATGGAAAATTTACCAACTCTGTGTTAGGAATACAATAGCCAGTGTGTTTTTAAAATAATAATTCAAGGCAATTACATAATAGGGGGTGACTCAATATGTCAAACAATAACAATCAGCTTTTAGTTCCAGGAATTCAACATATACATCAACAAATAAAGAATGAAATTGCACAAGAATTTGGTGTGCAGCTTGGTGGAACTTACGTTAATACAAAAAGGTAGTCTAAACCAGAAATAGAACAAGTGAATCTACAAAAAAGTATGTCTGAACAACAAGCTGGACGAACTTTCCGCTAATAAAAAAATGCCCACTAGAATTGAATTTCTAGTGGGTTTTTGTTTAAAAAACAATCCATTCTTGAACTATTACACCCCTCAGATTTTAAAAGAAGTTTTTAGAACTTTTTTTAGAGAGATATGAAGTTAAAGAAGAAATTCTCAATCAAATGATGGGGTAACGCCCTGAAGGGTTCTCTCCTAGTCGAATAGTACTGAATTTAGTAAGAATGATAGTGGCAAAAAGGCGTGAGAAATTACAGTAGCAGCTACATCGGGAACACATTCTTGGCCTTGTTCGGCTATCGATAAAGATTCTTGTCATTCGATTCTTGGCCATCACATCGTTAATTGGTGGTAAAAGAAAGTTTGTGAAATAATGTACTTAAAGTATCGGGTGCTTTAGTTAAATAGGAATAAATAACAAATACACAAAAAACACCGTGCTAATTTCTAACGGGTTCCGTTTCCTATCACAAACATTAAAAATGTAATGTAAAATGACCGACAAATTGTATGCCAATTTGTTGGTCATTTTAGTTTGATATAGAGGGATTTTAGTTATAATTTTAAGTGAATTTTTAGTACAATTTGCATATGGAAATGTATGGGTACTATAGCCAGTGTACCCATACAAATTACACAACATTTTTACTAACATATTGGGATACAAATATTTACTCTAAATTAGGGAATGGTTGTAATACCTGTTACTATACCTAATGGTTTTGATAAAAAAATATACAATTTAGAAAGTTAGATGGTGGGTAGCACACTTTGTATCAATATTTTGATACTTCTGGTATGTTGAATATTA
>NZ_JBHVSI010000040.1:0-27928 GCF_042885335.1 Neobacillus sp. NPDC058068 | reverse complement strand
CGCTAAAGCGCCTGCGGGGTCTCACCTGTCCCGCTGCTCCCGCAGGAGTCTCGCGCCTTCCACTCCAATCAACATTGTGCTCAAAATCAACAATGCGCTTTAACACAGCCAAATTATTAAATTAATAGAAATGAGGGGTGATAGAATGGACGCTACTAAATTAGTAAATGTGACTAGGGGAAATCTAGTAGAAAGTTCCCATATGGGGCACGTAGCCGTCGTAGACTCAAAGGGTCAATTACTATACTTTGCAGGAAATCCTAACGCGATAGTTTTTGCCCGTTCTTCCATGAAACCAATTCAGGCGATTCCAGTAGTGGAAACAGGAGCTGCCGACCATTATGAATTCAGTGATGCTGATCTTTCCTTATGCTGTGCTTCGCATAATGGCGAGAATATGCACACCAATCGTGTTCTATCCATCCTTGCAAGGTCGGGAATGGAGGATACCTGTTTAAAATGCGGCACCCATATTCCTCGTTGGCAAGATACATATAAGGAGCTAATTTTGGCAGGGAAGGAGGTAACTCCTTTATATAACAACTGTTCCGGGAAGCATACAGGGATGCTGGCAACAGCAAAACACATGAATGAACCGATTGAAAATTATTATGATTTGGACCATCCCGTTCAACAACGAATTCTTGCAGCAGTTAGTGAAATGACGGATTACCCAAAAGAGGAGATTGAAATTGGGATCGATGGATGCGGCGTGCCAGTTCACGGGGTGCCACTTGAACGACTGGCTTATGGCTATGCAAAAATGGCCAAGCCTGACGAACTTTCCGAGCAACGTCGTAGCGCAATCAAGCGAATTACTAAAGCAATGGTAAATGCGCCGGAAATGGTTGGCGGCACCGATCGTTTTTGTACAGATTTTATGAGAGTCGGCCAAGGGAGATTTATTGGTAAAGCAGGTGCGGAAGGCGTTTACTGTATTGGAGATCTTGAAACTGGGATGGGTATTGCAATCAAAATTGAAGATGGAAATGGTCGAGGTGTTTACCCGGCAGCAGTGGAAGTGTTAAAACAGCTGAATTTTTTAACGGATCAACAAATTGAAGAACTTATGGGTCACTATCGTCCAAAATTACTGAATGCTCGTAATGAAGTGATTGGGGAATTGGTAGCTGATTTCAAGCTTCACAGTGCAGGAGCACTTCAAGAATAATTTTTACTATCAAAGGAGGAAGTACATTGAAAAACCGTTATTTGCATACGTTACTTGCCGTATTTGTGATGTGCAGCTTGTTCTTAATTGGGTGCAGCAATTCAAACAAGACTTCAAGTGATTCGAAAGATGGCAAGAAAAATATTAAACCGGCGGAAACACAGGAGTTGGCTAAAAAAGAAGGAAAAGACGTTACAATTGCTGTTGCGGATAATTTTATTAGCATGGATCCACATGACACAAATGATACGCTTTCTTATTCAGCGCAAAAAACCATGCTTGAAGGATTGGTTGGTTTTGACAAGGATATGAAGGTTGTCCCAGTTCTTGCCGAAAGCTATACGGCTAATGATGCCGCGACAGAATTTACTTTTAAACTTCGTCAAGGTATTACTTTCCATGATGGAACACCATTTAATGCCGAAGCAGTAAAAGTAAATATTGACCGCTTAGCAAATCCGGACCTTAACCTAAAGCGTCACAGCTTATTTGCCCTTGTGAAAGAGACACAAGTTGTCGATGAGAACACTGTTAAAGTAGTTTTAAGCGAACCATTTGGTGCGATGATTAATACATTTGCCCATCCTGCGGGAATGATGATTAGTCCGAAAGCGTTAGAAACCTATGGTAAGGATGTCTCCCAGCACCCAGTCGGAACAGGACCATTTAAATTTGCAGATTGGGATCAAAGCGATCACTTAAAAGTTGTGAAGAATGATCAATACTGGAAAAAAGACTATCCGAAGGTTGATTCGATTACATTCAAACCAACACCTGAAAATGGGGCGCGTGTAGCGATGCTTCAAACAGGAGAGGCTGATTTTATCTATCCAGTGCCAACGGAGCAAGCAGAAAGCCTTAACGGTAAAAACGGTATTGTGGTTGAAAACAAACAATCAATTGTTGTCCGTTATTTATCGATGAATACAATAAAGAAACCATACAGTGATGTCCGTGTTCGTCAGGCCATTAACTATGCCATCAATAAGGATGCGTTTGTAAAAGTTGTTATGAACGGTTTTGCGACACCTTTAGACTCAGTCATTGCTCCAAACGTTCAGTTTCATTCGAAGCAAGATCAGTACAAATTCAATCTTGAAAAGGCAAAAGAATTGCTGAAGGATGCCGGACTTGAAAAAGGCTTTACTGCAAAATTATGGGGCAGCAACAGCTCGCAAACGATTAAAGGAATGGAATTTATTCAGCAGCAGCTTGCTCAAATTGGCGTAAAGGTTGAAATCGTCCCAATGGAATCTGGAACAATGGCGGACAAAATTTGGTCTGTTCAAGATCCTAATGCAGCCGAGATTGAATTGTATTATGGCGGCTGGTCACCATCCACAGGTGATGCGGACTGGGGGATTCGTCCGCTTGTAGGCGGAAAAGATGCATTCCCGCCGAAATCCTATAACACGGCTTATTATAACAATGATGAAGTAAACGAGGCGATTAAAGATGCTCTTGCAACTGCAGATCTCGAAAAGCGAAAAGCAGCATATGAAAAGGCTCAAACTGCGATTTGGAAGGATGCTCCGTGGGCGTTCTTATCCGTTGATGACACGATGGCAGGAAAGAAAAACTACCTGGAAGGCATTAACTTGCTTCCAGATGGTGCATTAAGTGTAGAAAATATCGAGATCAAACAATAAGTAAGGATGAGCGCTATAGTCATATAGCGCTCATCTATTATCTGCAAAGGAGGAATCCAATTGTTAAAATATTTTTTTAAAAGATTAATTGGAATCATACCTATTTTATTCTTTGTTTCCATTTTTATTTTTCTGTTTGTCCATATGATTCCAGGGGATCCTGCTAGATTAGTAGCGGGACAGGATGCCAGCTTAGCAGATGTCCAAGCAGTTCAGAGAGAGCTCGGCTTAGATAAGCCATTGTATACTCAATATGCAGATTTCGTAAAAAATATTGTTCAAGGGGACTTTGGTTTATCGTTAAAGACAAAACGTCCTGTTTTTGATGAAATTGCCGCGCGTTTTATGCCAACTTTCTGGTTAACCTTTTGGAGTATGGTTTGGGCGGTTTTATTTGGCCTTGTGGTGGGCGTATTTTCTGCAACGAAAAGAAATAAATGGCAGGATTATCTCGGAATGTTCGGGGCTGTATCAGGAATTTCCCTTCCATCCTTTTGGCTCGGCCTTATGTTAATTCAATTATTTGCCGTGAATTTGGGCTGGCTGCCAACTGGCGGGATGGATTCATGGAAGAGTTATATCTTACCTTCCATCACACTTGGGGCTGGAGTTGCAGCCGTAATCGCACGGTTTTCCCGGTCTTCATTAATGGAAGTCATGAAAGAAGACTATATTCGTACAGGACGTGCGAAAGGATTAAAAGAAAATAAAGTTGTTTGGGGCCATGCGTTAAAAAATTCCATGATTCCCGTTGTCACCATGGCAGGGCTACAGTTTGGATTTCTACTTGGCGGATCAATCGTCATTGAAACGGTGTTTAGCTGGCCAGGCTTAGGAAGATTGCTGATCGATTCTGTTTCCTTCCGCGATTACCCAGTTATCCAGGCAGAAATGCTCTTGTTTGCTTTAGAATTCATTTTAATAAATTTATTTGTCGATCTATTATACGGGGTTTTAAATCCGCAAATCCGTTACGAATAATGGATGAGAAAAAGGAGGAAAGATTAATGGCGGAAATGAAAGTAGGAGAAGTGATTCGACAACCGCTTCCTCAAGCAGGTAACGTTAAAAAGAGTACACCAAAACAAGAGTTTTGGCGGAAGTTTAAAAAGCAAAAAATGGCGTTAGCCGCCGGTTTTTTTGTTGTAATCCTGTTTTTATTGGGGATTATTGGTCCCTTTATCGCTCCGTATGGTGCGGCTGAATTTGATTATGACCACATTCTTGAGGGACCGTCAGTAGCACACTGGGCTGGTACAGATGCGTATGGGCGGGATATCTTTAGCCGCATTCTCATCGGAACAAGACTATCACTTTTTGTTAGTTTATTATCTGTTTTTTTAGGGTCGGTTGGCGGAACAATCCTAGGGCTTATCAGCGGGTACTATGGTAAATGGATTGATAATTTAATTATGCGACTCTGCGATATTCTCTTTGCTTTTCCTGGAATTTTATTGGCGATCGGAATCATTGCCATTCTTGGACCAGGTTTAGGGAACGTCGTTATTGCTATTTCCATTTTCAGTGTCCCTATTTTTGCAAGGATTGTAAGAAGCAGTACATTACAGGTGAAAGCAACTGTTTATGTGGAAGCAACGAGATCAATTGGTGCAAAACCGCGAAGAATCATTTGGAAGCATATTTTCCCTGGAACTCTCTCAAGTATTATCGTAAATTTTACGATGCGTCTTGGTACGGCCATCTTAACAGCCGCGTCGTTAAGTTTTCTTGGACTTGGAGCACAGCCGCCATCACCTGAGTGGGGAGCAATGCTGAGCGGTGGAAGGGATTATTTAAATAATGCTCCGCATGTGACATTTTTTCCGGGACTTGCAATCTTTCTAACCGTGCTGGCGTTTAACCTGTTTGGCGACGGGCTAAGGGATGCGTTAGATCCAAAAATTAAAGATTAACCATCAGAAAGGAGTACGGTGATGGCTGAAAAAATACTTGAAATAAAGAATCTGCAAACACACTTTACGAGCGACAGCGGAGTGGTGAAAGCCGTTGATGGTGTAACGATAACGGTCAATAAAGGGGAAACGGTTGGAGTCGTTGGCGAATCGGGGTGTGGTAAAAGTGTTACCTCATTATCGGTAATGCGCCTGTTAAAGGATACTCCCGGAAAGATAGTAGGCGGAACGATTGAATTTGAAGGAAAGAACCTGGAAGCCATTTCTGAAAAAGAAATGCGGATGATCAGAGGAAATGAAATTGCGATGATTTTCCAAGAACCAATGACGTCGTTAAACCCTGTCTATAAAATAGGCAGGCAAATAGAAGAAGCGGTCCAGCTTCATTTGAAATATGACAAAAAACAAGCAAGAGAACACGCCATCAATATGCTAAAGCTGGTCGGGATTCCAAGAGCAGAGGAAATCGTTGATGAATTTCCCTATCAGTTATCCGGAGGAATGCGGCAGCGGGTCATGATTGCAATGGCAATGGCTTGTAAACCTAAGCTTTTGATCGCTGACGAGCCGACTACTGCGTTAGATGTGACCATTCAAGCGCAAATTTTAGATTTAATGAGGAAATTAAATAAAGAAGGCGATACGGCAATTATGCTGATTACTCATGATTTAGGGGTAGTTGCTGAAATGTGTGATCGGGTTGTCGTGATGTATGCAGGCAAAGTGGTAGAAGAAGCGGATGTGTTTACCATCTTTGAAAACCCAAAACATCCGTATACAGAAGGGTTACTATATTCGGTTCCAAAGCTTGGTCAAAAGGTCGATAGATTGGATTCTATTCCAGGGAATGTTCCTACACCGAGCAATATGCCTGAAGGATGCAAATTTGCACCCCGCTGCCCAAAGGTCATGGATATATGCAGACAGCAGGATCCAGATTTACTGTTAATAGATAAAGAACATACATGCAGATGCTGGCTCTATCAGAATAGCGAAGTATTGGAGGTATAAGCCTATGGAAGCTCCATTAGTTGAAGTGAAAAACTTGAAAAAATACTTCCCGAAGAACAAAGGGTTATTTGGTGGGAAGAAGTCATTTGTCAAGGCAGTAGATGATGTCTCCTTTACGATTAAAAAAGGTGAAACGCTTGGCCTTGTTGGTGAAAGCGGCTGTGGAAAGTCGACTACCGGAAGAATGCTGATGAGATTGCTTGATCCGACAGAAGGCCAAATTTTATTTGAAGGAAATGAAATCAGTAATTTAAACGATAATCAAATCCGGGATATGAGAAAAGAGTTTCAAATGGTGTTTCAGGACCCATATGCGTCATTAAATCCAAGGATGAAGGTAAGCGACATTATTGCCGAACCTCTAATCGTTCATGGCTATCCAAAAGAAAAGAGAGATGAACGTGTCCAACATTTATTAGAGGTAGTTGGATTAAACGCCTATCATGCGGACCGATTTCCCCATGAATTTAGTGGCGGCCAAAGGCAGAGAATTGGGATTGCGCGCGCTCTTGCCGTTAATCCAAAACTAATTGTTGCAGATGAACCAGTTTCAGCGTTAGATGTATCCATTCAATCGCAAATTTTAAACCTTTTAAAGGATCTTCAAGAAGAATTTAATTTAACCTATTTATTTATTGCACACGATTTAAGCGTGGTTGAACATATAAGTGACCGTGTTGGTGTCATGTACCTTGGAAAGATTGTCGAATTGGCCGATAAGGATAACTTATATAAAGAGCCTTTACACCCCTATACAAAAGCATTGCTTTCTGCGGTTCCGGTACCAAATCCCCGCTTGAAAAGGGAGCGGATTATTTTAACAGGGGATATTCCAAGTCCGTCCAATCCACCGAGTGGCTGCACTTTTCATACGAGATGTCCATTTGCAATGGATGAGTGTAAAAAAGTGGTTCCGCAGTTTAAAGAAATTTCTAATAGGCATTTTGTATCGTGCCATTTATACTAGTATAATAGAAATACTTGAAGGTAATTCGGGGGTTGTACTGGTGAAATCTAATCGAGCTATTCACATTATCGCAATACAAGAGAACTACTTAGAAGAAATAACGAAACAAATGAAAGACGTGCTCGGCCATGAGATCATGATTAGACCGACTGCGCTAAAAGAATTACGTGCCAATATGGTTCACGACGATGATATCGTTGTTCTTTCCCATCATATGATAAAGGGATTAGTCAGCCAGCTAATTCCTGCTGATTGCCCGTGTATTATTGCTAAGCGGGATGTTAACTTTGCCAATGCAAGGGAATTAATAAATCTCCCTCCGGGTCAAAAAATTCTTGTTGTTAATGATACGAAGACTAATATCGAAGAGACTGTTGCTTCGCTAAGAGAAACCATTTTTGAGCATGAGTATTATCCATACAACCCAGATGAATCAATCCCAGATTCAATAGATTACATTTTAACTCCAGGAGAATTGGACTTCTTACCTACGGGTTTAATAGACGTGATTAATATCGGCTCAAGACTTTTAGATATCGAGACATTTTACGATATAGCAACCGCTCTTGGATTGAAGAATGATCAAACACAAATAGTAAAAAGATATTTTAAAACTCTAGTATCTCTTTCAACGGAATATGATGAAGGAAAAAGAAGTGCAAAAACGAATCCAATAAAGGATATTCGCAATGTTTCCAGCTATTCATTTCAAGATGTTATCGCAGTGAGTGAGTCGATGCAGAAAGTCGTTCAGCTTGGAAAGGAATTTGCCAAAACACCACTTCCAGTCCATCTATACGGCGAAGATGGGACCGGGAAAAGCATGCTTGCCCAGGCCATTCATCATCATTCCTGCCAATCTGGCAATCCTTTTATTTCGATTAATTGTAAATCGAAATCCACCGACATGTTGGAAAGAGAATTGTTTGGATCAGAAGAAAGCCATATGATTTCTATTGGTGCATTTGAAGTTGCTGAAAATGGAACCGTATATTTGGAAGATGCGGATGAATTGCTCATTCCACTTCAAAACAGAATTTTTCGAGCAATAAAGGAAAAAAAATTTCATCGTGTGGGTGGTACCAAGAGCATTCCTTTTCAGGCAAGATTGATTTCATGCAGTAAGCAAGGATTGATATGGCAAACTGAGAGTGGAGAGTTTAACCATTCTTTTTATGAAGCGCTTACGTCATTGTCATTAAAGGTCCCATCCTTAAAGGATCGAAGAGAAGATTTTGTTGCGTTAATCGAGGATATAAAAGGAAGACTGAAAAAAACAGATATTATTTTGAATCAGGACGTAATGAATCAATTACTGAATTATGAATGGCCAGGGAATGTGACAGAACTGTATAATACCATTACTTATCTATCTTTCTTAGGAGAACAAACGATAGAGGTAGAATTATTGCCTTTAAGGATTCGAATAGAGGAGAGTAACTTCCAACCTTTACCACTGTCAGAAATCAATCCAAATGAGGCAATAAGAAAAATTGAAGCTCATGGCTTTTTGGAGGAAAGTGTTGAAATCCTTAGGATATTTGAAGGTGGAAAGCGGGAACGGACCTCATATGGGCGGTTGACGCTTAAAAAACATCTAGAGGAAAAGGGGATAAATCTTACCGAACAGCAATTGCGCATGAGAATGGAAGTCCTTCAGGAACTAGATTTATTAATTGTTCGACAGGGAAGGGCAGGATCAACCATTTCACAAAATGGAGAGGAATTTCTTCGATTTATTTCCAATTCTATTCTCGAAAATTCAAAAAGATAAGTAAGAAACAAAACGAAGAGGCTAATGCGCCTCTTTTTCTGTTTAAGCAATTATTTTATCTGTTCAAAGCTAAAATCGAAAAATGTTTCAGAGCGAATTGCTTTTTCATGAAAGTTTAAAAAGGCTGTAACCTGATTTGGAATAACGATGCATGTCATCCCGGCTTCTATTGCAGCTAAGGCTCCATTAAGCGAGTCTTCAATTGCCAAGGCCTCTTGTGGTTCAACCTGTAATGCTTCCAAGGCCTTAATATATAAAGCAGGATCAGGCTTAACCTTAACTACATCTTCTTTTGTCTTAATCACAGAGAAATAATCCCAAAGGTCAAACTGTCTAAGGAATCCTTCTACCCACTCTCTGGATGAGCTGGAAGCAAGCCCTATCTTATATCCAAGCACCTTAGCTTCAGAGAGTTTTTCCTTTACTCCCTCACGAACTGCTAAGATTCCCTTTTTTGCTAAAAAGCGTTCAGTTGCTAAATTTTCTATGTCCTGTTGATCAATCTTTAGTCCGGTTTGGGTTTCTATGTATTGAAAAAACTTTTCATCAGTCGTACCGATACTTTTTGCAAATTCTTCTAGCGGCAATTCCATTTCATATGTCTCTTTCAGGATTTCCTGATAAACTTCAAACCAAATCGTTTCTGTATCAATAATGGTCCCATCAAAATCAAAAATCACTGCTTTAATTATCACATTCTCCCCCATTCTATTACACCTTTAATTGCTTAAGATATTTATATTATATGAACTCCGGGTGATCGACACAAATTAATAGATTAAATGATTGGAATTCATTGTGTGGGAATATTGGAAAGATAAGTGTGGATCTTTTTTTTCACAGTCAATAATTTTCTTCTTGACTTAATGGTTATTTTTGGTGTTTTAACATCTTCAGGTTTGCTTAAAAATCAACTGGTAAGGAATGCAACTGGCAAAAACGCTTGAGGCAATTTTTTTGCCCTCAAGCGTTTCCGATTTCTAATTAACAATATTCTTAACTTCATATCCATTTTCCCTAAAATAGGTAAGAATCCCATTTTCCCCTTCTAGGTGCCCGCTGCCGACAGCTGCAAAATAAATTTCGCCACTTTCGATAAAAGACGCAAATTTTTCCACCCAGATTTTATTCCGGTCCTCAACAAGTATTTTATTTTGTTTTTTATCAAATTCATCTGCAAGCTGCTCTTCAATGTCTACTAATTTTTCTTGAATATAGTCAGTATATAATTGTGCCAGCTGCTTTTGCGATTCTTTTAATGAGGGAATTTGCTTAATTACTTTTTCAGCTTCATTTTCAGAATAAACTTTTTGCATCGCTTCGATTTGGTATTTTGGTGTTTCAAGAAATTTGTTTGTAAGATGATAGGTATCCGCCAATTCCATTATCTTTTGATCAACGCCATAATCCGATGAAAAATCATCCGTGCCAGCGTCTAAAAATAAACTCATCACATACCATAATCGATATTTCTGAAGAGAGTGATAATCGAGACTGTATTCTTTAGCCCGCTTTTCCAAATACTCTTGGGCATCCGTTGATAAATAATCACTTAAGCTTTCATCCTTATTAAAAAAACACATGTCATGATAATCACCATTCATCAGGTCGATGGCATCTGTTTCCGTCACGAGAAATTTTGATTCCTTGAGGGCCTGTGAAATTTTAATAGGAAAAGGGTACATCTCAACTTTACCGATATGAATAGTGCCAAGTAAGTACATGTACTGATTATTTTTTTCAATTTTATAAATCGGCCATTTCACATCAATCTCCGCTTCACTTCTTGTTTGACTTGCAGCAGTAGTAGAGCAGCTTGTTAGCAGTAAACACAAGAAAATCGGGACCTTCCTAATAAATGATCGTTTCAACACTGCTGGCTCCCTCCTCGTAACAGAAATTTCTATATCCAATGGTAAATATACCACATTAATCTTTAACAAAGCCCAATAATTAGAGTTATAATAGGGTATGGCACCCTAGCACTATTACATAGATTATCCCCAAATTGAAAGGAGAAACCATCTTGTTTGAAAAAGCACTCCCCTTACTAGAATCCCATTTTGGCTACGACGCCTTCCGGAAAGGCCAGGAGCAGGCAATCCGCTCGGTATTAACCGGAGAAAACACCATTTGTGTCATGCCGACTGGCGGCGGAAAGTCGATTTGCTACCAAATTCCTGCCCTCATTCTGCCAGGCACCACGATTGTCATCTCCCCGTTGATCTCCTTAATGAAGGACCAGGTAGATGCCCTCATTCAAGTCGGGATTCCGGCGACATTTATTAATAGTTCTCTCAGTTTTAACGAGGCAAACGAACGGATTCGAGCGGCAAAGCAGGGCAAATATAAATTACTCTACATTGCACCCGAGCGTTTGGAATCGTATGAGTTTCTGGAAGATCTTAATCAGATGGAGATTCCCTTAGTTGCCGTCGATGAAGCCCATTGTATTTCACAGTGGGGCCATGATTTCCGCCCAAGCTACCGCCATATCCAGCAAATGATTCATAATCTGCCCAAGCGGCCGAATGTGCTTGCCCTAACAGCAACTGCAACCCCAAGAGTGCGCGCAGATATTTGCCAGCTGCTAAATATTGATGAAAATAATACCATTATTACCGGGTTTGAACGAGAAAATCTTTCTTTTTCAGTTATAAAAGGACAGGACCGGGTGAAGTATCTCCAAGCCTATTTAAAAAAGAACGACAAAGAAGCAGGAATTATTTATGCGGCAACAAGGAAGAATGTTGACCAGCTTTATGAACGGCTCCGCAAAGAAAACATTAATGTCGCCAGGTACCATGCAGGGATGGGCGACGCGGACCGTGCCCGTGAGCAGGAACGATTTTTAGAAGATAAAGCATCAGTCATGGTAGCGACCTCTGCCTTCGGAATGGGGATTGATAAGTCGAATATCCGCTATGTGCTCCATTTTCAGATGCCGAAAAACATGGAGAGCTATTACCAGGAAGCAGGCCGTGCCGGTCGTGACGGGCTGGAGAGTGAATGTATCCTGCTTTATTCCCCGCAGGATGTGCAGGTGCAGCGCTTTTTAATTGACCAATCCAACGATCGAAGCCGAATCACACAAGAGTTGGAAAAGCTGCAGCAGATGGTTGATTATTGTCACACGGAGAACTGCCTTCAAGAATATATTTTGAAATATTTCGGTGAAATAGAAACGGACACCTGCGGCAGATGCGGAAATTGCTTAGATTCGCGGACAAGCATCGATGTCACAAAGGAAGCGCAAATGGTAATGTCCTGTGTGATTCGGATGGGGCAGCGCTTCGGCAAAAATCTAACCGCACAAGTGTTAACCGGATCGAAAAATAAAAAAGTTACCGAAATGGGCTTTAATCGGCTCACCACCTATGGAATCATGAAGGACCAAGGGGCGAAAGAGGTCAGTGATTTTATTGAATTCTTGATTTCGCAGGAGTTGATTGCGATTGAACAGGGGCAATTTCCAACCATCTATGTTTCCCCGAAAGGAAAAGACATTCTTTTAGGAAAGCAGCCGGTTTATCGCAGAGAAGCTGTTAAAGTGAAAGAAGTTTCGAAAAATGATCCGATGTTTGAAGAGCTTAGAGAGGTGCGAAAAAGAATTGCCGAAACAGAAAAAGTACCGCCATTTGTTATTTTTTCTGATGCTGCGCTTAAGGATATGTGTGCCAAACAGCCGAAAACGAATGAGGAGTTTTTACAGGTCAGCGGTGTCGGTGAACATAAGCTGCAAAAATATGGACTTGAATTTATTCAAGCGATTCGTGGTTTTTTAGAAACTCACCCAGATTACCAAAGTGAAATCCAAGCGGAAGCGTCAGCGGCGAAAAAACCAGCCAAAGCTGTAGGAGATTCACATTTAGAAACATTTGGGTTACATCAAAACGGTCTTTCCATAAATGAGATTGTGGAAAAACGGTCTCTGGCGATAAGTACGGTAGAGAGCCATCTGCTTCAATGTGCCCAGCAAGGATTAACTGTCGACTTCATCAGGCTGATTCCAAGTGAATACATCCCACTATTAGAAAAGGCCGTCGAAGAGGCTGGTCGACATCGACTAAAACCAATTAAGGAACTGCTCCCAGAGGAAGTTAGTTATTTCATGATAAAAGCATATGTGTATTATGTGAGTAAAAATAAATAATAGGTTGGCTGGCACAAAGGAAATAACCTTCGCCAGCCATACTTTTAATAGAAGTTAAGGTAGATTATGTTAATATGAAATTATCAAACTTGATAGAAGGTGATGGTCATCGAAGAAGTAGTATTATCTTTATGGGATTTAAAGAAGAATTACGGGACTAAAGAGGTATTAAAGGGGATTGATTTAGCGGTTCATCGTGGGCAAATCATCGGTTATATTGGTCCGAATGGCGCCGGAAAAAGCACGACAATCAAGATTTTGCTTGGGCTCGAGGGCGACTATTCCGGAAAGGTGGAGATATTTGGCGAGGAAGTTACCGAGAAGAATATCGGCTATAAAAGGAAGATTGGCTATGTGCCGGAAATTGTGGAACTCTATGATAATCTCACAGCCAGGGAATACTTGACCTTTGTCGGTGAACTATATGGAATGGATTTTCAAGCGGCGGATGAAAAAGCACAGCGGCTGATGAAAGTCTTCGGTTTGGAAGAGGTGTACGATTCAAGAATTGCCTCCTATTCCAAAGGAATGCGGCAAAAGGTACTGATTATCTCAAGTTTACTACATAACCCGGACCTGTTATTTTTGGATGAGCCGTTAAGCGGCCTTGATGCCAATAGTGTCATGGTCTTTAAAGAAATTCTCGCTGTACTGGCGGCGCAGGGAAAAACGATTTTCTATTCGTCACATATTATGGATGTCGTTGAGAAAATCAGTAATCGGATTATCTTAATCAATGATGGAAGAATTGTTGCTGACGGCAGCTTCAACGAGTTGAAGGCGCAAAATATGGAAGGGACCTTAGAACAAATCTTTAATCAGCTGACTGGTTTTAATGAATATAAGGCGCTGGCGGAGGAATTCGTGGCCATCGTCCAAGAGGTATAATCCGATGAAAAACTTTCAAACGCTCAAATTCTTAGATTTGTTCCGGCGGATTTTTGAGAGCTTTGGGATTGACTATCCCGTGATGCGAAAAATTTTAGCAGTCAAATTAACGATGGATGGGCGGAGAACCCCGACCATCTTTAACCAACAGGCTAAGAAAAAGAAAAAGCCTGAAGAAAACGGCTTTATCAAGTCTCTAGGGATGTATGTATTGTTAAGCCTTTTTCTTATTCCTGTCATGATTTTTGGACAGAATTATCTTTACCAAATGAGTATTTTTTTCGGAATCGTCATGTTTCTGGTGATGACTTCGATGATCTCTGACTTTTCCAATGTTCTTCTCGATATCAAGGACAAGGGAATTCTGCAGACAAAACCGGTTGGGCGAAAAACGATCAGTGCAGCAAAAACGGTTCATATTAGTATTTATCTATTCTTTCTGACGGCGGCTATCGCAGGAGCTCCTATTGTGGCCGGGACATTTAAATATGGAATTCTGTTTTTACTCCTCTCGCTGATTGGGCTGATTTTAGTCAATTTATTCATTGTCGTATTAACCGCGATTATTTACTATTTCATCCTCCGTTACTTTGACGGTGAAAAACTAAAGGATATCATCAACTACGTCCAAATTGGTTTATCCGTTTCGATTGCTGTTGGTTATCAGATTTTGGGAAGATCCTTTAGTTTTATCGATATGAAAATTACCTTTTCGCCAAGCTGGTGGCAATTCTTTATACCGCCTATTTGGTTTGGGGCGCCTTTTGAATTGTTCTTAGGAAACCATTCGAACGGTTATCTAGTGATCTTTTCACTATTGGCATTGGTTGTGCCAGTCCTCGCGATTGTAGTTTATAACCGAATGATGCCTTCATTTGAAAGAAATCTGCAAAAGTTAACAAATAATAGCGGGGGAAGCAAACGGAAGGAACGCGGGTGGAAACAGTGGCTGACAAATGTCATTTGCCGCAGTAACGAGGAAAAGGTATTGTTTCGATTCTCCGATAATATGATGCGGAACGAGCGGGAATTTCGCTTAAAGGTTTATCCTGCCTTAGGATTATCGCTCGTTTTTCCATTTATTTTTATGTTTAACGAAATTCAAATGAATTCCTATGCTCACCTCGTATCGAGCAAATGGTACTTAGGAATTTATATGTCTTGTTTGATGATCCCCAATGCGGTGACGATGCTGAAATACTCGGGGAAATATAAGGGGGCCTGGATTTACAAAACCGCGCCAATAAAGAGCTTAGCACCTTTATACAGTGCCGCGTTGAAGGTGTTCATTGTTAATCTCTTTCTTCCAGTCTATTTAATCCTATCCGTCATTTTTATCGGTATCTTTGGGATAAAAGTCATCCCAGACCTTTTGGTTGTGTTCGTGACCGCCGTATTATATACGATTATTTGCTCGAACTATCTTAAAGGGACGCTGCCTTTTTCGGAATCGTTTGAGGATGCCCAGCAGAGCGGGGGAGCAAAAATTCTCCTGGCGTTACTTCTGATTGCTGTTTTTATCGGTATCCATTTTGCGGTTACATTTATTCCATATGGAGTGGTGATTTATTACATTTTGCTTCTGGTAATCACCATTTTTGCTTGGAAACTGGCCTATAAGACGATTTGGAATTTTCAATAGATAATAATAGTATACAAGGGGGATTAGCATGAGAGTTTTAGTCGTTGGTGCAGGTGCTGTCGGCGGTTATTTTGGCGGACGCTTACTTGAAAAAGGAGAAGATGTTACTTTTTTGGTGAGGGAAGGAAGGAAAAAGCAGCTTGAGGAAACAGGACTGGTCATTGAGAGTGTCCACGGCAATGTGACATTAATTCCTGCAACTATTTTAGCAGGAGAGGATGCAGGTCCGTTTGATTTGATTTTACTTTCAACGAAAGCCTACCATCTGGATGGAGTGCTTCAAAGCATCCGACAGTATGTCAGCAAAGAAACTGCTATTCTGCCATTATTAAACGGTATTTCGCATGTTGATAGACTGGCAATGATATTTGGAGAAGAACAGGTCATCGGCGGTCTTTGCTTTATCGAAACCACCCTTGATAAGGATGGAAAAGTCATCCAATCCAGTCCGAAACATGATTTAGTGTTTGGAGAACGAACGGGTGAAACGACAGAGCGCATTTTAAAAATTGAAGAAGCATTTAAGGGGACTAACATAGGTTATCGTTTAAGCGACAACATAAACCAGGATTTATGGAATAAATATCTCTTCATTTCTACAATGTCCGGAATTACTACCTTAATGAGGTCGCCAATTGGGCCAATCCGTGAGGAACCAAGCGGCAAAGCTGAAATTTCAAAGCTTTTGGAGGAAATTATTTCTGTGATGAAACGGGTAGGTGCACCTCTTCCTGAGGATAGTCAAACGCTTCAAATGAACCAAATTGATAATCTGGCATATCCAATGAAATCCTCGATGCAGCGAGATACGGAGAAATTATCACAGGTTGAGGCTGACCATGTACACGGCTATTTAGTAGAGATTGCACATAAGGAGCTGATTTCAGTCCCTGTTTTAGAAGCTGTTTATGCCAATTTAAAAGTTTATGAGAAACAGTTATCATAAGAAAACGGCCCAAATTTTAATGGGCCGTTTTAATAATTTGCGCTTTAAGCAAAGCAGTACCATTTTTCCCGATAAAGGCAATGCTTTTAAGCCGTATGCTTCACTAGCTTTGGATTTCGTTGCATGGAAACAAGTAAAATTAAACCGCTAATAACCAATAAGGCACTTGTACTGATAAATACCGCGGAAAATCCAAAGGAACCGGATATGAATCCGCCTAATAACGGTCCGATTATATTTCCAAGAAACCTTAGACTTGTATTGTAACCAAGCACCTCACCTTGCATTGCAATCGGCGCTTCCTGGCGGATATAAGCAATTCGTACAGGAATTATACCGCCAATCGTGACACCGAGGGCGAAGCGGATGATGACAAGCTGCCAAAGACTTGTAACGGCTGCTCCCGGCAGGTAGACAATTCCCGCCAAGAAAAGAAGAATGATCAGTATTTTGATATAGCCATACTTATCAGCAATTTTCCCCCAATTCCTCGACATCATTAAATTTCCTAGGCCTGCGGCGGAGAAAGCAATCCCTGAATAAAAGGCGATATTTGCTGGCCCGTGCAAATCACTAACAAATAAGGATAAAATCGGTTGGATGCTAAAGTGTGCAATCTGGACAAGAGCAGAGATTAGCAGCACGGTTAATAACACGGGATTGCGAGTAATATGCTTCAATACTTCCTTGCTTGAATAATGGGTTTTGGCACCCTTTTTGGCTTCAAGCAGGAATTCTTTTGTGGCAATGACAAGTAGCGCAGAAATGAATATGGAAATGGAGGTCCATTTAAAGGTGGTAGAATAGCCAAGGGAATCTGCCAATATTCCGCCTAACATTGGCCCTAACAACGAACCTGTGATGCTGCCGGTTTGCAATGTACCAAGGACCCGTCCAGCAATCTGTTTCGGTGTTTGTGTGGAAATGAAAGCTTGTGACATCGGGATAAATCCCGAAAAGAATCCCATGAAAAATCGCAGCATAAAAAGCTGCCAAACGGAATGGACATATCCTATAAGAAAAATCGAGAATGCCATTCCTAATCCGGAAAAAATAAGAATTTTTTTCCTCCCATAGCGGTCGCCAATTCTCCCCCAAATCGGTGAAAAAAGGAAGGCGGAAACAAATGTAATCGCAAACGTTAACCCTGACCAATGCTGGACATATTTTTCGGAAAAATCCCCAAACGACTCAATGTACAACGAAATAAACGGCATAACCATCGTCATACTTCCGGCTACAAAGAAGTTGGCAAACCACATGATCAGTAAATTACGTTTGGCACTTTCCTGCTGGTTCACGCTATTAAACACTTCTTTCTAAAGTTATTTCGGTTCCCTAAATATTATCATACCGAAGTTTCTGATGATTATAAAGGGATAGGTCTTACTTTGAAACTTTGCTTTATTTTCCCCTACATGCAAGTGTTTTGAATATTTTTTAAGTAGAAATATTCAAAACACTATTGACAACTTATTAATAGGAGTTTAAATTAAGTTTAATACTTTAAATGAATAATACGTTCTCTTATCAAGAGTGGCAGAGGGACTGGCCCGATGACGCCCAGCAACCGTTCCGACAAGGAATTGGTGCTAAATCCTGCAAAACAATTTTTTGTTTTGAAAGATAAGAGAGGAGTAATCCTTCTATTTGTGATGAAACCTCTCTTTTCTGGAGAGGTTTTTTATTTTACCTAAAAACAAACTTTTCCAATAGGAGTAACGGTGTATTGGTAAGAACAAAAAGGAGGAGCTTTAAAAATGAAAAGGAATTTATTAAAAAGTACGTTCGTATCAGCATTGGCGGCAACGCTATTACTAACTGGCTGTGCTTCTGGCGGGGAAACAAAACAGGCAAGCGGCAATAAAAAGGTTTCACTTGAAGGGGTACCGGAGGCATTTTCCAAAGGGGATCAGTTGAAAATCAAGGTCATTCGTAAAATTGGCGGTGACGACCATACAGCCCAATTCTTAGCCGGGGCAAAAGAAGAAGGAGAAGCATTAGGGATAAAAGTAGACGTGTTTACCGCAAATGGGGACACAGCGAAATTCCACGATGCCATCAATCAGGCATTAGATCAGAATTATGATGGATTTATCATTTCACACGGTGACGACGATGCCACAGTAAACGATGTAAAGAAAATCGTAGAAAAAGGAAAACATGTTGTTGCATTTGACTCGAATCCAAACCTGGCGAATGTTGAAGGTGTGACGCTTACGTCTCAGGATGATGAAGCATTAGCGACCTTAGCACTTGACCAGCTCGTAAAGGATACGAAGGGTAAAGCCAATATTGCTTATCTTTGGGTAGACGGCTTCCCGCCAATGGTCCGTCGGAACAAAGTTTATCAGGATGTGCTTGCGAAAAACCCCGGGCTTAAAGAAGTGGAACGCTTTGGCGTAGCAGCAGCGGATACAAGTGTGCAAACGCAAAATGCCGTTGCGGCGATGTTGAACAAATACCCTAAGGGCAAGCTTGACGCTATCTTTGCTACGTGGGATGCTTTTGCGATTGGTGCAGCACGTGCGCTTAAAGAAGCAGGCCGTGAAGAAGTGAAAATCTTTGGAATTGATGTTTCCAATGCAGACCTGCAGGATATCCAAAGAAAAGGCAGTGCCTGGAAGTATACAGCGGCTGTCGATCCTAAATTAATCGGCGCTGTCGATTTGAGAATACTTGCGAAAAAACTGGCTGGCGAAGAAACACCAAAAACCTATGACTTAGAAGCATCACTTGTTTCTCAAAAAAACCTGCAGGACTCCAAGGATCCAGTGAACATGGTTAATCTTTCAAAAATCATCCCAGGCTGGGGTGAGTCTACGGCATTTGAAGAAGAGTGGATGAAAACGTTAAAGAAGCATTATAAAAAATAATTCCAGCTGGCACTCTCTTATTCAATCGATTAAGAGAGTGTCGTTTTGATAGGGGGTGGCATTTTGACGAGTTCAACATTGGCAATGAAAAACATCTCAATTGAATTTCCAGGCGTAAAGGCGTTAAACCAGGTTAATTTTTCGATGGAAACGGGGAAAATTCAGGCATTGATTGGGGCGAATGGTGCAGGGAAATCAACGTTAATGAAGGTTCTCTCCGGAGCCTATGACCACTATACCGGCGAGATATCGATGGATGGGCAAAACCTGAAGATTCGTTCCCCGAAAAATGCCCAGGATGCTGGTATTCAAATTGTTTACCAGGAGGTTGATACGGCCCTTATTCCGTATTTAACCGTGGCTGAAAATATTATGCTGCTGGACACTGTTCATAACATGGGAAAACGACAATGGATGAAATGGAATAAGCTTCATCAAAAAGCGGCGCAAATCTTGTCCGGTATGAATATTAGACTTTCAACGAAGACGCTGGTGAGCGAGTTGTCACTTGCTGAAAAACAAATGATTTTAATCGCTAGAGCAGTTTCCAATAAGTGCAAGTTTCTTATTTTAGATGAGCCGACTGCACCATTGAGCCATACCGAAACGAGCGAACTTTTTCGGATTACTCGGGAACTAGTTAAACAAGATGTAGGGATTATTTTTATCTCACACCGCCTGCCGGAAATATTTGAAATCTGCGATGAAGTGACGGTTATGCGAAATGGTGAATTTGTTGTGAAAGAGCAGGTTGCCGCCACAACTTCCAATAAAGTGGTTGAGCATATGCTTGGTCAAAAGCTGGAGGAGCAGTTTCCCGAAAGGAATACGACCATTGGAAACAGCGTCCTAGAAGTGAAAGGACTTTCTGATAGAGAAAAAATTAAAAACTTGAATTTTCACGTTAAATCAGGAGAAATCGTTGGAATTGCGGGGCTTGTTGGCGCTGGGAAAACAGAAATGTGTAAAGCGTTATTCGGTTCCGAGAAAGTAACTGGCGGGGAAATCCTGCTTCACGGGACCGAAGTGAAAATAAAGAGTCCGTATGAGGCAGTAAAGAAGGGGTTTGCTTTAGTTCCCGAAGAACGGAGGAAGGAAGGAATTCTTGTTCTTGAATCAGTGGAAGCTAATTTGACAGCAGCGAACCTAGGGAGCTTTTCAAAGACTTTTAGCTTCTTAGATAGAAAAAGAGAAAAAGAGACAGCTAGGCAATTGATCAGACGCCTCGGAATTAAAACCCCATCTGAGGAAACGAAGGTCCAAAATCTGTCTGGCGGTAATCAGCAAAAGGTAGCAATCGGAAAATGGCTCGTTGCCGATGCGGATGTCTACATTTTTGATGAACCAACCAAAGGCGTCGATGTCGGGGCGAAGAAGGATATCTTTGAATTAATTGTCGAATTGGCCAGCCGGGGCAAAGCGATTATCTATGCATCATCCGAGCTTTCGGAGATTATCGGGATTACAGACCGGGTCTATGTTTTATATGACGGCAAGGCGGTAAAGGAATTGGAAACAAAAGCAACCAGCGAAGAGGAACTTTTAATGTATTCAACAGGGGGCAGGTAAAATGGAAGCAAAAATTTCAGCGAAGAATCAGGAGGCCCCAGCGAAAAAGGCTTTTGAGCTATTTCAGTTTTTATATAAATACGGGACTATCATTACGATTCTTGCACTTATCATTATTTTTTCAGCCGCCAATCCTGCATTTATTCAGGGCAGCAATATTATCAATATTTTACGTTCTATATCGATTGTGACGATAATTGCGATTGGCATTACGATTTCATTATCTGTAAATGGTTTCGATTTGTCGGTAGGCTCAGTGGCATCGCTTTCTAATGCGGTTGTCATTTCGATGTTTGTATGGTTTTCACAGAATACTGTGGTGGCAATTATTTCTGCGATTGCGGCGTCATTGGTTGTTGGGGCGTTAAACTCGTTCATGATTGTGAAGTTAAGAATCCCTGATATGCTGATGACGTTGGCGACGATGTTTATTATCCAAGGGACAGCACTTACCTACACAAAGGGAGCAACGGTTTCGCAAAATATGGTGATGCCGGATGGCTCAATGGCGACAGGTTTGATTAGTCCATTTTTTGCAAAAATCGGTGAGGTGCCATGGATTATTATCATCATGGCTGTGACCGTCATGCTTGTGCACATCTTTTTGACCTATACAAAGCATGGCCGCTATATGTATGTAATCGGTGGAAATAAAGAAGCGGCAAGACTCTCAGGGATCCCTGTGAATAAATATAAGGTAGCCGCCTATTTACTATCGGCACTGTTTGCAGCGATTGGCGGGATTGTGCTTGCATCTCGTGTTATGACGTCAGAAATTAATTCAGGGGCGCCCTACTTAATGGATTCAGTAGCCGCCGCCTTTATCGGCTTTTCAGTACTTGGAGCCGGGAAGGCCAATGCGATTGGCACGTTTGTTGGGGCAGTCTTGATTGGAATATTGCAAAACGGCCTCGTGATGATGTCGGTGCCGTATTATGCGATGGATATTGTTAAAGGGGCAGTATTGGCCTTTGCACTTGCGATTACCTACTATAAGCAGAAATAAACCTATTCACATTGTGGATAGGTTTTTTTGTGGCTATTTAAGGGCAATGGTCAATTCGCAAATAAACTGTCACGAATCGCAAATAAAAAATTTATTGAAAAAATATCCAAATCTATATTGACAATATTTATATTAACAATGATAATATAAACATAAATAATATGAGGTGAACACAAATGAACATACAAGACGTTATCCTTGGCTTTATCTACGAGGAGCCGATGAGCGGCTATGATATCAAACAAATGATGGAGAATTCCGTGTCCTACTTTTTCGACGCGTCATTTGGGGCGATTTATCCGGCATTAAGGAAAATGGAAAAGGAAGGTCTGGTTGAAAAACAGGTGATCCAGCAAGACGGAAAGCCGAACAAGAATTTATTCGTGATAACGGAAAGTGGAAAAGAGCAATTTCAACATTACCTTAACAGCCCAGTCAATCCAACCGTAACAAGATCAGATGTCCTAATCCGCATATTCTTTGGGAGGTTTACCACCAAGGAAAAAATCCAACAGTGGTTGGAAGAAGAGCACGTAAAGAGCCAGGCAATGTTTGATAATTTAAACAGAATTGCTAAGATTTACCCGAATATGGAACAGCACAAAAGATTTACATTAGAATTTGGGATTCGCCAAGCTAAGATGATTTTGGGAATGGTCGACGAAGAACTTAAAAAATTGAATGAACAACAAGGGGAGTAATAGAATGAAGGGAACTGGCGGAATGAAGATTGTTTTGCTCATGTGTTTAGGGGTATTTGTTTGTATGCTTGATTCCACGATTATGAACATTACGCTGCCGGCGATTCAAAATAGCTTGCACACAACATTAGAAACGAGCTCATGGATGTTGAATGTATACACGATGACGATTGCTGTTTTAGCAATTCCAATGGCAAGGTTTGCAGAGATGTTTGGCCGAAATAAATTTTATATAGTCGGACTATTTGTTTTTGGATTAGGGTCAGCACTTTGCGGGCTGGCGACGAGTGGGGACTTTTTAATCGCTGCAAGGCTCATTCAAAGCTTAGGTGCCGCCATCTTAATTCCATGCAGTATGGTGATTGGTATAGCTTCGATGCCAATTGAAAAAAGGATTCTTCCTTTAACATTGTTGGGAGCCACGCAGGGTTTAGCCACGGCATTGGGACCGACGGTGGGAGGAATCATTACTGAAAAACTAAGCTGGCATTGGGTTTTCTACGTCAATGTTCCAATTTGTTTACTTGCTATTGTCGCAGCCTTCATTATCTTAACACTAAAGAAAGAAGCTCGTGTAAAATCAAAAATAGACTGGTTTGGATTGCTCTTCTCTGTTTCGGCTATTTTCCCACTTAACCTTGTATTGATCAAAGGGAATACATGGGGCTGGGTAAGTACGCTGGCAATTTTATGCTATTTAATGACGGTCGCCTCCATCGCCTTGTTCATCGTGGCAGAGAAAAAATCGAAGGCTCCAATGGTAAATCTAAATCTCTTTAAAGACCGCTTGTTTACAGGGTCAGTTGTAACAGTGACAACAGGGTTTATCTTCCTCATCGGTGTAATGGTCCTACTACCTCAGTTTTTAACTAACTTCCAGCATAAGACGGAGCTTCAAGCCGCACTACTCGTCACACCCGTATCTGCCGCCATCTTTGTCTTTTCCAATCTTGCCGGGTTACTTACAAAAAAAATCGGATATACAATCCCAGTCATTCTTGGTTTTGGAATTATGGGATTTGCATATTATTTGTTACACAATTTAACTATTTACAGCACTTCACAAGAGATTATCCTATTGTGCAGTTTGCTTGGCTTGGGATTTAGCTTTGTAATTTCAGCGGCGACGATTGCCAGCACTTCCTCATTTGAGGGAGAAATGCTGACAGCCTCCCAGGGGGTGTTTTCGATGCTAAGGCAGTTAGGGGTGGTATTAGCCGTTGCCATCTTTGTTGCTGGTCTAACGAATAATATTAACGATAAAAAGCAGGAAGTTGCCCATTTCGCAACCCAAAAACTTGAAAAGCTCGAGGTACCGCAATCAGCAAAAGAGAAAATTTTAAGTGAAACGGAAAAGTCAATCAACGGTAGTGAGACTTCACGCAAAACCAATCCGACCTTAATGACGGCAGCGGAGCGTCATCAAATCATCGACAGCAACGTCCAAAAAGCGCTTGACGCTATTCCTGAAGAAAAAAGAACTTCAGCAAAAGAACTGATTTACCAACAGGTTGAAAAGCAGGTGGATAAGGATATTGATGAAAATGGAAAGCTCGTAAAAAACTATTCGAAGCAAGTTTCCGCTTTTGCAAAAGAAACAATTGCCTCTAGTTTTGCAGACCTTTATAAAGCGAGCATTCCATTTGTATTACTTTGCTGCTTAACTGGAATCGTTTTTATAGAAAGAAAAAAGAAGCCCGCTGCCTCTTTTGTGAAAACATCTGTATACAGAGTAAATAAATGAAAATAGATATTTAAAATTTAGCATCAATAAAACATAAAACGGCCTCCATCTAAATGATGAAGGCTGTTTTTGTTATTTCCAAGCGAATTTCTAATCAACAGCATCTCGACACTTTTCCACCCTTTGCATTGTAACGAGCTTCCTGTGCCTCACAGAAAAATTCCTTCCGTGACTTCACCGGCTCCCCTGGATGGTGTGATTCCATATGCTGAACGTATACCTCATAGCTTGGAACTCCTACTAGAAGGCTTAGAAATTGCTTTCTATAAGCATTGATTTTTCTTAATTGATTAAGCATGGAATTTCACATCTCCTTCATTGTGAGGCACGTATGGTGACTCATGCAATGGTAGTTTGTGGTTTGTTAACACTTTAAACCAAATCCGGAGTGCTGAAATTAAGACAACGATGACCACGAACATGAACAGAGCAGTAAGTGCGGCATCAACATAGTCATTTATTAACACCTGCTTCATTTGGGCAGCCGACGCAGCCGGCGCCATGATCTTTCCATCATCGTATGCCCCTTTGAAAATTTTCGCATGTGCCAAGAAGCCAATTTTCGAATTCTCATGGAAAAGCTTTTGCCAGCCGGCAGTTAAGGTAACAATTAATAGCCAGGTTGTTGGTAGCAAAGTCACCCATACATATGCTTTTTTGCCCATTTTATAAAGAATGGTTGTTCCTAGCAGAAGCGCAATTCCGGCAAGCATTTGGTTGGCAATCCCAAACAGGGGCCAAAGTGTATTGATTCCGCCAAGCGGGTCAATTACGCCCTGATACAAGAAATAACCCCAGAAGAGCACGCATAAGGCAGTAGCGATGATGTTTGGAATTAGCGAATCTGTTTTAGCAAAAGGCTTATAAACCGTTCCGAGAAGATCTTGAATCATAAAACGTCCGACACGAGTTCCAGCGTCGATAGTTGTCAAAATGAACAAGGCTTCGAAAAGGATGGCAAAATGGTACCAGAACGCCATTAAGGCCTTTCCGCCAATGACATTTGAAAATATTACCGCCATTCCTATGGCAAGGGTCGGCGCACCGCCAGTTCTTGATAAAATCGTTTGCTCGCCGACATGCTTAGCGATCGTTGATAAGTCCTCAGGAGTAACAGTAAAGCCCCAGCTCGATACAGTAGTAGCAGCTTGAACAACATCTGTCCCAATCAAGGCTGCCGGGCTGTTAATCGCAAAATACACACCTGGGTGCAATACGCAGGCAGCAATCATCGCCATAACCGCAACAAATGATTCTGTCAGCATCGCGCCATAGCCAATTGGCCGGGCATGGGATTCGCGTTCAATCATTTTAGGGGTGGTCCCTGATGAAACCAACGCATGGAACCCGGAAACGGACCCACAGGCAATCGTGATAAATAAGAATGGGAAGAGGTTCCCGGCGAATACCGGTCCTGTTCCGTCAATAAACTTTGTAATACCCGGCATTTCAAGATTAGGAGCGACAATGATAATACCTAATGCAAGTCCTAGAATGGTTCCGACTTTTAAGAACGTACTTAAATAGTCCCGCGGTGCAAGTAAAAGCCAAACTGGTAAAACCGATGCGACAAAACCATATATAATCATCATGATGGCAATCGTCTCACCTTTAAAGGTAAACATGCTGGCTAATGTCGGATTTTCTGCAACCGTTTGTCCAAAAATTAACGAAAGAACCAACAAAACAATCCCGATTACGGATGCCTCGCCAACCCGGCCAGGACGGATAAAGCGCATATAAATTCCCATAAAAATCGCAATCGGAATCGTTGCAGCGATGGTAAACATTCCCCATGGGCTGCCGATAAGTGCTTTCACAACTACAAGTGCTAAAACAGCTAATAAAATAATCATAATGCCTAAAATGCCAATCATGGAAATAATGCCTGTTACCTTGCCCATCTCATCCTTGATCATTTCACCAAGGGATTTTCCATTTCGCCGCATCGAACCAAAGAGAATAATAAAGTCCTGAACAGCGCCTGCTAACACAACACCAACTACAATCCACAGTGTTCCCGGCAAATAGCCCATTTGCGCGGCTAGAATTGGACCAACCAATGGTCCGGCACCGGCAATAGCGGCAAAATGGTGTCCGAACAGCACCCATTTATTAGTCGGCACATAGTCTTTTCCATCATTATGTATCTCTGCAGGTGTCTTACGCTTGTCATCAAGCTGAAAAACTTTTTGTGCAATAAATTTGCTGTAAAAACGATAGGCAATCGAATATACGCATACAGCTGCTGTTAACAGCCAAATAGCATTAATGCTTTCGCCTCTGTTTAAGGCCATCACTGCAAATCCTACTGCACCTAAGGCGGTAATGCCCCCCCATATAATAATCGATTTCAAAGCTTTCAACAAGATTCCCCATCCTTTCCAATAATATACTAATAAATTATAATCCAAAATTCAGAAGATTTAAATAATTATTTTTGCCTATTATTGAAAGAATTCTTTTCAGGATTCCTTGCTCAAGACTGCATCTTGTGCATTGCTTCAAACCATGGTTTTGATTTACACTAAGAAGCAAATGTAGGAATAATGTGGTGAGATATAATGGGAAACCAAGTTGAACAAACATACGATATCATGGAGGTCTGTCTGCTTGCGGGGAAAATAATGCTCCAGAGCGGCGCGGAGACCTATCGGGTGGAGGATACGATGATGCGGATTGCCTCCTCTTTTGGGATTGTAAAAACACATAGTTATGTAACTCCGACCGGGATTATTTTTTCAGCGGAGGGGGCTGAGCCGACAAAGACTAAGCTGATTCGAATTTCGGAGCGCTCTACGGATTTGAAAAAGGTGGCTTTGGTTAATAGTATTTCGCGAAATATCAGCAGCGGTACAATTAATCGCAAACAGGCATTGGAGCAATTGAATGAGATTGATTCCATGGACCTTTCCTTTCCCCTTAGAATTCAAGTGATCGCCGCAACTTTAGCGAGCGGCTGTTTCATGATTATGTTTAAAGGCGGTTGGAATGACTTTATTCCCGCGATGATTTCCGGGGGATTAGGGTATCTTAGCTTTGTCTGCTTCCATCGCTTTATCCCGATCAAGTTTTTCTCTGAATTTTTGGCATCCTTCGTCATTGGTTTGCTGTCGTTTATTTTTGTAAAAATGGGTGTAGGGCACCAATTAGATAAAATTATCATTGGCTCGGTGATGACGTTGGTGCCTGGTCTTTTAGTGACGAACGCCATCAGGGATTTAATGGCGGGACATTTAGTTTCAGGGTTGTCTAAAGGAGCTGAGGCTTTCCTGACGGCCTTTGCGATTGGGGCGGGAATTGCCGTTGTTGTTTCATTTTTATGAGGGTGAGGTTAGAAATAGTGGCGATTCTTGCACAGTTAATCACGAGTTTTATTGCTACAGGGGCCTTTGGGATTGTTTTTAATGCGCCGAAGGAAACCTTGGTGAAATGCGGGCTGATTGGCATGGGCGGCTGGCTAGTTTATTATCTTCTTGAAGGCTATACTAATAATGCTGTGCTGGCAACATTGGCAGCCACTGTATTTATCGCGGTCCTCAGTCAGGAGTTAGCAAAGTTTTATAAAACACCTGTAATTATTTTTAGTGTAGCCGGCATTATTCCGTTAGTGCCGGGCGGCCTTGCTTATGATGCCATGAGGAATTTTGTTGAGAATGATTATAATACCGCGCTTGGCTTAGCGGCAAAGGTACTTATGATTGCCGGATCAATTGCCTTTGGGCTCGTCTTTTCGGAAGTAATCAATCAAGTGATTCGAAAGCTTACTCCAAGAAAAAGCTGAGAAATTCCCTTTTAGCGAAAAAGCTAAAGGGGTTTTTTCTTAAGGCTGTGTTAAAGAACATTGTTGATTTTGAGCACAATGTTGATTGGAGTGGAAGGCGCGAGACTCCTGCGGGAGCAGCGGGACAGGTGAGA
>NZ_JBHVSI010000039.1:0-28763 GCF_042885335.1 Neobacillus sp. NPDC058068 | reverse complement strand
TGCGGGGTCTCACCTGTCCCGCTGCTCCCGCAGGAGTCTCGCGCCTTCCACTCCAATCAACATTGTGCTCAAAATCAACAATGTGCTTTAACACAACCAATTAAAAAAAAGAAATGCAGCTACTTTAAAAATAAAAGCAAGGAACTACCAGAAAAAGCAAGCTTGGAGATAAGCTCTCCTGGCTTGCTTTTTTACGCATACGTACTCTATTTTGGGAACCAATAATCAAAAAAGGAAATTCCACACTTTTAAATCTTGTAGTATAATAGTAATAATTAAGGGTAAGGTAAACGCTGCAAAAGTCTTTGATAAAAATCCTACAAGGGTAAAGTGGAGGATGTTGATAGTTGGGTTACCAGGTAGCGGAGGGAATATTTATGAGTATGATAGATGGAACAGTTGAAGAGATTAGTCATAGTCGGGGGGCTCGAGCCAAACGGCCTGCACGCCGGAATTTTATTGTCAGTGGAATTATCATTATTATTGCACTCCTATTGGCAGGACTTTTCTATTATCAGGCAACCCGGTTCAATTCGCATATTACAATTAATGATACAAAGGTCGGTGGTCTAACTGCTGATCAGGCCATAAAGAAATTAAAAACATCTGTGTTAAAAAACAGAGTCTTTGTCGGAGAACAACAAATTTTTGACGGAAAAGATACACAAATGGGATTTACCGAAGAAGATTTGCCTGAGGTTAAGAAATTATTAAAAAGCCAGTGGACATTTTTTCCTTCCTCAAAGGAAAAAAATTACTCGATGATACCCCAAAAGGCGGATCAGTACCGAAGCCAAACGCTGAAAAAACAAGTAGAAGAAAACCTTCTAGCGATGAATATGAGCTTAAAAGCACCCATAGATGCGGTAGCAAAATTAGAAAAGGGGGCAATTGTCATCTCCGATAGTATCGATGGAGAACAATATGACACTGCCACTCTATTAAAAGATTACTCGAAACAGAAATATACGAGTGATATCCACCTGAAACCCGTATTCATACAGCCAGTCAAAGCGGACAGTCCGATTATCAAGGAAGAGGAGAAAACGCTGCAAGACCTCCTTGGACGGACCGTTGATTATAGTGTCCAAGGCAAAGTGTATACCTTAAATGCCAGTGAATTAATTAAAAATGCCACTGTGACAAAAGATATGGCCGTTACCATCACGATGAGTGACATTAAAAACAAGATAGCTGAAATTAATAATGCGCATTCAACGTTAAATAAAAATTTCACCTTTAAGACCCATTCAGGTTCGGTCATTTCAGTAAAAGGAAAAGGCTATGGCTGGGCATTAGATGTCGGCAAAGAAACGACGCAGGTTCAGCAAGCTTTTGAAAAAGGGGAGAAATCAATACCGGCCTCTAATATTTACGGAAATGGCTGGAGCAATGAAGGCATCGGTTATGAAATGACAACAAATAATGGCATTGGCGACACGTATGCTGAAGTGTCGATTGCGGAACAGCGGATTTGGATTTACAAAAATGGTAAATTGGCTCTTACAACGAATGTAGTCACCGGCAAGCATAGCACCGGTGAAGATACTTCGCCAGGTGTGTGGTATATTCTCTATAAACGAACACAGTACACACTTAAGGGTACCGCAGTAGGAAAAGGTGATTATGCCGTTAAAGTAAATTACTGGGCTCCGTTCACCAACAGCGGACAAGGATTCCACGACGCCGGCTGGAGGACGAACTGGTCAAGTAATGCCTACCTTACAGCAGGCTCAGGCGGCTGTGTCAACACACCCGCTAGCATTATGAAAACAGTATATGAAAACCTAAGCACATACGACCCGGTTGTGATTTATTAACAAGGACGGTTCTCGCGCTCCCCTAAGGAAGTACGAGAGCCAGTCCTTTTTTCTTTTATAACAGGGACGGGGGGGACCCCGTCCCTGTTATAGAAGCGATTGCGCTCCGTCAATATAAATTTGGTCAAGTCCCAATCTTTTGGCTCCATATCTTCAATGGGTGTAACTTCCCCGTTAATTCCGGCATTCGCGAAGACAACATCCAGTCTTCCCCACTGATCAATGGTTTTTTGATAACAGTTCTTGACTTCCGTAGGTTGAGAAACATTAGCTTCCAAGACAAGTGCTTCACTGCCGATTTCTTCAATTTGTTTTTTAACCTCTTCCACATTTTCTTTATGCAAGTCTACTAAAGCTATTTTCCCTCCATTTTGGGCAAGCTTTATCGCCACAGCCCTACCTATACCTGAGCCTGCCCCTGTAACAAATGCAACTTGATTGTGAAGTAGTTTTTCCACCTTAAAATACCTCCTGAAAATGATAGTTAATGTTTTTTACTATACCCATCATCAAGGTTTTAACTAATTCTGTTTTGATTCATAAAGAGATAGAATTTTTGTCCTCAAGAGGCGTTTATCGGGACCTTAACTTCTAAAAATAAATTTTGTAAAATAAAGCCAGAATATTTATAATGGACTAAAGATTGTTCGTTTGCGGAGGGAGAGTTTCATATGAAGAAATTCAAACTACTAATATTAATATTTTTAAGTACCTTAATAGTTTTACTGATTTACGGGGGAAATACGGAAAAGGTTAGTGGAGGGAAATGCCTTGGGAAATCCGTTGATTGCAAACAGCTTGGGGATTCTTATTACAATCAATTGAAGGACATAGCCTTTAATTTTACTCTCGTGCCTATTGCATTGGAGGGTGAGAATTCAATGGTGCTGTTTCCTCTCGTTAATTATTCTATTAAAAACGATAGTTTAGTAGACACTGTTGTACTATCGTTTGATCCCAAAGAAAAAAAATTTGTAGAAGATGCGGACCAGCATAAAAGGATATGGAAAACTATATCTTTGATTACTCCGACCAAAGCGAAAAGTTTGGTTAAACAGTTTTATTTGGGACTTTCCGAAAAATCTAGATTACTTGGAGAAGTAACACCTATTTCCGACGACCTTAAAACCTGGAAGCTAATGATTAATATGAATGATATTGAGGATTCCTATGTGCTTATTCATACAATTAACCATGAAACTGGACATTTACTGACATTGAATGATTCGCAAATTTTACCTTTTAAAAAGCAGTGTAACACTTATTTAAGTGATTATGGATGTAGCAAGCCGTCTTCATACATAAATTTATTTTATGAAGCTTTTTGGAAAGGAAAAGTGGAAGATGACTGGAGAAAAATGAATCCAAAAAGTGACGAACAATTTGCAGAATTTTATGATAAGCATCCAAACGAGTTTATAAATCCATACGCTGCGTCAAGTATCTATGAAGATATTGCAGAATCATGGAATGCCTTTGTCTTCAACGAAAAAATAAAGGGTAAAGTTCCCGGTTATGAAGAAAAAATTAATTTCTTTTATCAGTTTCCTGAGTTAGTCCAAATGCGGGCAGAAATATTAAATAATGTAATGCAAAAATTGCAAAACTCTGGGGAATTAGAATCTAAATAGTTTAAAAAGCTCTCCTAGTTTTCCGAAAAGAAAATTGGTGTGTTTTATTCTTAGTTGAAAACCTTCTATTTATTAAAAAGACCCCCTTGGTCCACAATCATTTTATTAATATACGAAACTGGCAAGCCCGCTTGTAGCAGCAGCTTCATCCTAATCATGTAAGGATTAATATGATTAAAATACTTTTTATAGGATTTACACAAATAATTTAGCCCGGGCTCATTTTGCTCTGAAACTAGAAATCGATGTTTGGGACATTCTCCATTACAAGCGAATCGAACCTCACAATTTCTGCACACGGAGGGCAGGGTCTCTCGCTTCTGCTTTCCAAAGGCAAGCTGTGATGGCTGATTCATCAGATTCATTATGCCCTCGGTAATATTTCCTAATTGATAGTCAGGATAAACGTAATGATCACAAGAAAACAGATCACCAGTATGTTCCATTGCCACAGCACGCCCACACTCTTCTGAAAAAATACAGATGGGGGATGGGATTCCTACCCAGGAAGCTAATGCCCATTCAAAATTCATGACATAAACCAATCCTATATCGTACTGAACCCACTCGTTAAATATTTCAATGAGAAATTCTCCATACATTTCTTGTTCTACCGTCCAAGGGGTGACCATTTGTTGATTTTCTTCGATAACTAGAGAAGGCGGTGTGGCATGGTTTATGCCCAGCTCTGCCGCTCCTTCATTCACTTCTCTTTCTACAATCGGGATAAACTGTATAAATTGGATATCTTGTTGCTTAAAAAAACGATAGATTTCCAGAGCTTTATAAGCGGAATACCTTGTTACACAGGTAAGAATGTTAAAGTCGACCTGATGTTTCTTTAGCAGCGAAAGTGCCCTCATCACCAATTCAAATGTCGGTTTTCCCCCACGATCAATCCGGTACCGATCATGAATAAGCTCAGGTCCATCTAAACTTAGACCTACCAAAAAATTCTGGTCCGAAAAGAATTCACACCATTGTTCCGTTAATAATGTGCCATTCGTTTGAATCGTATTGGTGATGTGTTTTCCGTTCGCATACTTTTTTTGCAGATAAACAGCCTTACGAAAGAAATCTATGCCTATTAAGGTTGGTTCCCCTCCCTGCCATGCAAAGACAATTTCCGCTGTATCTTGGGAGTCGATATACTGTTTAATATACGACTCTAAGACCGCATCAGACATTCGGAAGGCATGACCTTTCGGAAAATAAGCTTCCTTTTCGGTGTAATAGCAGTACTGACAATCGAGATTACAGATCGGACCCGTTGGCTTAGCAAGAATGTGGAAACTATTGTCCTTACCCAATTTATTACTTCCTTTCTCTAAAGGATCAAAGAAAAATAATTGTGCCATTTATATTAATGTAAATGGGCTCTCTTTTTTCCTGTTTCAAAAACTTGCTATATTCTTGATCATCATGAAGTTCAATAACTACTTTCTCTACATGCCCGCTAAACGGAAATTCGGGTACGGGGTAGCTAGGGCTCACGGGTGTTAATTGATCCCGGCCGATATCCATCCCCTCAACAGAAATCACAAATGGTAAGGTACGAGGCATATACAGTGTGCCAACCTGTTGACCATCGATGTAGAGCTTGCCCGTTCCTTGACTGAATATTTCTCTAATAAATTCAAATCGGATCGTTGAATACCCAACGGGTACTTCAACATTCGATTGTATTTTATAGACAGTACCCACATAGTTGTATTCATATAATAAATAATTATCTTTTATATAGAATGTATATCCACTTGAATGATTGCCATGGGCTATTAATACACCTTCTTCTGTACGATTCGACCGAAAGATGGGAACGGTGATCGAGTATGAAGAAAGGGTAACTTTTGGAGCAGCACTTGATGGCAAATGAGCCATTCCCGGATAGAAGTTAAATATTGTTCTTCCTTCTTGCAAGCCTTCATACCCTTTTCTAAATGGACGATCATCTAAGGGGAGGACTCCATACTTCGTCGCCTCCTGCCACCATATTGCTTGAAGCTCTGTTAATTTTCGTGGATACTTTGCTGCTAGATTATACTTTTGCGAATAATCTTCGGTTACATTGTATAATTCCCAATCATCTTCATAAAAGGGTTTACCTGTTTCATGATAGGTAACTGCAACCCAGCCATCTTGCCAAATAGCCCGGTGTCCAACCATTTCAAAATACTGCGTCTTGCGCTTTGATGGAGCATGGGCGTCTGTAAAGGTATCCTTCATACTCACACCATGCATCGGCATCTGTGGAACGCCTTCATATACTGGAGGAGCATTCATGTTTAGGAGGTCTAATATCGTAGGAGTAATATCAATTGCATGATAAAATTGCGAGCGAATCGAGCCAGGGTCTGGAATACGTTGTGGACATTGGATGATGAGGGGGACATGCGTCCCACCATAAAACGTATCTTGCTTATAATATTTAAACGGGGTATTACATACTTGCGCCCATCCTTTTGGATAATTAGGGCTTGTCAACGGTCCACCGATTTCATCTATATGATCAAACATGACCTCTACATTTTCTTCGATTCCATTAAAATAGGCGGTATCATTTATGGAGCCATTCCAGCCGCCCTCCTGGCTGCCCCCATTATCGGAAAGTAACACAAGAATGGTATTATCTAGTTTGTTTTTTTCTTTTAGAAATTGCAGTAGTCGGCCAATTTGCTGATCCGTATGAGTCAGAAATCCTGCATACGTCTGTTGGAATTTGATAAACAATTCTTTTTCTTTCGCTTTCAGTTCGTCCCATGGCTTAATCCCAGGGTTGAGATCAACGAGTTCTGTAAAAGGCGGAATGACGCCCATATTCTTTTGCCGCTCGAATCTTTCTTCCCTTATCTGATCCCACCCTTTATCGTAAACGCCCTTATATTTTTCAATAAATTCTTTTGGTACTTGATGTGGCTCATGCTGTGCTCCAAAGGCAAGATACAGGAAGAAGGGCCGATCTGGAGTAACAGAAAGATGATCCGTCAGAAATTCTAGCGTTTTATCAACCAGGTCCTCTGATAAATGATAGTTTGATGTCTTAGGTTTCTTTACACGATGATTATCGTATACTAAATCTGGTGCATACTGATCCGTCATCCCTAATAAAAAGCCATAATAGCGCCCGAAGCCTTTTGAAAGTGGCCAGTTTTCAAAAGGGCCGCTTGATGCTGCTTCGTGACCAGGAACCAGATGCCACTTTCCAACCATATATGTAGCCATCCCATTCAACTTTAAAATTTCCGCCAGAGTGGCAGCCGTATCGGAAATTCTCCCTCGTTTATTCGGATATTGAGGTCCCCAGTCTATCTCCGTTACAAGTCCAACTCCGACCGAGTGGCAGTTACGACCTGTTAGCAGACAAGCTCGAGTAGGAGAACACAAAGGAGTTACATTAAAATTGTTGTACCGCAGGCCATTTTCAGCTAAGGAATCGATATTAGGTGTTTCAATCTCCGAACCATAGCAACCTAAAGCCGAGTAACCCACGTCATCTAGAACGATATAGATGACATTAAGACTCTCATCCCCTGTTCTAATCCCCATTTCCATCTGTCCTTTCTAACGGAATAATCATACAAGATGTACAGACAATGGATAATATAATACTAAATTTATTAAAGGGGCGGTCTTATTATGAATAAAAAGCCAAGAAGCCACGGGGACAGGCTCCCTGTCCCTTTGTCCCTATTTGTTATAAAAGCGATTGCGCTCCGTCAATATAAATTTCGCTTCCTGTAATATGGCTGGATTGGCTTGAAGCCAAAAATAGGACCAGGTCGGCCACTTGTTCAGGTTTTCCAGGTCGATCTTCCAACGGCTGGTCTCCTTCCGGATATTTGATGGGGACTTGCACCTTTTTTAATTTCTCATTTTCTCTCCAAGTGTTTTCACCAATATTTGTATCAATGGCACCTGGGCAAATAATATTCACTCGAATACGATAATGTGCGAGCTCGAGCGCTGCCATTTTACCGAAGCCCATCTGGCCAATTTTCGATGTACTATATGCAGACATTCCAATGTTTTTATATATCCTGTTTCCATTAATTGAACTCGTGATAATAACGCTGCCACCTTTTGACTTCAAATGTGGAATGGCATATTTAACTGTTAAAAAGGTACTTGTTAAGTTATTGGAAATCGTCAAGTTCCAATCCTTCGGCTCCATATCTTCAATTGGGGTAACCTCTCCATTAATTCCCGCATTAGCGAAGACAACATCCAGCCTTCCCCATTGATCCATAGTTTTTTGATAACAGTTCTCTACTTCCGCAGGTTGAGAAACATTAGCTTCCAAGACAAGTGCTTCACTGCCGATTGCTTCAATTTGTTTTTTAACCTCCTCCACATTTTCTTTATGCAAATCAACTAAAGCAATTTTCCCTCCATTTTTGGCAAGCCTTATCGCCGCAGCCCTGCCTATTCCCGAGCCCGCCCCTGTCACAAAAGCAACTTGATTTTGAAGTAGTTTTTCCACCTTAAACGCCTCCCGAAAATGATGGTTAATGATTATTACTATACCCATCATCAAGGTTTTAAAGCGGGGAAATTCATTTGGGGACGCGGTGTCAGGCACCACATACCTTCTTGAGGGAATGGGATTATAAGAATCCAAATGGCCATTTCACTTCCAAAGAAACATATTAAAAGAACTGTGCCTAGTCACCCCTCGAATAATATCAATGAAATCGACAAAATACGGGTGGTGACAGCGGCACTTATTTCAAATATTTTTCATTTACTTCCCTAATTCTCAATTACACAATTGATATTGGGTTAGGTCTATACGTTCTTAAGAGGATCGGGATGAATCCATTGCTTGCCATTGTTTATTCAATTCCACCAATCATTCAATGTTTATGCCAGCTGCCAACATTATTTGCAAATGCCTGTTAAAATAAAGGTACATCCCTTATAATAATATTAACGTTATAATATCTATTATTTAATTAAAATAATTATTATATTTTATTTGACAAAAATAATAATAGATGTATATAATAACTAGTATAACTTAATAATAATTATAGATAAGCTGAATAAACTGGTATACACCGGACAAGCTATCTATGAAAATTAAACATCTTAGGAGGAATTTTTTATTATGTCACTAATTGGAAAAGAAGTACAACCATTCAAAGCACAAGCGTACAGAAATGGCGAATTTTTGGAAGTTTCAGATGCAGACTTCAGAGGTCAGTGGAGCGTCGTTTGCTTCTACCCAGCTGACTTTACATTCGTTTGCCCAACGGAGTTAGAAGATCTTCAAGATCAGTATCCAGCACTGCAAGAACTGGGAGTTGAAGTATTCTCTGTTTCTCGTGATTCTCATTTTACACATAAAGCATGGCACGATTCATCCGAAGCAATTGGTAAAATTACTTATACTATGATTGGTGATCCTGCACATGTCCTTTCCCGTAACTTTGATGTATTAATTGAAGAAGAAGGTGCCGCTGACCGTGGTACATTTATCATTGATCCAGATGGCATTATCCAAGCAGTTGAAATTAACGCTGGCGGCATTGGACGTGATGCTAGCACACTTATTAACAAAATTAAAGCAGCACAATACGTGCGTAACAATCCAGGTGAGGTTTGCCCTGCAAAATGGAAAGAAGGCTCTGCAACACTTAAGCCAAGCCTTGATCTTGTAGGAAAAATTTAAGGAGCACAATCAAATGATACTAGATGCAGATATAAAAGCACAATTAGCCCAATATCTTCAATTGATGGAGGGCGATGTCCTGCTTAAAGTCAGCGCAGGTTCTGATGACGTTTCTCGTGACATGGTGGCTCTAGTGGATGAATTAGCCACCATGTCATCCAATATTAAGGTTGAACATGCACAATTACAGAAGACACCGAGCTTTAGTGTAAATCGTATCGGGGAAGACACTGGGGTAACTTTTGCTGGTGTTCCGCTTGGTCACGAATTTACTTCTTTAGTGTTGGCTCTTTTGCAGGCAAGCGGAAGAGCTCCGAAGGTTGAACAAAAGGTCATTGATCAAATTAAAAACATTAAAGGTGAATATCACTTTGAATCTTACATCAGCTTGAGCTGCCATAACTGTCCTGATGTTGTCCAAGCGCTAAACTTGATGAGCATTCTTAATCCTGGCATTACTCATACCATGATTGATGGGGCGGCTTTTAAAGAAGAAGTAGAGAGCAAGAACATCATGGCAGTACCCACGGTGTTCCTAGATGGGGATTCTTTTGGCAGCGGCCGGATGTCACTTGAGGAAATTCTCGCAAAAGTCGGCAGTGCTCCGGATTCTTCAGAGTTTGCTGATAAGGATCCATTTGATGTCCTTGTGGTTGGCGGCGGGCCAGCGGGTGCAAGTGCGGCCATCTATGCAGCACGTAAAGGCATTCGTACAGGCATCGTGGCTGATCGCTTTGGCGGTCAGATTATGGATACTCTCGGCATCGAGAACTTTATTAGCGTAAAGCAAACAGAGGGTCCAAAACTTGCAGCAAGCCTTGAAGAACATGTAAAAGAATACGATGTTGATGTCATGAATTTGCAGCGTGCCAAACGTTTAGAAAAGAAGGATCTCATCGAAATTGAATTGGAAAACGGCGCTGTTCTAAAAAGCAAAACCGTCATCCTTTCAACAGGTGCCCGCTGGCGCAATGTCGGCGTCCCTGGCGAAGCAGAGTTTAAGAACAAAGGCGTAGCCTACTGTCCTCACTGTGACGGTCCGCTATTTACAGGAAAGCACGTAGCTGTTATTGGCGGAGGTAATTCCGGTATTGAGGCAGCTATTGACCTAGCAGGCATTGTGAAGCATGTAACGGTTATTGAATTTGCCCCAGAATTGAAAGCTGATTCTGTATTGCAAGATCGCCTTTATAGCCTTCCAAATGTAACGGTCATCAAGAATGCTCAAACAAAAGAAATTACCGGTACCGACAAAGTAAACGGTATTACCTACATTAACCGTGAAACAGGAGCAGAGCATCATATTGAATTACAAGGTGTATTTGTTCAGATTGGTCTTGTACCAAATACCGATTGGTTAGACAAAGCGATTGAACGCACAAGAATGGGTGAAATCGTGATCGATAAGCATGGGGCTACCACCATCCCTGGAGTGTTTGCTGCAGGTGACTGTACCGATAGCGCCTATAAGCAAATCATTATTTCAATGGGTTCAGGTGCTACTGCAGCCTTAGGTGCATTCGATTATCTAATCCGAAATTAAGAAACGAACAAAGGAATCTACAAACGTTGGTGCAAGGGGCTTCCCACAAAGGTGGGAAGCCCCTTTATCATTATTCTAAATTACTTATAGCTATTGTAATAAATTTCGATTTAAGAGTGATATTAATTAGAAAGGAGTGATTAAAATGAGTCAGACTAAAAACAATAAGCCCTTCATAGAATTAACAGCAAACGAAGTATCTAGCCTATGGTCTTCCTATTTAAAGAGCAGTATGGAACAAAGACTTTTTGAATATTTTTTTGCAAGCACAGAAGATAGTGCTATAAAACAAGTGGTAGAAAAGATGTTAAATCACGCTAAAAAGAACATTAATGAACTCAAGGAGATATTTATCAAAGAGAATCTTACTATTCCCCATGGTTTTACGGAAGAAGACGTAAGGATTGACGCTCTCAAAGTATTTTCCGATACATTTATTTTGTATTTTTGTTTTGATCTAACACACCTTTCGATGAGTACATATCCAGTTGCATTATCAGATTGCACCAGAAACGATATACGAGATCATTTTCAAGTAAACATTGCATTTTCCGTAGAAATCCAGAATGAAATCGTAGATTTAATGGGATCCCTTGGAGTATATTTGAAACCTCCACAAGTAGCGATAGATAGTGATGTAGAATTTGCTGATACCATGATATATTTCAATGGTTTTTTTGGTGGTTCAAGACCTCTTAATGTTGCTGAAATTGCTAATCTAACCAGAATTGTTCATAGAGCACAGTTTTCAAAAATGGTTTTTGTCACCTTTAGTAAATTAGCCAAAGCAAAGGAGGTAAAACAACATTTTAGTAAAGGAAGAGATGGAATCGAAAAAGTATTAGATTCACTTCAAGAAGTTCTTGAAAAAGAAAATATCCCGATATCAGCATCAGGAGACTATACATTTTCCGATGTAGAGATGTCTCCATTCTCCGATAAGTTAATGCTGTTTTTTGTGAATACTTGTCTTGGAATATTCTGTTTTTCCATGATAAGTCAGTCTATAACTTCCAGTTTAAGAACGGATATAGTTTCTAAATTAGACAAAATATCAGACGATATGAAGAAGTATTATGGACTAGGTTTACTTTTAGCGGTAAAAGAAAAATGGTTTGAACAGCCTCCTCAAGCAGTAGATAGAAAAATTTAGTTAGAGATATTACCTTATGTAAATATACATAACTCAAAACCTCCCCCACTTTTTGTTCGGTTTACTGCATTAAAAAAACAGCTTTATTTTCAGCTGCTTTTTTAAATTATTGGCTGTGTTAAAAGTGAATGTTGATTTCCGTTCCAGGTGCTTCGCTTTCCGCGGGGCGGGCGGTGAGCCTCCTCGGCGAATTCCGCGCCTGCGGGGTCTCACCTGTCCCGCTGCTCCCGCAGGAGTCTCACACCTTCCACTCCAATCAACATTGTGCTCAAAATCTACAATGTTCTTTAACACAGCCAAATGTTTATGAACCAAAGGAAACTAAATTATTTTCAAGACTTTTGTAACAAAAAAGACTTTCTCGTTAAAAATAGCACTAGTAAAAGCGAGCCAAGAACCATTGCGACATCGATCCATTCATAATAAGGTGACATGTCGTTATTAATCGCTACGTTGATTATTTTAGAACTTGAGGTTCCGCCATCGGCACCAAGGTAAAACCATGTAAAATCCCAAAACGAATGAATTCCTGCGACAAACCATAAGGATCGAGTCACGACATAACATATAGCAAAAAATAATCCTGCAAAAAATAGAAAGCACATTCTAGAAATATCGAAATTTCCATCAATCGAATGCCCCAGTGTAAATAAAGCTGCACTAATGACCACAACGAACTTGGATGAATAAGGTAACACGCTTACAAGATAACCACGGAATACTATTTCTTCAGCAAAACCGATATATGCTGTTGAAATCAATAAAATAATAGTTGAAACAATGAGGGCATTCATATCAACAGATAGGTTTTGTATTCTAATTGTACCTGTGCAGTACATTACGCTGAATCGAAGTAATTGATAGACTATTCCTATTAAGCAACCAAAAAGAAAATAACGTAGCCAACCTCTTTTCACTTGTAGACCTAATTGGGACAGTCCGCCTACCCTTAGCCATTTGGATATTAAGTGCATTAAAATAATTGAACACAAGGCAGAAATGCCCCATATTATGTCGTTCTTTTGTATGACAGTAAAGATAATTGTACCCCAAAGAAATAATAATCCTAAAAATCTAAATAACACGAGTTCCCTCCTTAATTTCAAAAAAATATTATGACGGGAAAGTTATTGTCTATTCCATTTTACTTTTTAAAAATGAAAAAAATGCTACACTCCTCCTCAAATAATAAAAATGACAATATCCCTAATTCGAAGGATATTGCCATCAGAGGTATGATATATATTTAACTTTATTACAACCTCATTACTTGTTGATGTATCTCGACATCGCGCGATGAAGGACAAATACTTCGAGCATTGTAGACTAAAAGTATAAGCTAGACAAGATATGTCATCAGAAATGTCTTGACTAACTTATTTTATTTTTTCTTACTTTTTTAGTTTTTTGGAAATATCAAATACTAAATCAAGTCTATTCATTTGGCACTACATAATTATAGATTCGTACTTTATCAATTTTTCCTACGAATTTTTCGCCCCCATCTTGGTTTGCACCTATTCGTAATGGGAGTGTATTTTTTGGAATAGGACTACTAATGTTTACATTCAGGTCCAATTTGCCATTGATGTAAATTTTAACCTTACGTTCACTCATACTGTAGGTTACTTTTACATGGCTCCACTGGCCGGTTGGTAAAGCTATATTTGTCATATTCCCACCGTTCGGTCCAATAAAACGAACCTTTCCGGTTTCTTTTTGTAAGTCCAACATATAACCAGCATCATTACTAACAGGCTTCTTGTCAATTAATCGAGAACCCCAGCCTGATGTAGTATCTTGACCACGATAAACCCACATATCAAAGGTGGCTTCCTCTGTAAGATCAAGGCTATCAGAATCAGGAACATTAATATACCCTGTTCCATCTAATTGGATTGCTTTTCCATCCACACCATCTACTTGGGTTATTCCTCCATGGATTGTACCATTATTAGCGAATTTTGAACCATCTTTAATCCCATCACTTAAATTCTCAAAGTCATAGGATAAAACAAGCTTTTTCTCCTTTTCTTGAACAGAGCTTGATTTTGGGCTTTCCCCTGTTTTATTTACTGCAGTGATTGCATAGGTGTAAGGACCATCGTCTACTGGTGCATCATAATCGGTATAAACTGTTTCCGCTATATCGGTTTTTACTAATTTAAAATCACTTTCGCTCGGAGCTTTTCTATATACAGAATAAGAAGATGCATACTGACTACCAGTCCATTTTAATTGGACAGCTTGATCAGATTCCCGGGTAAGGGTTAATCCATCTGGAACATTCGGCAGCGGCAAATATTCCGGAATATCACTGATAATATAAACAGTGTCTTTGCTTGTATTAAACTCAATCTGGTTATCATTAATCACTGTATATTTAACTGCTTTACCCTTTTGGGTAACAATCTTTGCTCCGTTAATTTTTGGATAGGAGATTTTTGCCTTGTTACCGGCAAGTGACTTAATCTTTATTTCTTTAGCTCTCCAAGCCTTCCAATCAACTCCAATTTCAAAATCTCCACGTGCTCGAAGACCATCGAAGCTGCCATCAGACCATGCGTAAGGAAGCGCTGGCAAAATACTAATTGTACGTTTACCAATCTCTCCTTCATGACTTTGAACGAGCATTTCCGCAATTCCTGCAGTACCCCCAAAATTGCCATCAATTTGGAACGGCGGATGTAAATCAAATAGGTTGCTTGCTGTACTTTGACGCAGTAACTCTACTACATTTTCGTACGCTTTATCACCATCTTTGAACCGTGCAAAGAAATTGATTGTCCAAGCACGGCTCCAACCTGTACCTGCACCGCCATTAGAAAGACGTCTTTCTATTGTTCTCTTGGCTGCTTCATACAATTCCGGCGTTTTATCAGCTGTAATTTGATCTCCGGGATGTAAAGCAAACAGATGAGAAACGTGACGGTGTCCTGGTTCTACTTCTTCATAATCCTCAATCCATTCTTGAATCGTTCCGTAACGTTTGCTGATTTGCAATGGCGGTAATTTTTCCAAAGCGGCTTCCACTTTAGCCTTGAATTCTTTATCGACACCGAGAATCTCACTAGCTGCAATCACCCGGCTAAAAAGGGCATGGATAATTTCAATATCCATCGTTGGAGCATAAGTAAGCTGGCTTGATCTTCCTGAGTCTGGCAGCTTAAAGCTATTCTCCGGAGAATAGGAAGGAGCCGTCACTAACCTTCCCTGACTATCCTCAACAAGAAAGTCTAATACAAACTCCGCAGATCCTTTCATTAACGGGTAAGCAACCTGTTTAAGATATTGTTTGTCCGCATTAAATTCATAATGCTCCCATAATGGTAACGTCATCCATGGACCACCCATTGGGAACATTCCCCATTCAATACCATCATGAACCCCTGTTCTTCCAAACACATCTGTAAGATGATGTACAGTCCATCCATCCGCACCATACATTTTCTTTGCAGTTACACTACCAGGTATCTGTAATGCTTCTAAAAACTTGGATAATGGTTCTATTGTTTCTGTAAGATTTCCAACTTCAGCAGGCCAATAATTCATTTGTAAATTAATGTTCGTATGGAAATCTGAACCCCAAGGGGCATTAAAGTCCTGATTCCAGATCCCTTGTAAATTCGCAGGCAAGACTCCAGGGGAGCGTGAACTACCCATTAATAGATAGCGTCCAAACTGAAAATATTGGGCAATTAATTGTGGATCTACTGCACCATTTTTAACTGCTTCCAACCGTTTGTTTGTAGGTAAATCTGCATTTGGGCTTTTGCCTAAGTTTAGATCTACACGATTAAACATTTTACTGTGGTCATTTACGTGCTTATCCTTTAACCTCTGATATGATTTTTCACTCTGATTTTCTTGAGCCTTTTTTGCTGCATTCGGTAAATATGGATAATATTTCTTCACTGCCTTATCTAAAATTTGCTGGCTTATTTTCCCTGGGTCTTTGCTCCGGTCAAAATCCATGGATTCTAAATCGTAGTCCGTAGCAGCTGTTAAAAGTAATGTAACAGCGTCTGCCTCTTTTATGTTTAATTTTCCATTAGCAGAAGTCACTTCTCCACCCACTGGAAGAGCTAATACTCTTGATTCAAAACGCATATGTTTGCCAAGAGGCCCTTTCGTTTCTTCTTGATCTTTATCAATAATTTGGCCTCGAATAGCAATCTCATTATCTGAAACGCTAATCGATTCAGCATCTTGATTACGTGTAAGGCTCAAATCTGCATTAATTTTTCCCGGCTGGCTGCTCTTCATGCGCACGACAAGAACATCGTCTTCAGCTGAAGTAAAAATCTCTCGAGTATACTGGATTCCATCTTTACTATAAGAGATTTTAACAATCCCTTTTTCCATATCCAGCTCCCGTTTATAATTTTCAACTTCATTGTTTTCTCCTAAATTGATGGATAAATCGCCCAATGTTTGGTAAGAACGAACGCTTTTTGGTGTAGCTAAAATATATTTATCTGCTAATGCCTTGGCTTCACTATTTTTTCCCTCAAGCAACAACTTTCTAATTTCAGGTAAAAACTCCAATGCCTTTTGGTTATTATCATCAACTGGTGCACCTGCCCAAAGACTCTCTTCGTTAAGTTGCAGCTTCTCGACGGATGCACCACCAAAAACCATGGCTCCCAATCTACCATTACCGATTGGAAAAGCCTCTAACCATTCATTTGCAGGACGATCAAACCATAAAATCATATCATTTTCCGTTTTCACATTTTGTATGGAATCAGCTTTAGTGGATTCCACATAGAATCCGCTTATAGGGAACAGTGAAACAAGAAGTAATAAAACGGTTACGATTGAAAGAAATTTCCTTTTATTTATCATATTTCTCTTTTTCCTCCAGCCCTCATAATTTGATTTAGCACCTTCAACTTCAAAGTCAATGTATGCGGTTTCATTTTCTAATAATCTATTTTTGGCGGAAATCATATGCAACTCTCATGATCAAACTCACCTCCTTTAGTAACTAATTGAAATAGAAAAATTGATGATTTTGTAGAATATTTGCCCCAATTGTCGAATGCCGGCATCAAGCGAAAAGAGCGCCATAATTAATGGCACTCTTTTCGTGATCTTGATGAACTATTTTATTGAATTAATTGATATCGATATTTTCAGAATATTTATAATATTATTATCTACTAATTTAACATATTATCAAAAGCAAATCAACATATTTTTTCCGTTTAATTTTGTATTATTATATAATTCTCGATTAAACAAAATAATTCATTCATTTATACGTATAAAATAAAGCCATTCAAAAGTAAATCTATTGAAGTGGCTTTTGAATATTTCGGATTATTTCTTCACTTGCCAAGGCACACCACGAAAACGGTTAAGGGGAGGAAAACAAAAACTATAGTAATAAGAGGTAAATTAAGGCATGGCATTGAATTTAAGGGATTAGACAATATTTCATTAAATTAACTATAAGGGGGAATTTCTCCTTATGGTGGAGGAAAAACTATGGGATTAATAGTATGTATGATTTCCATAATGAAGCTTGCCGAGGCTAATTTTCATTTCCCTTGGGATTTTAGTTTAACAGATACAATAATACCTGCTTTAACTATAGCAAGAAACTGATTTGAATAGTTATTCCTTATCATTAAAAGGTATCACCAGAACAACTAATGGCGATACCTTTAATATCTTGGTCTTAAAAAACCTCATTTACTTATGGTACGGTTCCCCGTGACGGATCGAAATGAAGTTATGTCTACTTAATCGTTTTATGTTTGAGATATCCTAGGAAATCGGGCGAGTGTCGGAAAGCTTCTGTTAGTTGTTGTCCGAATCATCCAATTGCTAGATGTATCTACTGCTACTTTTAGATTTTTAATAGGTTGATCTGGTGTAAAGTGACAGACTACTGTTTTCACATTCTCCGGAGTGATTAGCTCAACAAGTTCCTGTAAATTTACTTTTCTTGGTGAAAGTATGTCATATAGATGCAGCTGATCTCCATCAATTTTAAAAATAGTATAAACATCATCCTGCGGTCGATGGACTAAGTCCCTAAAACCTAATGTATAGTAGAACATCAGCACATGCTCATCGCCTCGCGCGGATAAAATATTTGAGAGAGGCTGAGATTGTTTTTTAATTTCTAGCATCTTATTTGGTGGAACAATGCATTTGTCTAACGGTTCTTCGATAAGCTGGTAGCCTTTTAGGTCTATAACACATTGATTCTCATCATTGGGCATAAATCCACATTTTTGATAGAGAGGTACTGCCTCAGCATCAGCTGCTAAAAAATATAAATCATATAGATGGTCATAATCTGCAAGTACTTTACTTAACAGCTGGTATGCTAATCCTTGTCTTCTATATTCAGGATCAGTCATTACCGTTCCAATCTGGATAGCCTTCTGTATTTTCCCATCAATGATCAGTTCCATTGTATTGAGTGAAACATTAGATATTACTTCATTATTATTAACATAGCTGTAGCATATATAGTTATCATTCCAAAAGCCTTGTTGATACCACTCTTCAAAATCAATACCAAAGGTCTTTTTAGCTAGATTGTTAAATGATAACCGATAGTTATTGTTGTTTTTGTAGTCTTTAATAAACTTATATGCTTTCATTATTTCACCTGAAACCCTCATATTTTATTTGGCTTAATTAAAGCTAACTACACTATATTTTTATTTGCCTTCAACTAGGTAACCTGTATCCAAAAGCACATCATCCAATTGGATTTCTCATATAGGCTAATTATATATATAAATTTATGATAGACGAAAGACTAAATATGTTATTCGGAGAGACATACCACATCTACTACAAAACAAGAACTGAAACAAAAAGTGACTTCAATTTCGAAGTCACTTTTGTTTCAGTTTGATTTATAAACATTTGGCTGTGTTAAAAGTGAATGTTGTGCTCAAAATCAGCAATGTACTTTTACACAGCCTAACATTTAATAAAAACCTCATTTACTTGTGATAAGGTTCACCTCGATTAATCCGATATGCACGGTATATCTGTTCTACCAATATCAGCCTCATTAGCTGATGTGGGAAGGTCATCCGCGAAAACGACAGCTGCTCGTTTGACCGCTTCAACACTTCCTCACTCAAACCCAAAGATCCTCCGATGACAAAGGCAATTTTGCTTTTTCCGTACGTCGCTAGTTTGTCTAACGAATCCGCCAACTCTTCTGATGATGCCAATTTCCCTTGGATGGCTAAGGCAATCACATATGTATCCTGGCTGATTTTGGCTAAAATTCTTTCACCTTCTTTTTGTTTTACCTGCAGCATTTCCAGCTCGCTTAATTCTTCAGGTGCCTTTTCATCCGCAACCTCAATAACCTCTACCTTGGCATACGCCGATAATCGCTTTAAATACTCATCAATGCCAAGACGCAAATATTTTTCTTTTAATTTTCCAACAGTAATAATTGAGATATTCACAATCCACAGCCCTTTTCAACTTGATTACAAACAGCTTACAAACAAGTTGTCCACAGGAGTTATCCACATGTCCACATTTTTTATCCACATCTTGTATGGAATCACTTGTTCGCCACCATATATACAGCCCTATTTTGACAATATTCACAGCTTGTTGATAAGTTATCCCCAGTTATTTTCGTCATTACCGGAAACGTCTGATATTCATCCACAATTGCATCCAATCCAATCTCCACATGTTCCTCACAGCAATAAATCATTTTCTAAACCACCTTCCTGAAAAAGATATACCTTTATCCTATTGTTAACTTCACAACCATTTGTCATTCGACAACATCGAGTACCTCAACCATGATACCACAACAAAAACAGGAGTGTGAATGAATCACCTCCTGTTTGTGCGGGTCACTTATTGTAATTTCTCTGCGGATAAGGTCAATGTTGTTTCTTGTAACTTTCCATCCCGATAAAATTTAACCTTCATTTGCTCGCCTATTTTCTTTGTCTGGTACAAGTGCTTACGAAGATCAATAACATCATTTATCTTTTGTCCGTCCATTTCGACGATCACGTCCAGCTCTTTCAATCCTGCTTGTGAAGCCGGCGAATTCGGTACTACTTGACGGAGAGCCACACCGTAATTCACATTTCGAGGCAGCTTTAACGCCTCTTGCTGATAATAGGCAGGGATTTCAGAAACTGATTTTAAATCGACACCCATATATGGCCGTTTAACAGAACCATAGTGCTCAAGGTCATTAATTATCGGCTTAGCCGAATTAATCGGAATCGATAGGCCGATCCCTTCAACCGCACTCTGGGCAATCTTCATGGAATTAATCCCGATGACTTGCCCTTCCATATTAATTAGCGCACCGCCGCTGTTGCCAGGGTTAATCGCGGCATCCGTTTGCAATACCTCTGACTGCCAATCAATAATGCCATCTTGATTGATATCAACCGGTATCGTCCGCTTTAATCCGGAGATAATCCCCTGTGTTACCGAACCGGAAAATGTGGCCCCAAGCGGATTTCCAATCGCAATCACCGGTTCACCCATCTTTAAAATGTCGGAGTTACCGAATTCAGCTACCTTTTTTACTTCGCCGGCATCAATCTGCAGAACGGCTAAGTCAGTCCAGATATCACTGCCTAGGAGTTTGGCAGGAATTTTCGTTCCATCAGACAAAGTGACTTCGAGCTTGGTCGCACCCTCAACGACATGATGATTCGTTACGACGAATGCCTGATTGCCTTCCTTTTTATAAATAACACCCGAACCCGTTCCGGCTTCCTGCTCAGAGCCGTTTCCATTATCGGACCAAAAGCTGGTAGCCTGGATGTTATTGATGCCAACAACTGCTTCACCTGTTTTATCAACAGCTTTTGTCGTATTAGTGGTTACATCATAAGATACTTGCTTAATGACATTTTGCTGGTTATTATTATTCGTATCCGTTGGTAAGTTTTGTGCCGATTCCATCTTATAAGGGAGGACCCCCTGTTTGGACAAGGTTGGAATGGCCAGGATAACGACAATGGCACCGATTATTGCCCCGACAAAGCTGGCAAGAAAGAAACCACTCTTTTTTCCCTTTTGTTCTCGATAACGCTCCTGTGAATGATCATCATAATAACCCAATCTACACCATTCCTCTCTTCCCGAAAAGGTTGCTACCTACTATTTTGGCTTATAATAACAATTATACTCATTCAACTGTAAATTACTAAAATATTGCTTTTTATTAGCAAAAACTTACGAGTTTGTTCATGTTTTTTTAACAATTGGCTGTGTTAAAAGTGAATGTTGATTTCCGTTCCAGGCGCTTCGCTCAACAATAGCAATTACAGAATCATAAAAAAAAAGCGCCACAGCATAAGGGCGCATCATTTCATTAACATTTATACCGCTGTTAAAATCGTTGGTGTTTTTGGGTCTGTGTCGTAAAGACCGAATTGTTCTCCCACAATTAAGCCCTGGCTCTCGAGGGTTTGTGTCACTGCCATCTTCGCTAAATCCTTCATATTATTATCCAAACTAAGATGGGCAAGATATACCCTCTTGGTTCGGTCTCCAACCACATCGCTCATTGCAATCGCAGCATCCTCATTGGAAACATGGCCGACATCACTGAGAATCCTTCGTTTGATGTTCCAAGGATATCTCCCCATCCGCAGCATTTGCACATCATGATTGGATTCAAAAATATAAACATCGGCATTAGAGATAGTTCCCTTCATCCGGTCGCTTACATAGCCTGTATCGGTAATCAGCACTAGCTTTTTCCCGGATTGATGGAAGACGTAAAACATCGGTTCTGCCGCATCATGCGAAACCCCGAACGATTCAATATCAACAGAACCAAAGCTCTTCACCGTTTCCATATTGAAAACAAACTTTTGCTCAGTCGGAATGACCCCGACCGAACTTTCCATTGCCCGCCACGTTTTTTCATTCGCAAACACTGGCAAATGATATTTACGAGCAAGAATCCCAATCCCTTTAATATGATCACTATGCTCATGCGTGACAAAAATCCCCGATAGCTTACTAATATCACGATCAATCTGCCCGAAAAGCGCCTCCATCTGCTTGCCGCTAAACCCGGCATCCACTAGGAAGGAATGTTCATCAGATTCGACATAGAGGGCGTTCCCTGTACTCCCGCTTGCAAGAATGCTATAACTTAACGCCATGCTGTTTCACTCCACTTTACTATTTTCGTCGCTCTTAAAATCAATAATCTGGCCCTCAAACGCATTCACAAATAAACTTTCCTTATCATTGACGACAAAGCGCCAGGTTGGTGCTAATACTTGAGAGGCAGCCAGTTGAATCAGGGTCGAATAGCCAAGCTCCACCTTGGTAATTTTACTCTTCGGCTTCAACATTCCCTTTTGATGCAAGGTTTCAATTGCCTTTAACGGAAGGAGAATGTCCTCTTTTGCCGTTAGTTTTTCGAACCCCTCCAGATAGGATTGTTGATAAGAAACAATTTGATTATCTGCATTATAAGTGAAAGTAATCATTCCATTAATATTTTGATACAGCGTGAAATTATCATATTGCTGAAAGAAGGTGATGGTATTCTTTTTGTCATCCTTTTCCCAAAACTGATAATGCTCACCGTAAAGGACATTTTCCTTTAAAAAGCCAGAGAGTTCAGCCGGCTCGAACTTTGAACTTAACTGCAATGGCTTCTCAAGTGTTACTTGAAGCTTCGAACCTTGGTCCATAATAGTGGCAGACTGACCTTTTAATTTCGCAAAATCAGCTTTAATAAAGATCTTTGGTTTTGCACTTAAATATTGATCCTTTATCGGTGCCTTTGGCAAATCGTTATATTGAATCTCATCCGCCTTCAGTTTTTCTTCAAACGAGGCCTCATTTGCGACTTCGTATTTATTGGCATCACGGATTTTCATGAATTGAAATAGGAGGTAAACATCCAAGATCAGAAAAGTTATAATAAAAATTGTTTTAATTTTACTCCAATCCATGCTGCAATCCTCCCAGATCGTCCATCGTAATCTGCCCCCATGCTTTATCATAGCGATAGAACCAGGTTGGCTCTAAGAGAATAAGCATATTCTGATCTGAATCCCTTTCCATCCGATAGCCTAATACCATTTCTTCAAGAAGCTCTGGTTTAAAGTTCTTTTGCTTTTGTAAAAATTCCAATGCGGCGTGTCCTGATGGCCGCGATACTTTCTGCATTTCCGTCGTTACTGGCAGCTCCAAGGAAATATTAGGGCGCACATATTTATTAATTGTATCCCTGCCCCAAACCTCTTTGATTTCTGAAAGTCCATTATCATTAAAAACGGGATACCCTTCAATACTGTATAAACGAAAGGTAACGGACCGGCTAAATTCACTTTTTGAAACAAAACGATACGAATCCGTCCATCCCCCGTGCTCATTGACAAAATCAATGCTTCGTTTGACTAAATCGTACGAGTTATCAATAAAATCATCATCTGCCGTCGGATTGACATAAGAAAGCATATTGCTATTGTAATTCACCGTCATTTTGCTAGAACCATTTGTGTATTCTTCACCTTGCGATATCAAACTTTTTTGAACAAAGCTAGGATCACTAAAAAGCGCCTCTTTAAATTCCTCAGAAATAAGGTTAACAGGTACATACTTATAGGTCATCATTTCAGTCGTATTTTCAGGAAGGAAAAGCGTATGTTTATCAGATGTTTTATAGGCAAAGAATGCAGGAAACCGGGCAGCATTTTTATAGAAGTCACGATTAAACGCGCTTAAATTGGCAGCTGTTATATGACTCATATGGACTTGCTGGTTTTCTGTTGAAACAAAGTAAACAATCCCATCCTCCTTTTCCGAGTCCTCGACATTAATAATAATTCGATTAAAGTTAAAGGAGGGCAGCTTCTTTCCTTCCATAGTTAAGACACTGCGGTATAATTCAATTGGGACTTCCCCTGGAAAAACAATTTCCGCATTGCCGCTGTCGTGCGATAATTCTTCTATATTACCCACTTTATCGGTCACATTTTTCACATCGTAAAATGCCCAGCCGCTCAATTCCTTGATTACTTTTTCAAGCTCATCGGTATTATTTGTTCCGTAATGATCACCTTTCACATGGAACAATATTCGGTCAGGGCGAACAATCTTTTGAACCTCCTGTTTTTCACTTACAGTGACTTCTCTCACGATATTACTATTTTCCATGGTGTCGTAATTGGGCTGGTAGGTCCAAAGATTCCATGTTAACAGGGCGCTGACCATGACTAATATCGTTAATATCCATGATTTAATATTTTCGTATCTCATGACCACTCATCCTCTTCAGAACGCTCATACGGTAATGAAAAAGAGATCTTCGTTCCTTTTCCTTCTTGACTTGTTATCCAAATGTTCCCGCCATGGACATTGACCATTTCCTTTGCAATCGCCAGTCCTAGGCCCGTACCGCCTAGTTTCCGTGTTCTCGCTTTATCAACACGATAAAAACGGTCAAAAACTCTGCCAATATTCTCTTTTGGAATCCCAACGCCCTGGTCAGATATGCTGACGATGATTTTATCTTCCTCTTCTTTGATGGAGAACGTAACTTTGCCGCCTTCAGGCGAATACTTTAAGGCGTTGGAAATGATATTGTATAAAACCTGAGTCATTTTATCTTCATCTATTTCCACAAAAATGGCTTGTTCAGGGAGCTTTCGCTTGAAGGTTACATTTTGCTCCTTGGCCATTTCAAAACGGTCAATTATCCGATTATAAAAGTTGACAAAGTTTACCCACTCTTTATTCAGCTTATAATCCGTACTATCCATTTTCGATAATTGCAGGAGGTCATTCACAAGTCGAATCATCCGTTCCGTTTCTGTCCGCGTCACTTCCAAAAAGTTTGGCGCAATTTCCTCATCTTGCCACGCCCCATCAGCAAGTGCCTCTAAATAACTTCTCATCGTGGTTAACGGCGTTCTTAGTTCGTGCGAAACATTGGCGACAAACTCTCTTCTTTCAGCATCAATTTTTTCCTGTTCTGTGATATCATGCAGCACTGCAATCAAACCGTTAACAAAGCCGGTTTCTTTTTGAATGACAGAAAAATTGGCGCGAAGAATATAGCTTTTTGTATTTGTACTATAGTCTAAGATTAACGAGTCCTTCTCCTCTAATAGATCCTCAAAGGAATTGGTATCATCCAAACTCAATAACGACACAATCGGCTGCGAAAGAACTGTTTCACGTGAAACATTCAGCATGTCCGCTGCCGGCTCATTGATTAATATAACTCGGCCTTTTCGGTCAGTAGCAATGACGCCATCGGTCATATACGATATCACTGATGACAGTTTTCTTCGTTCCCCTTCGGTCATGGCCTGTGCTTCTTGAAGCTTCTTCGTCAGGTTGTTAAAGGTGACCGCAAGCGTACCGATTTCATCATTGCCATACACTTTAACCTTTCGGGAAAAGTTCCCTTTTGCCATCGCTAATGCCTGCTTCTTCATATCCGTAATTGGCCTTGTGATGGTTCGGGCCAATAGAATTCCGAGAATAGCCGTAATCGATAAGGCAATCGCCGTTCCGGTCGCAAAGATTCCATTAATCGTTTTCATTTGTTCAAAGACATTTTCGATTTTTGCAACAAGATCGATTGAGCCAATCACTTTTTTACCAGACTTAATCGGGGTAGAGAGGACCCAAATCCGATGTCCTGTTTGCGGGTCAATCTTAATTGCACTTTGGTCCTCTTCTAACACCATCGATTGCTTTATGCGCAGCTCTGTTGTCCTTTGTCCGACCACTCCTTGATTACTTTGTTCAGAAGTCCCGATAATTTTAGAGGACCGGCTTTCAATGACGCGAACTTCAGAAATATCACCTGCATCAAAGTCTCTAAGGATTTTCTTAATATCGTCTTCAAGTGTGGGGTCTTCTGGCGTTCTTTCCTTTTCCATTTCCTCCCGTACATTATAGGCTAGCAAATTAACCCGCTGTTTTAACGATGTCTGGAAATTTGCTCTTAGTGTTTCTTCCAGCTGGCGGACAAAATAAACACCGATAATTTGCATCGCCACTAAAATTAGGAGGACATAGATGATGACAAACTTTACATGTATTGAGCGAAAGAAACCAACCTTTTTCATCAAGAAATTACTCCTGTTCAGGATTCCGCAAGTAATATCCAACCCCGCGGCGAGTGACAATCCAGGTTGGATGACTAGGGCTATCCTCAATTTTTTCGCGCAGGCGTCTAACGGTTACATCCACTGTCCTCACATCGCCGTAATAATCGTAACCCCATACCGTTTGTAAGAGGTGCTCTCGTGTCATTACTTGACCGATATGCTTGGCCAAATAGTAGAGCAGTTCAAACTCCCGGTGTGTCAGTTCAATCGTTTCACCGCGTTTTGAGACGACATAGGCATCAGGATGAATCACAAGCGAACCTATTTCAATTTCATTCGTTTCATTCTCAGCATCAGGCTGGGACAGAATCTGTTGGTGCCGGCGTAAATTGGCTTTAACACGGGCAATCAGTTCCCTTGTGCTAAATGGCTTTGTTACATAATCATCGGCACCCAGTTCAAGACCTAAAACTTTGTCAATTTCAGAATCCTTTGCTGTCAGCATAATAATCGGCATTTCATATTTCTTGCGGATTTCCCGGCAAACTTCCATCCCGTCCCTTTGTGGAAGCATAATGTCTAAGAGAATCAAGTCAGGCTGGATCTCTTCTACCAATTGAAGAGCTTCGTTGCCGTCATAAGCACAATAGACAACGTAACCTTCTTTTTTTAAATTAAACTGCAAAATATCTGCAATTGGTTTTTCATCATCTACAACAAGAATCTTCTTCTCCATACAATTTCTCCTTTAAGTTAAATTATCTATACAATCAATAGCTGCTAAAAGACATACCTATACTATCTTACTTTACCATTTTATTAGCTTTAATTCACCTATAAGTAGCATTTGGCAAGATTGGTATAACATTTTTTTCCTTCTAGATACTAGTAATTCCAAATACGATTAAAAGGAAAAGCCTCTAGTTCCAACTAGAGACTTTTAATTCGGAATTATTTTAGATAAGAAAGCGGGTTGACCAAGCTGCCGTTTTTATACACTTCAAAATGCAAATGGACTCCGGTCGAATCACCTGTTGAACCCATGATCCCAATTTGCGTGCCTTTTGAAACTGTTTGCCCAACTTTTACATTAAGCGATGACATATGGCCATATAAAGTGCGGAAGCCGTTTTGATGGTCGATGATAACTCTATTTCCATAGCCGTTGCCCCATCCGGCAGAAACAACGACGCCATTATCAGCAGCCTTGATCGCTCTGTTGCTTGGTCCGGCAATATCAATTCCTTTGTGCAACTTGCCCCAGCGGTAGCCCATTTGGCTGGAAACATATCCGCCAACAGTAGGCCAGGCAAAGCTGCCTTCACCACGGGAAGGACTTGCCTTTGTTCCTTTGATAACAATATGATTTACTGCCTGCTGCAGGATTTGTTCGCTAGACTTATCCTTCTTAACGGTTACTCCATTTTGTTCTGTAATTGCGTAAGTTACCGAGCGGGATCCGTTTTGACCTTTTTGTTTTTCCTTTGTATCGCCCTTCGGCATTGATGAGTCCTCAACTACTTCATTGGCAAAAGGAATGTCTTCCTTTTGATTTAATTCTTTATCAACGATTACTTCAATATACGGTTTTAGTGCCGTTATATTAATTTCTTGACCAATTTTCAAGAGTGTTTCCTCGGTTATGTCTGGATTTAATGCCAGAATTTCAGCCAACTTCAGACCGTGATCCTCGGCAATCGTTTCGAGAACATCCCCCTCTTGGATGGCATATTTCTTTTCTTCTAATGTACCTTTTTGTAAAAAAGTAACAGCATCCGCAGCCGACATAATTTTGTCTGGGGCTACATTTACAGTTTCAACTGAAACATTTTTCGAAAGATGGACGTCTAATAGACGAGTCTCATTTTCTTGCAATGGCGGCAATGCCGTTTCGGCAGAGTCTTTTCGTGTTTCAAGTTCTGTTAATTGATCCTCAGTGACATATTGCAGCTTGAAATTCTTGATTACTTGTTCGGCTGTTTCTTCATGATCCAAGTAAACAACTGGTGTCCCGTCGATGAGGATTGCAGATGCCTCAGCCTGGATTTGAAAAGAGCTTTGTATATTTTGGACGGCTTCCTGATTATTGGCTTCTGAACGGAAAACCTGCTCAGGGATGTATTCAACCTGAGGGCCAATTTTTAAATTGACGTCCTTGATGGATTGCTTTGCTGTGTCTACTTTTTCAGTAACGAGTTTATCAATTATGTCTTTATCCATGACATTTCCAATGTATGTACCATTAAGATAGACATGATATATGGTTGTTAACTTTGGTGATGTGGCAAATGCAACCGGACCGTTGCTAAAGGCAATAACGGATGCAGCCATAGTTGTAATAACTGCCGTTTTAAGAAATAAAAACCTTTTTGACTTTGAATCTTTATTCGAGAATAACATTTTTTCCTCCTAAACCACGGTAAAACCCTCTTAATCTTGCATTGTAGACTAGTAAAGAATTTTCCAGAATTTTAGACCTTCTTTACTTTATCATAATTTTATTTAAAAAGTTTACTAGTCTCTATAATGTAACAAAACTGTATAATTACTGACATTTTCCTACTTTTCCTGAAATATGTTAGTCATATTTTCATAGTTTTCATTTGGATTTTTTCGAAAAATTAGGGAGGAACTCCTATCATATCAAGGGTTTTACTGGTTCGAGAGTAATAGATTTCCATTATACAAAATGGGACAAATTATGGGTAATTTGTAAAATATATGATGGTTTTATTTCATTTTTGTAACAGCGAAGATTAATATAAGTTTATAAAAAAAAGACTCTGTTAAAAGTGAATGTTGATTTCCGTTCCAGGCGCTTCGCTTTCCGCGGGGCGGGCGGTGAGCCTCCTCGGCGCTAAAGCGCCTGCGGGGTC
>NZ_JBHVSI010000038.1:0-29453 GCF_042885335.1 Neobacillus sp. NPDC058068 | reverse complement strand
CTAAAGCGCCTGCGGGGTCTCACCTGTCCCGCTGCTCCCGCAGGAGTCTCGCGCCTTCCACTCCAATCAACATTGTGCTCAAAATCAACAATGTGTTTTAACACAGCCTATTAAAAAAGACTAAAATAGCAACGATAGCTATTTTAGTCCTTTTTATCAAGTAAAAATTGTGCTGTGAATTGATCTGTAATCAGCACATTTGCGTACCCGCCTTTTAAGGCGCCGTAAATTCCTTCAATTTTATTCGGTCCGCCAGCAACCAAGATTGAGTACTCCTTCTGCCGGAGGTTTGCTAAATTAACGCCAAGCGTTCGTTCATTTAAGCTTTCGTTACATATTTCCCCTTTTCGATCAAAGAACCGCGAGCAAATATCGCCGACCGCCTTTCCATTAAGGGAGTCCAAATCACTTTCCGTAAAATAGCCTAATTGAAATAATAAAGAATCCGTTTTGATGGATCCAATCGTAAACAAAGCGATATTAGCCTGGACACCCAACTCTAATATCTTTCGAATATGGCGGTCCGCCTCCATTGCCTGCTTCACGACTACATGATCAACAATCGCAGGCAACGGCAGATTAAGAGGCGCTGTATTATAGGCTTTCCCGAAAAGGTATAATATTTCAGATGCGTATGTGTTCGTTTCCGCATGGCTTACACCGCCTTTTAATTGAACAACATTAACGTTTTTCACATATTTCTGCTTTAGCTCGATAGCGATATGATAAAGCGTTGTTCCCCATGTCACACCGATAATGTCGTCATCCTTAACAATTTCATCCAGATACATGGCTGCCTTTTCCCCAAGGTAATTTTTAATAATATGGTTTTCGTATTGTGGGATGGAGGCTACAACAGCTTTTTTTAAATTGAACTTTTTTTCTAACTGCATGGCTAAGTTTGTAACGTCCTCTGTAGGGTCCATAATACTAATTTGGACAAAACCCTCACTTTTTGCCTGCTGTAATAATCGGGATACAGTCGGACGTGAAACTCCCAGAAGCTTTGCGATATCGTTTTGGTTATAATCTAATAAATAATATAATTTAGCCGCTTCAATCACCTTTGTTAATTTTTCTCGATCCACCGACATCACCTACATCTAAGATATTTACCTTATTGTAACAAAAAATACGAGTGAGTCCAAAATTTCTTTACATTTGTAAAACCAGCTTTGAACATACTTGTCGATACCATTAGTTTATCCACAGGTGAATTTTCATCTCGTATTGGGGGAAAATTGACAAAACAAGCGAGGGTGCCCATTAGTAAAATAGACACGAAAAAGTCATCTGAAATTGTGGATTTCTTCTGTATACTAGAATCAGGAAATAGTTTCATTATAAAGGGAGGTGGGATCATGCAGAAATTAGCGGAATACATATACCGAAATCGTAAATGGATGTTGATGGTTTGGATATTAGCGATTTTCTTGTTTGGATTTTTTGCATTAAAATTACCCTCAGTTTTAAGCGGTAATGGCTTTGAATATAAAGGAGAATATAATGAAACGCAGAAAACACTTGAAAAGGACTTCGGACAAGCCAAATCATCAATTATCCTTGTTTTTAAAAAGGATAAAACTGTAAGTGACGAAAATTTTAAGAAATTTATTGTTGGTACCTTTGAAAAATTAACGGATTTTGATGGGGCAGAAAAGATTATTTCCCCTTACGAACGAGAAGGAATGATCAAAGATCAATATGCCTATGGAATTCTTACTTTTAACAAAAACGCAGAAAGCCTCGAAAAGGAAATTGCCGAATTAAAGGATTTGCTAAAAAACAAACAGGGCTTAACGGTTACCATGACAGGGGAACCAATTATTGTTCAAGACTTAAATGCTGCAAGCCAGGAAGATTTGGCAAAGGCAGAAATGATTGGATTGCCAATCGCCCTGGTAGTCCTCATCCTTGCATTTGGAAGTCTTGTCGCCGCCTCGCTTCCGTTAGTTATCGGGATCATTTCAATCCTCATCACAATGGGAACGGTCTACTTTTTTAGTTATGACGCTGATTTATCCATCTTTATCTTAAATATTATTCCGATGATTGGTCTTGCCTTAAGCATTGATTTCGCCTTGTTATTTATTAATCGCTATAAAGAAGAATTACAAAGTAAATCGATTCAGGAAGCGATTGAAATAACGATTACAACTGCCGGACGCTCGATTATTTTTTCCGGGCTTTGTGTTTTTATCGGCTTATCAGGTCTTTGGTTTATCCAAATTGATATTTTTCAAAATGTTGCTCTTGGCGGCATGACGGTTGTGTTTATTTCTGCTTTATGCGCGTTAACCTTTCTCCCGGCCTTGCTTGCCATTTTAGGGAAAAACGTCAATAAATTAAGTGTATTCAGGATATCTAGCTCGCAAACAAGCATTTGGCACAAGTTTGCAAAGTTTGTGATGCGACGCCCAGTTCTGATGGCAGCAGCGGCATTGGCTATTCTGCTGATTGGGCTCCTACCGGTTAAGCAAATGACGTTAACGATACCGGGCACAGATTCTCTTCCGCCGAAATATCCATCCAGATTGGCAATAGAAGCCTACAAAGAACATTTTATCGCGCAAGATAAACGTGATGAGAAAAAGGTAACGATTGTCGTTGAAACCACTGGAAATATCTTAGAGAAATACAATCTAGAAAAGGTAACTAAGGTCGTTAATGAACTAGAAAAAGATCAGCTTGTTCATTCGGTTGACTCTCCTTTTTCTGCAACTGGAGCTAAGGATGGCGAACAACTATTACAACTGTTTACCTATGGGGATAAAGCGAAATTAGCTCCAGTAACAGACTACTTTATCAGAGAGAATAAAATGCTTTTGGAAGTGTATTTAAAAACCGGAGAACATTCTACAAAGGCAAGACAATGGGTAAACACATGGTCTAATAAAGAGTTAGGACTAAAGGCATCATTTGGAGGACGGATTAAGTTTGAGCAGGAAATCTTTACGGAAATTGTCAAGAAGGCTCCCTTTGGATTACTGCTAATCATTATTTCAACGCTCGTAATACTTATGGTCGCCTTCCGCTCGGTGCTCATTCCGGTTAAGGCGATTTTAATGAATGTATTAAGCTTGGGGTGTACGTTTGGAATTGTTGTCTGGGTTTTCCAGGAAGGGCATTTTGGAATGACTCCTGTTACGATTGGTCTAATCTTGCCGGTGTTTGTTTTCACGCTTGTGTTCGGACTTTCAATGGATTATGAGGTCTTTCTTATCTCCAGAATTCAAGAGTTTTACTTAAAAACAGGTGATAACACCGCAGCAACAATATCTGGTTTAACCTATACAAGTAAAATAATTACCTCCGCAGCTGCCATCATGATTGTTGTGACAGGTGCCTTTGCCTTCACTGGCGTGATGCCGATAAAACAATTGGGTGTCGGGATTGCGACAGCGATTTTTATTGATGCCACAATCGTGCGGATGGTTCTTGTTCCAGCCCTGATGAAGCTGCTAGGCGACTGGAACTGGTGGTTCTTTGGATACAAAGAGAAAAACCTTTTCAAGACACGAAAAAAGCCAGCCTGATTATATATCCGGCTGGCTTTTCTATTTAGGATATTTCTACAGCGACAAGCGAGGCACCCTTTTTCAATGCTTGTTTGTTTATCTCAATTAAATGATGCTTATCAGTTGAAAGAACTTTCTTTAACGATTCAATAATGGAATCTGTTGAAACTATTTTAGTCAATTCCAAAAAGGCACCTAATAAAATCATGTTTGCTACTCGAGAATTTCCTAAATCATTGGCCATATCCGTTGCCGTTATTTCAATCACCTTAATATCCTTCCGTTCTGAAGTTCTATCCACGAGAGAAGAATTAATAATCAACAATCCTTCATGACGGACACGCGGAGCGAACTTATCAAACGATGGATTATTTAAAACAATTGCAGTCGATGGCCTGGTTACAAGCGGCGATCCTACAGGCTCATCACTCACAACAACTGCGCAATTCGCCGTTCCACCCCGTTGTTCGGGCCCATATGAAGGCAGCCAAGAAACACCTTTTCCCTCAAGCATTCCTGCATAGGCAATGAGCTGGCCCGTCGACATAACTCCCTGCCCGCCAAATCCGGCAATGATAATCTCTTCAAGCATGTTCAATTCACTCCCTCTTTGTTCTTATAAACACCAAGAGGATAGACGGGAACCATATGATCTTTTACCCACTCAAGCGATTCAGCCGGATCAAGTCCCCAGTTTGTCGGACAGGTCGATAATACCTCTACCATTGAAAAACCTAAACCCTTTTTCTGCGTTTCAAACGCTTTCTTGATAGCCCTCTTTGTCTTCTGAATATGTGGGACATCATGGGTCGAAACCCGTTCAATATAGGCAGCCCCATCCAGAGTCGCCATCATTTCGCACACCTTAATCGGCGGCCCTTGGATGCTAATTTCCCGGCCAAGTGGGGTTGTCGCCGTTTTTTGGCCAATTAAGGTAGTCGGTGCCATTTGCCCGCCTGTCATTCCATAAATCGCATTATTAACGAAAATAACTGTAATATTCTCGCCTCTTGCCGCAGCATGAATCACTTCACTAATTCCAATCGAGGCAAGGTCGCCATCACCTTGATACGTAAAAACAATTCGATTTGGCAGAACCCGCTTCACCCCTGTCGCCACAGCAGGTGCACGGCCGTGTGCTGCCTGCGTCATATCACAATTAAAATACTCATACGATAACACCGAACAGCCTACTGAGGCAACACCGACAGTATCTTCTAAAATATCCATTTCTCCCAACACTTCACCAACAAGACGGTGGATTACACCATGTGTACAGCCGGGGCAGTAGTGTGTTGACTTATCCGTCAGGCCATTTGTTTTTTCGAAAACAGTCTTCATTGTCATACTTGAACACCCCCAGCAACCGTCATTATCTTATCGTAAATTTCTTCTTGGGTAGGGACGACACCGCCGGTTCGGCCAAAGAAATCTACTGGAGCATGACCATTTACTGCCAATCTAACATCCTCAATCATTTGCCCGGCACTCATTTCAACGGATATATAGGCTTTTACTTGTTTCCTTGTTTCAACGAACGGCTTTTCTGGGAATGGCCATAGCGAAATCGGTCTAATCAAGCCAACCTTGACCCCTTCTTGCCTAGCCTTGTTAATTGCATTCATTGTTATCCGCGCTGTCGTTCCGAAAGCAACCATAATATATTCGGCATCGTCTATTGAAAAGGTTTCATAGCGAACCTCATTTTTCTTTATGCGTGCAAATTTCTGTTGAAGAGTAGTATTTCTCTTCTCAAGACTCTCGGCATCAAGCTCAAGCGATGTTATGATTTTCGGTCCTCCATCACCGCGAGTGCCTGTTGTTGCCCAATCCTTCTTAAATTGCTCTGTTTCAGACCGTTCCCCAAACTCAACAGGCTCCATCATTTGCCCCAGCATACCATCGCCCATTATTATCACTGGTGTCCGGTAACGGTCGGCAATATCGAAAGCCTCCTGTGTTAATTCAACAATTTCCTGCAGACTGGCCGGAGCTAATACAGGAAGATTGTAATCCCCGTGCCCCCCGCCTTTTGTTACTTGGAAATAATCTGATTGTGCCGGCTGAATATTTCCCAATCCCGGACCGCCGCGGACGATATTGCAAATAACCGCTGGAAGCTCTGAACCTACTAAATAAGAAATCCCTTCTTGTTTCAAGCTAAAGCCCGGGCTTGAGGAGGAAGTCATGACCCTTACACCCGTGCTTGCTGCACCATAGACCATATTAATAGCGGCAATTTCACTTTCCGCTTGCAAAAACAATCCGCCGACCTCAGGGAGCCGTCTTGCCATATAGGCAACCAGCTCACTCTGCGGCGTAATTGGATAACCGAAAAAGTACTTGCAGCCTGCATGCACTGCTGCCTCTGCAATCACTTCATTCCCTTTCATTAACACTTTCCCCATACAATAACCTCCATTCCTTCGATCACACAGTTTGCAAGATTTTAACTGGCCGGTAGACAGCGATTACCGCATCTGGGCATATTTGCGCACACTTTGCGCAGCTTATACAGTTTTCCTGGTCGACAACTGCTGCCGGCCGGTAGCCTTTACCATTTAAATAGTCTGCTAGAAAAATAACATTCGTTGGGCATACTTGGACACAAAGACCGCAGGATTTACATGTATCCTCATTAAAAACGACTTTTTTCTCCATATGGATTCAACTCCTTTAACTTTCCCAAGGTAATTTCATGTATCGTTCGATAAAAACAACTTGATAATTCTTCGCAAAATCTTCAGCTTCCTTTTTTAAATGGGTTGAAATGGTTGTATATAAAAAAGGAACATCCAACTCCTCCGCTAGACGGCTGCTTAATTGATAGCCATTTTGAATATCATTCATCGTTGTTTCAGCGCCAATATTTGAATTATTAATAATCCCAGTTACCTTTAAGCGTGAGGCATTTTCAATCTGCTTAACCGTATATCGAGCCCCGGCTACGGTGCTGACATACGGACGATTCGCATTTAGGACAAACAGTAATTCCGGACTTAAATCTTTCCATTCATGATAATATTGTCCCAAAGCAGCTGCCCCGTCTTTGTCACCGCCGGCATCAACGATTAAACGGTATCTAGGATCGTGCAGTACACGATACATTTCACCGGACACTATTGGAAGATCGGCAGCAGCAAGCCGATTCTTCGGGGCGAGCAATTCAACATCATGCTGTAGAAAGATACTCGCAGCATCTCTTGAACGATAATAAGGATTGATAATATCTAAATCATTAATAGCTGTTTTTTCGTTTTTTTGTCTCTCAGCCAGTGCTAAATTTATGGCAATCTCTGTTTTCCCACTACCAAAGTGACCAGATAGAATCTTAATTTTACTTAATGAATTCAACGGCTCTAACCTCCTTTCGGACTGAAAGCGTTTCCATTAAAGTTAATTGGAAATATCAGCCGATATCCATCCATCATTATAAAATACTTAACGATAAATCGCTTTGACCTTTGTCACACTTCATTTCAGAAAATGCACAAAAAGAAGTTCCGAGGAACTTCCCTTATGACATAAATGAGAGAATTACTTTTTGCGGCAGTTCTGTAACGCTATCTGGTTTTCTTTTTAGACGTTCACAAGATGGCATTTCAAATGAAAAATCTTCTACGTTTGGCGGAATAATTCCCCTTTGCTGCAACCGATCAAATACTCGTTGCATTGCATCTTCTGTTGGAACCATTTCTGTTGAATCTTCCAACTGAAAACATTCAACACATGTTTCAATGATATTCTCGTCAATTTGTTCTTGAGCAAACACTAATTTAGCACCTGCGATATGTTCTACTTCCTGATTCTCTAATTCAATGATGGTTGTAATATTCATTCTGTTACCCTCCTCATTAATATAGCTACATTATAAATAATTTTCACTACGGATATTTTAAAAAACGTATTAGTTCATTATTTATTCATATGTTTTTGACAACTTTCTGTCATTAGCAAAAAAATTGTCCTTTCCCGAATCAACTGCCAAATCAGAAAGATAATAACATTAGATGAAAAATTTTAGGTGGTTAGCATAAATGAGAAAGGTTTTAAAGATTTATCAAGATGATCTGTTGAGTGTTTTTACCAATTGGGGTGCCGCCATCATCATCACCGCGTTGATGATACTCCCGTCGCTTTATGCCTGGTTTAATATTAAAGCCTCTTGGGATCCTTATGGTAATACGAAAGGCATTCCAATTGCTGTTTCAAATGTTGATTCGGGCGCTGTCATAAAAGGAAAAAATATTAATATTGGCAGAGAAGTTATCAAATCTCTAAAGGATAATAAATCACTTGGCTGGAAATTTGTCGATACCGCTACAGCCCAAAAAGGAGTCGAGCGAGGAAAATATTTTGCCAGCGTTACGATACCAAAGAATTTCTCTGCAAAAATCGCAACCGTATTAAATGATAACCCGGAGAAGCCCGAACTCATTTATGCAGTCAATGAAAAAATAAATGCGGTAGCCCCGAAAATAACGGCCAAAGGGGCAACCGGGATAAAAGATGAAATTAGTAAGAACTTTGTAAAAACTGCAAATGGGGTAATATTCGACATTTTTAATCAGCTTGGAATTGAGCTCCAAAAAAACTTGCCCGATATTGAAAAATTGAAAACAATGATATTTTGGCTAGATGAGCACTTGTCTGAAGCTGAAAATATCATCAACACCGCAGATAAAGATGCTGATCAGGCTCAAAAAATTGTTGCGGATCTACAAAGGAATATTACAGAAGTAGAAGGGATTATTAGTCGAGCCCGTGATGTATCCGGACAAATAACCATGTTTCTTGACCGCAATGAAGATACATTTACAAACCTTGCTTCTATCGTTAAACAAAATTTAATGTATATGGAGCAAACAGCTGGAACTATCGAGCAAATTACAGACCTGTTATTATCGGATACCGCAAGTGCTGAGGATAAAAAAAATGCAGTAAACGAATGTATAAACCGCCTGAATACGCTCATTAAGCTGGATACACTCTTAATCAGCCAGTTTGAAAAACTTAATGGAATGGGAAACTCCAGCGCCTTTGATTCGGAATTGGCAAGATTAACACAACAAAAGAATTCTTCAGAGAATCTGTTAAACAATCTTAAAACAATCCAAAGTCTTGAAGCACCATCTAGGGCATTATTAGAAAGTACAAATCAAATTTCTAAGGAGGCTTCCTCGAATCTTGGGTCAATACTAAATCAATACGATGCTCAAATTGCCCCTAAAATTAAGCAAGTAGGCGATACAGCAAAAAGAATCCCAACCAAAGCAAACGATATTCTTACGAATGCAGACAAGACGCTTCCGCAAGTAAAGAAAATACTTATCGATGCTTCTAACGGAATAGCAATTGGGAAAAAAGACATCGCGCTTATAAAAAGTAATTTCCCCGCGGTAAAGCAGAAAATCACAGGTCTTGCCGAGCAAATACGCGAATTCGAAAAATCTAAGGATATTCGTGAAATCATTAATTTACTGCGGAATGATGTGCGTAAGGAAAGTGACTATTTTGCCAATCCAGTTCTGTTAAAGGAAAAACGGCTTTTTCCAATTCCAAATTACGGTTCAGCGATGTCACCGTTTTTTACTACCTTAGCCCTTTGGGTAGGCGCCACGCTGCTCATTTCGATGCTTCCAGTTGAACTTAACAACTTGCCGGAAAACTATCATCCGAATCACCTTTATTTAGGCAGATTTCTAACCTTTTTAACGATTGGGCTAGGACAATCAGCCATCGTCACATTAGGGGATATTTTTTTACTGAAGACATATGTAGCTGCTAAACTGTGGTTTATCTTATTTGGATTATTAATTAGTGGTTTATTTGTCTTAATTACCTATACGCTCGTTTCCATTTTCGGAAACGTTGGAAAGGGACTGTCAATTGTTTTTCTTGTTTTACAAATATCTGGGTCTGGCGGAACCTTCCCCATCCAAGTCATGCCAACCTTTTTCCAAAAACTCAATCCCTATTTACCATTTACCTATGCCATTAGTCTAATGAGAGAAGCAACCGGTGGAATAATATGGGATGTCGCGAAAAGAGACCTTACAGTCTTTCTATTTATCGCGATTATCACTTTAATATTTGGTTTAGTATTAAAAGGACCAATTGAAAAATATGGCGGCCGACTTAAAAGGAAAGCCCAAGAAAGCAGGCTTATTCATTAAGGCCTTGCTAATAATTCATTAAAAAAAGCAAATACTAGCTTTACTTAAAAAGAATGATCATTATGGAGGTCATCATCGTGCTTAAAAAGAGGATTGCTTTGCCACTCATTACATTTATTCTTTTTTTGCATTCCTTTCCTTCAATTTCGTATGCTGTCGAAAATAATCAAGGAATAGTTGAATTAAGAATTCTTGAAACGACAGATTTGCATGCAGATTTAGTTAATTATGATTATTATCAGACAAAGACAAATCAGCAAGTTGGTCTTGTCAAAACAGCCACACTTATCCACCAGGCAAGAAGCGAAGCAATGAATGCTTTATTATTTGATGTCGGCGACCATTTAAAAGGAAATCCACTTGGAGAGTATTTAGCTAGAATCAGGGGGATGCAAAAAGGAAAGGTACATCCGGTTTATCGAGCCTTTAACTATCTAAACTATGATGCTATTGCCATCGGGAATCACGAATTCAACTATGGGTTAAAATTCTTAAATACTGCCTTAAAAGGTGCAAAAATGCCTGCAGTCAATGCCAATGTCTTTTCAGTAAAAAAGAATAAGCCTTACTTTGCTCCCTATGTCATTCTTAAAAGGAATGTGGTTGACTTATCAGGGCGTCAGCATGAATTGAAAATTGGCGTCATCGGTTTCATGCCCACACAAATTATGAGCTGGGACCGAGCCAATCTTGAAGGAAAAGTCTTTGCCAAACCAATTGTTGATGCAGCGAAGGAATTTGTGCCCGTCATGAAGGCTGAGGGGGCAGATCTTATTATTGCCCTTGCCCACACAGGTATTAGCAATGAAGCTTATCGCCCCGACACTGAAAATGCTGTCTATTATTTAACACAAATTCCCGAAATTGACGCGATACTTGCTGGACATTCGCATAGTATCTTCCCTGGTTCTGTTTATCAAAACCTGCCTAATACTAATTTGGAATCAGGAGCAATCAATGGTAAACCTGTTGTAATGGCAGGTGCCTTTGGTAACCGCCTTGGGATTATTGACCTTCGAATTGAACATAGAGCAGGTAAGTGGAAAGTCTTAGAAGGTACATCCCAAACAAGACCAATTGCCGATGAAAACGGGCTGCCCCTTGTAAAGAGAGATAAACGGTTATTTAAATTAGTAAAACAAGAGCATGAAGAAACGGTGGATTTTATCAGAAAAATAGGGTTATAAAATTTTCTCTGTTTGTTCATAGTTCCGGGCAGCTTCGACTTAATTTTCAGAAATACCTTCTTTACATCATTAGAATACTTTTATAAAATGAAATAGAAAATAAATATGGTGAATTATGGTGGAGTCTGTCAAAACGGGCTCCTTTTGTATTTTTTTAAGACACTATATAAATTCTTGGGAGAAGAGGTCAGTAAATGACAACGCAGGCTATCATTGCAATCGGCGTATTTCTTATCACTTATGCCTTTATCGTCACTGAAAAGATTCACCGCACCATAATTGCAATGGCCGGCGGTATCATGATGGTGTTACTAGGAATTATCGGGCAGGAAAAGGCACTCCAACATATTGATTTTAATACACTCGGATTGTTGACAGGAATGATGATTATTGTCGCCATAACCGCCGAGACAGGTTTGTTTAAATACATAGCGATTTGGGCTGCAAAGAAAGTGAAAGGCGATCCATTAAAAATTTTGCTGGTTCTTGGAATCATTACGGCATTGGGTTCTGCCTTTTTAGATAATGTAACAACCGTCCTATTGATGGTTCCCGTTACCTTCAGTATCACTCGACAGTTACGCGTGAACCCAATTCCGTTTTTAATTACTGAGATTATTGCTTCCAATATCGGGGGAACCTCAACATTGATTGGAGACCCGCCGAATATCATGCTTGGGAGCGCCGTAAAAGAACTCACCTTTATGGCATTTATTAATAATCTTACAGCCATTACTTTTTTTATTTTATTTGTTAATATTGCTATCCTAGCTTTTATTTACCGGAAACAGCTTCGAACGTCAGAGGAATTGAAGGCAGACCTAATGGACTTAGATGAGAAGGAAGAAATCACCGATAAGAAGCTGTTAATAAAGGCGTTGATTGCCCTTACAGTAACAATTTTGGGCTTCTTCCTGCATCAGCTGCTTCATATTGAATCTGCCACGGTTGCCTTAACAGGCGCTTTTCTATTACTGCTATTAGCAGGGGAACAGTATTTAGACAAAGCTTTTTTGAAAGTAGAATGGACAACCATTTTCTTCTTTATTGGACTGTTTGTGTTAGTTTCTGGATTAATTGAAACTGGAGTCATCTCGTTATTAGCGGACTATTCCGTCCATTTAACCGGTGGAGATGTAACATCTACATCGATTTTAATTTTATGGGTTAGTGCAATTGCTTCAGCCTTTATTGATAATATCCCATTTGTGGCAACGATGATTCCGATGATTAAAGATATGGGCGAACTCGGTATTGATAATTTAGAACCGCTGTGGTGGAGTTTATCACTTGGAGCATGTCTTGGCGGCAACGGAACATTAATTGGAGCAAGTGCCAATGTCATTGTGGCAGGGCTTGCCGCGAAGGAAGGACATTCGATTACGTTTAGCAAATTCCTATTAATCGCCTTTCCATTAATGATCCTTTCCATCATCATTTGTACGGTGTACATCTACTTGAGATATTTAATTTAGAAGGAAAAAGATGAACGTAGTCTAATGAAGTTTCAATTCAATTATTCAGGCAGAAATTATTACAGGAAATTAAGTGGAGATAAACGTTTGGCTGCCAAATTACTGGCAGCCATTTTTATGTCGAATTATTATTTTTTTGTCATATATATCAAATACATAGTATAATTGGAATGCTTTACAATTATTTGAGAAATTATTACCAGAAGCACTTCAATTTGATTTCAGGAGAATTTACATGTTAAGAGATTTTATTTCGAATGCAACCCTTTTAATTGCTTCCTTCTCAATGATGGGAGTGTTATTTAAAGATAAACCTTTGCGCTTTTCCTCACCATTATCATCTAAACTATTATGGGGACTTTTTTTCGGGGTCCTTGGTAATATTCTAATGTTGTTTAGTATTCAAATAAATTCCGGAAGCATTGCGGACTTACGACACTTGGCCATCGTTATTGCAGCCTCATTTGGCGGATATATTCCTGCAATCATTGCATCTGTTATTATCGCGATTGGAAGATTCATCCTTTTTGGCTTTAGTCATGCTGCCATACTCCCATCAATTGGGGCATTATTAATTGGACTCGTTTGCGGGGCGATATCACAACTTCGGCTTTCACGCACAGTCCAAGCTTTTATTATGAATCTTTGCGCTTTATTCATTCTAACAATCGTCTTTTTTATAAAAATTGATGATTTACAAACCCTTAAAACTCTTTTAACCATTCATTATCTTATTTCATTAACTGGCGGTTTTATCGCGTATCACTTTTTTGTATTCGTTGTGGATTCAAATGAAGCACAATATAAATTAAAAGAAACTGAAGAACGTTTTCGCTTAATTGCAGAATATTCTAGTGACATGATCACGATGCACAATGAAAGGGCAGAGTATATTTACATTTCTCCGGCAGTAAAAGAAATCATCCATTATGAATATCCAGAATTACTCGGGAAAAAGATGGGGAATTTTATCCATCCTGAAGATGTCGAACGTACGAATGAAATGTTCGAAAAGGCACTCCATGAGGGTGTTGCTGGATCAACCTACCGTTATCGTTCAAGTGATGGAAACTACGTTTGGATTGAATCAACACTTAAAAGTGTCCACTTCGAAGAAGACGGCAGTAAAAAAGTCATTATCGTTTCAAGAAATATTACCGAACGGAAATTAACGGAACAAAAATTACAAGAGGCAAATGAACTGCTAAATCGCCTCTCCTATATGGATGGTTTAACAGGTATCTCAAATAGAAGATATTTTGACGAAACGCTTGCGAATGAATGGACCAACTCGATTTCATCCAATTCACCAATCACCTTAATCATGTTTGATATTGATTACTTTAAAAAATACAATGATACTTACGGTCATCTTACTGGAGATTTTTGCTTGCAGACCATTGCCGGAGCCATTAATAGTAAAATTAGCGTTAACTCAGATTATACCTTGTGTCGTTATGGCGGGGAAGAATTTGCTCTGATCTTACCTTCTACTAAAATAAAAGATGGAATGAAAGTAGCACAACACATTCAGGAGACCATTCAGTCACTTAGAATTCCTCACAGCAGCTCAGAAATTGCTGATATCGTTACACTAAGTATTGGTCTTGCTACCATCGTTCCTACTTCATCAGCAAAACCACAGGCGTTAATAAAAATGGCTGATTCAGCCCTTTATTTATCTAAAACAAGTGGCCGAAATACTATCACAACCTACAAATAAAGTACGTGAGGGATTGTTCATATGCAATCCCTCCTTTTTATGAAAAACAGGGCGGAGTTTTTTTTCTTACTATTTAGCAAATTCTGTTGTATCTTTTTGAAAATACATGTAAAATTTCCCTATCAGCCCAATGGATGGTGAAGCTAATGGAAATTACAAAACACCTTTTCTTAAATCTCTCCATATTAATCATTCTATTATTTTTTGGCTTTATCTTTCTCGAAAAAAATAAAAAATTCACCTTGGCTAAATCCTCAATTATATTATTTTTTTTCGTTATGATATGGATTTGTATTCAATTCTCCTATAATCCGATTTCTTATGCTAGGTATGATTTAAGAAGTATACCATTGGTCATTGGCGCTCTTTATCTCGGGATTGGTCCAATTCTTGTTGTTGCATCTATTGTTATCAGGAGTTTCTACGGAATAGGTGAAGGCTTTTACCAAACAATCATGCTTTATGTTCCATTTTCTATTGCCGTATGGCGGTTATATCCTTGGTTTATAAAGCAGCTGCCCTTGCGCCGGGTTTTCATTTCTATTTGTTTTGGCATGGTGATTGGTGCCCTTACAGTTTTCGGGATGGAACTAGACAATGACAACTCCTATTGGCTGGATGCTTGGTTTGCTTACCTTGTTATTCCGGCAGGCGGAATTGGGATTATTTCCTATTCAATAGAATATTTCAAAGAAAATATTGAAATGAAGCAGCAGCTAATTAAAGCAGAGAAGTTAAAAGCTGTTGAACAAATGGGAGCTGCCATATCCCATGAGATTCGAAATCCACTGACAGCCGCAAGCGGATTTGTCCAGTTACTCGAAGATGATTATCTTTCAAGGCAGAAAAGAAAAGAGTACTTGACCATTGTGAGAGAAGAACTACGTTCAGCTGAAAGGGTTATTCAAGATTATTTAACTTTTGCCAAGCCCTCAATTGAGATGTCAAAGGAGATTAATGTAAAAAGTGAACTAAGGCAAATAATCAAACTGCTCCAGCCACTAGCTAATAAAAATTCGGTTGAAATAGTAACGGATTTTTCAATCATTGGTTTTATAACGGGAGATCCTCAAGCGTTTCGCCAATGCTTTGTCAATGTGATTAAAAATGCGATTGAGGCAATGCCAAATGGCGGTTATTTAACAATCTCAACCGAATATAGTCAGAATTATGTTACGATTATCATCAGAGACACTGGAATTGGAATGTCGAAAGAACAACTTGAGCGACTAGGAGAGCCTTTTTATTCAACAAAAGGGAAAAATGGTACCGGGCTAGGAATGATGGTTGTTTATAGTATTGTCCGTGCCATGGATGGTAACTTGCATGTAGATAGTATTATGGGTACAGGTACAACTTTTTATTTTGAATTTCCCGCGATTACGTCCATTAGCAAAAACAACTAAGAACCGACGGTGTTTTTCTTCAACCGCCGGTTCTTTATATCTAAATTTATATCATTGGCTTTCGAGAAATGTCCAGTTCCAGCGCCCTAGCGGCGATACGCCGCTGACCAGGGCGTTAAGCTATTCTTATTTCCCAATAAACATTTGTGACCAGTGTTTTCCCGCTTCTTCAAATCCTACCCCAATATGAGTAAAATTTGCGCTGAGAATATTTTTGCGATGTCCTTCACTATTCATCCAAGCAGTTACCACTTCTTGCGGCGAGCGTTGTCCTTGGGCAATATTTTCTCCCGCAGATTTATATGTCACACCGAAATCTCTCATCATGTCAAACGGGGAGCCATAAGTTGGACTAGTATGTGAAAAATAATGATTTTGCTGCATATCTAGCGCTTTCTTTTGCGCAACGCTGTTTAACTGAGTATCTGCCTTTAACGCAGGAAGTCCATTTTTACTTCGCTGTGTATTGGTTAAATCGATGACCTGTTGGACAAATTGACTAACAGGTCCAGTTGCCGGTGCGTTGGATTGTGTCTGTCCAGGCTGCTTGGTTACTGGTGGCGGCGTTGGTGTTTGCTTTTGTGCTGCTGGTGCCGGCTGCTTTGGCGCTGCTGGTGCTGGCTGTGTTTGCTTTGGAATTGGTTGTGTCTGCTGCGGCACATTATGTTGTACCGGTGCTTTGGCTGTTGGTCTTTGCTGCTGAAAATACGATGGAGCTTGTTGAACTACGCCTGACTGAAACCCATTTCCTTGACTTGGATCCATGGTAATAAATTGATATTTCGCATCTTTTATTAACACAGCCCGTGTGTGAGGATACTGGTCGCTGTTCATGGTTGTTTGATAAGCAGAAATCATATCATCGTTTTTTCTGTTATTATCTTTCACATTAAACAGATTTAAATCATCCCGTCCTCGATAACGATCATTCACAGTTAATGGCCCATTATTGTCAATTCCGTTATTATAACGAACATCAATAGGATTGTTTCGGTTTATGTTCATCCCTACCCTATTGTCAGTATGTTCATTAAGATTATTTTTATCGTTGTTATTACAAGCAGCAAGTCCCACTGTGAGAATCGCTGAAATTAGAACCCCAACAGGTTTTTTTATCAATCGAACTTCCTCCTTTTGCAAAAAAATATCTCTTGCCTTCTTATTTTTCATTTTTTCAGGAGAAAGTATTAATGGTAATAAACGTCTTCAGGACCAATATCACTATGACCGTTTCATCTGAATCATAAATTTGTAACGGTCCGCACGGTATACTGATTTCACAAATTCAACAGGAGTACCATCTTTTAGAAAAGAATTTCTTTGGATTAGCAGTACTGGTGCCCCTTTAGTGATTTTTAAATATTTTGCTTCGTCTAGACTAGCAATTGACGACTCGATAATTTGTGAGGCGCTGTCAATGCTTAGGTTTAATTGATTTTCAATATGCGCGTATAAAGATTGGTTCACAATTTGTTCGGTAATCCCCTTAATAAGGTTCGCTGAAAAATAACTAGTTTCTAAGGCCATTGGCACCCCATCTGCTAAGCGAATTCGTTTGATATCATAGACTGGATCATCTTCGGAAATAGATAGCTGCGCGGAAATCTGACTTGGGGCGGGAATAATTTTCAAGTGAATCAGTTCGCTCCCCGGCTCCAAACCCCTGGCTTTCATATCCTCCGTAAAACTTGTCAAACCTTGAAGCGTTTGTTCAATTTTCCGTTCAGAGACAAAAGTTCCCTTTCCTTGGATACGATGTAGATATCCCTCATTCACTAGCTGTGTGAAGGCCTGTCTTACTGTCATTCGGCTAATTTGGTATTTCTCTGCATATTCTCTTTCTGCTGGCAATGAATCTCCAGGTCTTAACTCACCTTTTTCAATTAACTGTTTAATGTTTTCTTCCAGTTGATAATAAAGCGGAATGGGGGAATTCTTATTAATCATTCTCCTCTTACACCTTTCTGAATTAACCCGCCAGTTACGGGAGTTGGATATCTTATTTAAAGGAACAATACTTTAGGAGCTAACCTGTTAATCAGCAACTGCCGCTTTATCCGCAATTATCGTAACATGTGGATGATTTTTCAAAATAGAGGCAGGGAATTTTTCATCAACAGGACCGTTCATAAGTTTATCCAGTGCATCCTTTTTACTTTCCCCGGAAACGAGGAGCAAAATTTCTTTACTTTTCATAATGGTTGAAATCCCCATCGTTATTGCCTTTGTAGGAACTTCCTCCAATTGGTTAAAGAATCTTGCGTTTGCTTCAATTGTAGAGGGAGCTAAATCGACAATATGTGTTTTGGAATGAAAGGATGTCCCCGGCTCATTAAATCCAATATGGCCATTACTTCCAATTCCAAGGATTTGTAAATCAATTCCTCCATTTTCTGCAATTAATTCTTCATAGCGAAGACATTCCGTTTGCATATCACCGACATCCCCTTGTGGGATATGTGTTTTCTCTTTGTTAATATCAATATGATTGAAAAACAAGTCATTCATGTAATAGCGGTAACTATTTTTATTTTCACCTGATAGTCCGATGTATTCGTCTAAATTAAAAGTCGTTACGTTTAGATAAGAAGTCCCGTTCTTTTGATAATCTTCAATTAAATGTTTATAAGTACCAATTGGTGTCCCACCTGTAGCTAAGCCAAGTTTTATACTTGGAACTTTCGTTACCCTGTCAATAATATATTCAGCAGCCTTTTCACTCATTTGCTGATAATTCTCTACTTTAATCATTTTCATTTGTTTCATCCTTTCTAAAAGCGGTTAATCCGCGGCAAATGGTCATATAGACCTCCATATTATCATCGATAATAACGATATCGGCATCTTTCCCTACTGTTATACTGCCTTTCCGGTCATATATATTCAATTGTTTGGCAGGATTCACAGCTGCCATTTGAATGGCCTCCATAAGAGAACAGCCTGTATAGGTCAAAGTATTTTTCACAGCTTGTCCAAGCTTCAAAATGCTTCCAGCAAGTGTTCCGTCCTCAAGAACTGCCTTCCCATCTTTTACTGTAACTTCTTGACCACCGAGGTCATATTGGCCATTTTTCAAGCATTTTGCCCGCATCGAATCTGTAATTAAAATTAGCCCCTCGCTCTGCTTTTGTTTAAAAGCGAGCTTTACCATTTCCGGATGAACATGGACCCCATCGACAATGATTTCAGCGATTAATTCATCGCGCAAAAAGGTGGCACCAACCACACCTGGTTCACGGTGGTGTAATCCCCTCATTTGATTAAAGAGATGGGTAACGTGGTTTGCACCTGCCTCAATAGCTTCGTTTACTTCTTCAAAGGTTGCATCTGTATGACCAATTGAAGCAATGATTCCCTCTTCCTTTAAAAAACGAATCATTTCTAATCCCCCAGGCCGTTCGGGTGCTAAGGTGACAAGTCTAATATTTCCTTTTGTCAGTTCCTGCCACTCCTTAAATAAGGCAAGATCTGGGTCGATGATATGTTGGATTGGCTGTGCGCCTGCTCTTTTAGCGTTCACAAATGGTCCTTCAAGATGCAGACCAAGTATTTCTGCTTTGCCCCCGGATTGCTGACCTTCGATATAGTGTCCGGCATTTATTAATGCCCCTTCAATTTGTTTCCCTTCTTGGGTCATTGTGGTCGCTAAAAAGCTTGTTGTTCCTTCTTTAGGGAGAGCTTTTACCATTGTATCAAGCGCTTCCTTTGTAGCATCCATTGTATCGGCGCCATTAACTCCATGAATATGAACATCGATAAAGCCTGGAATTGCCTTAAAGCTGGCTGGAAGTTCAATTACTTCACATTCATCTTCATTTGTTAGCTGATCGATTGATCCTATTTCCACTATTTTTTGGCCCTTTATGCGCACATATCCATTTTCAATCATATTTTCTTCTGTATAAACTTGGATTCCTTTAAGTAAAATAGGAATATCTTTCGAAGTCATCTTTATTACATCCTTTCGGGTTATGCCTTAATCTTAACATTAGCGGTGTATAGTAGTCTATACCAATAGTCAGACCAAAAATTGGCAGGTGTCAGGCACCTGCCAATTTTTCTTTATGCATTCAAACTTGTTTCTTCTTTTTGAAAGAAGCTCTTCATCGCATGAAAAACGTCTGCTTTTTGTTTGAGAATATAATAGCGGAAATGTTCATCCTTGATGTTCTTGTAAGCAGACATTAAGGTCGAATGGCGGTTATATTGATTAACCTCACCATATCCGAACATATTCGATACCTTCATTAATTCTTCGACTAATTTCACACAGCGGGCATTATCCGATGTGAGATTATCACCGTCTGAAAAGTGGAATGGGTAAATGTTGAACTTTCGTGGGCTATATTTGGCATCAATAATCTCCAGGGCTTTGCGGTATGCGGATGAACAAATTGTTCCACCGCTTTCTCCTTTCGAAAAGAAGTCTTCCTCAGAAACAACCTTCGCCTCAGTATGGTGGGCAATAAACTCAATTTCGACCGTTTCATACTTTGTTCTTAAGAAACGGGTCATCCAAAAGAAAAAGCTGCGCGCCATATATTTTTCCCATATTCCCATACTTCCGCTTGTATCCATCATTGCGATGACTACTGCTTTCGAATCTGGTTTCACGATTTCATTCCAAGTTTTGAATTTCAAGTCATCCTTATAAATCGGGTGAAATGCCGGTTTTCCACTCATGGCATTCCGTTTAAAAGCAGACATCATCGTCCGTTTCTTATCAATATTCCCCATTAACCCCGTTTTACGGATATCGTTGAATTCAATGTTTTCAACTAAATGTTCTTGCTCTTCTTTTCTTTTAAGGTTTGGAAGCTCTAATTGCTTAAATAATGCTTCCTCCAGCTCCATTAATGACACTTCTGCCTCAAAATAATCCTCACCGGCTTGATCCCCTGCTCCTTGGCCTTTGCCGGGACCTTTCTGCCCGCTCGAACCGTCACGTGCCACTACGTCACCGACTTGACTGTCACCGTTTCCCTGGCCCACGTGTTTGTTTTTGTCATAATTATAACGAATTTTATATTCGTCCAATGAACGTATTGGAATTTTTACAACATCCCGGCCATTTGACATGATAATGCTTTCTTCTGTAATTAAGTCTGGAAGATTGTTGCGAATTGCCTCCTGTACTTTTTCCTGATGCCGCTGCTGGTCATCGTGGCCTTTACGGTGGAGGGACCAATCTTCTCTTGAAATGACAAATTGATGGTTGTTAACAGACAATGTAAACCCCTCCTTATCAAATTATTCAACTTCAAACTGCACACTTTTGAATCACTGACATACAATAACGCGAATGAAAAAATTAGGTAAAAGATAGATTACTTTATCCTATGCAGAAACGGAGAATAATTTACAAAGAATTTCGACAATTGGTCGTTTGCCTATTAAAATTGGACAGGTTTACCCTTTTCATTGGTTTAGAAAAAATAGGACTGACAGATTCGTTCTGTCAGTCCTCACTATTTTAACCCTCAATTATCTATTTAATAGGCTTCCGACATATCTCAGCAATTCATTTGCTGATGTCGAGTTGTAGCCATGTTCGTCAATTAACCGGGCCACAACATTATTGATTTTCTTCAACTGCTGTTCGTCAGGCGTTTTTGATGATGTGGTAATCTTCACTACATCTTTTAAATCAGCGAACAGCTTCTTCTGAATGGCCTCACGAAGGCGGTCATGGGAGTTATAATCAAACCTTTTGCCTTTTCTAGCAAAGGCTGAAATTCTGATTAATACCTCTTCCCTGAAGGCCTTTTTCGCATTTTCAGAAATACCGATTTGTTCCTCAATCGAACGCATCAGTTTTTCATCCGGATTGATTTCTTCCCCAGTTAACTGGTCACGAAGCTTTGATTTATTGCAATATGCCTCAACATTGTCCAGATAATTATCCATTAATGTTTTTGCCGACTCTTCATACGAGTAGACAAACGCTTTTTGAACCTCATTCTTGGCAATATTATCATATTCTTTTCGGGCTAAGGAGATATAATTCATATATCGCTCCCTGAGCTCAGCCGTTATTGACGGATGTTGATCCAGCCCGTCTTTAAGAGATCTTAAAACATCTAGAGCATTAATAGAAGGTACTTCTTTTCTAATGATAGTAGATGAAATTCGGTTTATCACATACCTCGGGTCAATCCCGCTCATGCCTTCATCTGGATATTCCTTTTTCAATTCATCAACGTCTGCCATATTAAACCCTTCCACGCTTTCACCATCATAAAGGCGCATCTTCTTCAATAAATCAACATCGCCTTTTTTCGGTTCCTTAAGTCGTGTAAGAATGGTAAACATGGCTGCCACCTTTAACGTATGCGGGGCAATATGAACATCAGATACATCACTTTCGTTGATCATCTTTTCATATATTCTCTCTTCTTGAGATGCCTTTAAATTATAGGGAATTGGCATAACAATAATCCTGGAATGGAGCGCTTCATTTTTCTTATTAGAGATAAAGGAGCGATATTCTGTTTCGTTCGTGTGCGCGACGATCAATTCATCAGCACTAATTAACGCAAACCTGCCTGCTTTAAAGTTCCCTTCTTGTGTTAGCGACAGCAAATGCCAGAGGAATTTCTCGTCACATTTTAACATCTCCTGGAACTCCATCATTCCCCGGTTCGCTTTATTAAGTTCGCCATCGAAACGATAGGCCCTTGGATCTGATTCCGATCCAAACTCCGCAATCGTAGAAAAATCAATACTTCCTGTTAAGTCGGCAATATCCTGTGATTTTGGATCGGAAGGACTAAACGTACCGATTCCTGTTCGTTTATCTTCTGAGAAGAAGATTCGTTCCACTAATACGTCCTCAATACGGCCGCCATATTCTTGTTCGAGCCGCATCATGTTCAGCGGTGAAAGATTGCCTTCAATCCGAATCCCATACTCCTCATGGAAATCCTTGCGTAAATGATGTGGAATTAGGTGAAGAGGATCCTCATGCATCGGACATCCTTTAATAGCAAATACAGAGCCTCTATCCGTGAGTGAATAGGCTTCCAGCCCCCTTTTTAACATTGTGACAAGCGTGGACTTCCCCCCGCTTACCGGACCCATTAACAGTAAAATACGCTTTCTTACATCCAGCCTTTTTGCTGCCGGATGGAAGTATTCTTCAACTAGCCGCTCAAGCGATTCCTCTAATCCAAACAATTGGTTGCAAAAGAATTCATACTTCTTCGTCCCTTTTTCTTCCGTTATTCCAGCATCCTTAAGCATATTATAAACTCGTGAATGTGCAGATTGTGCTACCCATGGCTTCTCTTTTAATAACTGTAAATAATCAGCAAACGATCCTTCCCAACGGAGCTTTTCTTCTTCTTCGCGAAACATCTCGATTTTTTTTAGAATATCCATATATACCCTCCCCCTGGAGCTTAATCAGAGACGATTTATATACTCTATGCACTTATAGACTTGAACATGCGTGACCAAGAGGAGTTAATGTCTATCTTTTTTATTACGATAAAACGAAACTTGCCCTTTTCATTTTGGAAAGTTAGGCTATAATAAAAATATATATTCATCCTTAATGATAAGTTGTATGACGAAGGGAGCAATACATAACATGAACACGTTCATCGTTATTTTAGTAATGATTGCATTCTTAGCAGCAATCTTCACTTCTGGTTATAATGATAAGCCAGGCTCAACTAAATAAGTATGAAAAAAGCTGCCCTAATCAGGCAGCTTTTTTCATACTTATTTTAAGTGTGCGTAATTTTGCTGGCGCAGTGCCTCGTAAATGAGAATAGCCGCCGTATTCGATAAATTTAAGGAACGAATATGATCGGTCATCGGAATCCTTAGTGCAACCTCTTTATTTTTTTCAATAACATCTTTTGGGAGGCCCGTTGTTTCCCGGCCAAATATAAAATAATAATCTTTGCTTGGATCACTATAATCAAAAGTACTGTGTGGCTTATTCCCGAATTTCGTTAGATAGAAAAATTGACCACCAGCATTTTTTTGATAAAATTCATCTAAGGAATCATAATAAACGATGTTTACATATTGCCAATAATCCAATCCAGCTCTTTTTAACATCTTATCATCCGTTGAAAAGCCTAATGGCCGAATTAAATGCAAAGTGGTATCGGTACCGGCGCAGGTCCGGGCAATGTTCCCCGTGTTAGAAGGAATTTGTGGTTGATATAAAACTACATGAATGGACACGAATTTCACCTCATAAGAAATGCGCAAGCGCCCTGTTCAGCGGCGTATGGCCTGGAGTGCTCCAACTGAGAAAAAGGAAACACGGTGAGCGCAAGCGAACCGATGTTGACTTATCATAGGGCGGAGCGCGAAGGACACTAGCCGCTAGGGCGCTGGAGCTAGACAATTATTAAAACTCTAACAAGAATTATACCACTTTCCCTCATCCGTTCAAGGACAAACAATTATTCATCGACAATGGTAAAAAACTTGTATTTGATATTTGGAGTATAGGCAGAAGAATCCTCATAGGCCCAGTACCTCATCCTGCTGTTATAAGTATGAGCATTAACTAACGGCTCCCCATTTGCATCTTTGCCCGTAACAATTGTATTATGATTGAATCGGCCGTCCCCTTCAAAATCGTAGCAAATGACATCTCCTAATAACAGCTGATCCGGACTGCTCACTTCCCTTGCCCTTAAGCCGCTTTTGGAATTAGCCAAGTACATGCGCAATGAATGGGCCATAGTCCAGCTATAGCTCCAGTTTTTATTTTGCAGCCACCACCCACTCCCACGGTTCGGAAATCCCCTCATCGGTGCCCCGCCTGCTCGAACACATTGGGAGATGAAGTTCGTACAATCATTTTCAAACTTTTTAAAGGCAGGATTATAACTATTCCACCAGCGCTCCGCGTACTGCACCGCCCTTAAGCGATTATATTGATAGCTTAACCGCTCTTCATCACTCTCAAAATCAGGTATAGCAGTGATCGCATCGTGTTCTTGATACTCTACTGGTTTCATTTCCTCATCCAAAACCAACGCGTCTTTATAAAACTTGGCCACTCTTATTTCCACTTCTTCTTCCATATAAAGGAGACCCTTTTGTTTTATTAAGTATTGATAATGGGCAAGGTATTTAACGGTTTGAAATTCCTCTTCGTCCGATTCTTCCATGATACTGCCGGCTGCTTTTACTTTGACAATTTCGGCGGATCGCTTGACAAACGCCTGTTGTTTTTTTTCAGCCTTTGGAAAGAAAAACTTGTGACTTCTTTTATCAGATACAAATTGTTGTACCCTTGTATCAAATAGCTCCTGAAACGATTTATTCACAGCCTTCCACTCCTCTCAATTCATACATATGATAGAAAGGAGAATTTAAAATCTAAAACTAACAAGAGTTTCAAATTCCACCCCCTAGCTGTAAAACTTTAATCCTTTTTCGATTTCAGTAAGCACATCTTTATCCGATTCACTGCTTAGTGCATTTTTTAGAGCTATTAGAGCCGTTTCGCCGCCAATTTTTCCAAGCGCCCAGGCAGCCGTTCCTCTCGAAACAGGACTAGCTTCATTTTCTAGGACCTCAATTAAGTTAGGCACTGCTGTTTCATCCTTAAAATGGGCGAGTGCCATTATGGCATTCCTTTGAATTGGCTTCTTCCCTCTCCAGGATCCTGATATATCGCCAAACTGATTTTTGAATTCGCGGTTACTTAGTTTTAATATCGGCTTCAATAATGGTTTGGCCACTTCTGGATCTGGTTCCATTTCATCATGGAAATGAAAGTTCTTCCCTTTATTGTGCGGACAAGCCGTTTGACAGGAGTCACATCCATAGACACGGTTACCTATCTTTTCTCTATATTCATCAGGAATAAACCCTTTGGTTTGCGTTAAAAAGGAAATACAACGCTGGGCATTAATTTGTCCCCCCTGCACCAAAGCACCTGTCGGACAAGCTTCCAAACACTTTGTACAGGACCCGCATTGATCCTCAATTGGCGTATCCGGCTCAAATGGCAGGCTGGTTATCATTTCACCAATGTATACATAAGAGCCAAACTCCGGTGTTATAATGGCACAATTCTTTCCGCTCCAGCCAATTCCCGCTCTTTCAGCAACAGCACGGTCAGAAAGCTCCCCTGTATCTACCATTGATTTCAGCCGTGCATCTGGTTGCTTGGTGATGATGAATTCTTCCAGCTTTTTCAACCTGTCTTTAAGAATATGATGATAGTCCAGACCCCACGATGCCCTGCTAAAAATTCCCCTTCGTTCTCCCTTTTTCCCTTCCACACGGACAGTCATTTTGGAGGGATAAGCGAGTGCGATTGAGATGATTGACCGTGGCTCCTCAAGCAATAATCCGGGTGTCACCCTTTTATCAATATCAGGTTCTTCAAACCCTGATTGAAAGCCAAGTTCCTGCTGTCTTATTAACCGGTTTTTCAAATCAGTGAATGGGTCAGCAGAAGTAAATCCAATTTTATCAATTCCGATTTCTTTACTATAAGCAATTAGTTCTTGTTTTAACATTTTTACATCCAATGTCTTAACCCCCTTTCCAACTTATTTCATCTATTAAAGTTGTTTTAGTATTAGTAGCACATCTATTTATGATAAACTATTTTCAATCAATTTTGGAGGTGGAATGGTTGGAAATTCAACTTTCATCGGAAATAATCGAGCAAATCCCTAACTTAAAGCTAGGGGTTATTGAATATAGAAATATCACGGTTGGGGATTCACCACAAATGCTCAAAGGAAGGCTCCAGCTTTTTCAAGAGTCAATTTACTTTGATTTGGAGAATAAACCTGTTACAGACCTGCCTGGCATCGCAGAATGGCGAGGCATTTTTAAAAGGACTGGTAAAGATCCAAATCGCTATCGTCCTTCTGTTGAAGCACTATATAGAAGAGTACAAAAGCAAAATTATCTTCCTTCCGTTCAAAGCGCCATTGATATCAATAATTTTTTCTCGCTGCAATATCAAGTACCGATTGGAATCTACGATCTTGATCTGTTACAAGGATTAGTGGAAATACGCATTGGTATTAAAGCCGAGGAGTACACAGGATTAAATGGGAGAAAAAATTCGTTGGAACGCCTCATTGTTTCTTCTGACCAAATAGGACCGTTTGGAAGTCCTTTTGTCGATTCTGAAAGAACACCTGTAACTTTTGAAACTAAAAATGCTTTGCAAATCATTTATTTAAGACCCTCAACTGATTTGGAAAATGCTAAAAAGCTGACGGAATCATTAATGAACATGTTTACACAAATACTTGGCGGAGAAGCTTCCTTCCGTATTCTTGGGTGCCAATAAGGCATCTTTTATTGGAAATGGGGCTGAGTCCACAATACTTACATTTTTATTGAGAAATAGAAAAAACGCAATGTATCGTTCTCCTATGTAACGATACACTGCGTTAGTTAATATGTATGGAGCGGGTGATGGGAATCGAACCCACTACATCAGCTTGGAAGGCTGAGGTTTTACCAGTAAACTACACCCGCATTGGGTTGAAATTGTGACAATTCCATGAACCAACTGACCTTTTTAATAATACATACCTTTTTTACAATCGTCAAGTGGATTTTGCGAATTTTGTCGAATGTCATTTGGTATCCTTGCTTATTTGTATACTTCTATTTCAGGATTAATAAATGACTTTCTCATGAATATTTGCTAATCTAATCTAAAAACCAATCTATTCCGAATGAGGTGAGAATGATTAAACGTAAACCGATCATTATTGCTATTCTATTTTTCCTAGTTATTGTGATTGGTTTAACTACCATGTTTTTTACCAAGAATAGCACGATGACATCTAAGGAACTGCCAGTTCAACAACTGGAACGATCGAATATAAATAAGGGGGTAATAGGAAAATACATCTCTAGTAACCATGAATATTGGAATAATGCGCTATGTTGGGGAAGAAGTGAAAAATTTAGTTTTGCTGCCTTTCAAAATCAATATGACAAGTACAAACAAAACCTAACTGAAATAATTAATGGGGTTGATAATCCAGATTTAAAAGCGGATTTTCTGCAAGCTCAAGAATTACTTGAAAGTGCCAATGAAAAGAAGGATGTAAAGTACTTGATCCGTGTACATAGAATTTTTCATGATTTAGATGTGAAATATAACGGATATGCAACTAGTGATTATTTTGGTGTAACACAATACGGGAAGAAACATTAATCGAGCGGAAACGTTCGGTTTTTCTTTTACTCCATTCGGTGAGTTAATGTCGGATAATTCATCAATGGATAATTCGTTTGTACGCCGTTCCATTTGTAGATTCTCCTTGCTTAATGACAGATACACACACGATATTTCAGTAAAAATTGTATTATCGACAAAAAAAACGCTCCTTACAAAGTGTAAGAAACGTTGATTTCATCGCATTGGCAAGCGATGAGATGATACCGGTGGTCGGGGTCGAACCGACACTCCTCACGGAACACGATTTTGAGTCGTGCGCGTCTGCCAATTCCGCCACACCGGCATATTAAAATGTTAGGTAAAGCAAGTGCCGAGGACCGGAATCGAACCGGTACGGTAGTCACCTACCGCAGGATTTTAAGTCCTGTGCGTCTGCCAGTTCCGCCACCCCGGCGAAATCTAAATACCTATTCTTATCCATACTTGGCAAATTCTATGGAGGCGGCAACCGGATTCGAACCGGTGGTAAAGGTTTTGCAGACCTCTGCCTTACCACTTGGCTATGCCGCCATATCTTGGAGCGGAAGACGGGATTCGAACCCGCGACCCCCACCTTGGCAAGGTGGTGTTCTACCACTGAACTACTTCCGCAAATTGGCTGGGCTAGCTGGATTTGAACCAACGCATGTCGCAGTCAAAGTGCGATGCCTTACCGCTTGGCTATAGCCCAATAATAAATATTAATGGGGCGACTGATGGGAATCGAACCCACGAATGCCTGAACCACAATCAGGTGCGTTAACCACTTCGCCACAATCGCCACAATATAAAATTGGCAGGGGTAGTAGGAATCGAACCCACACCAAAGGTTTTGGAGACCTTCGTTCTACCTTTAAACTATACCCCTAAAAATGGTGGAGGGGGACGGATTCGAACCGCCGAACCCGGAGGGAGCGGATTTACAGTCCGCCGCGTTTAGCCACTTCGCTACCCCTCCACATATAATATACACAATTGCCAGCTTCTGGTGCCGGCGAGAGGACTTGAACCCCCAACCTACTGATTACGATTCAGTTGCTCTACCAGTTGAGCTACACCGGCAAATGAAATAAATCATAAATGGTGGCTCAGGACGGAATCGAACCGCCGACACAAGGATTTTCAGTCCTTTGCTCTACCGACTGAGCTACTGAGCCAACATATGGCGGTCTGGACGGGACTCGAACCCGCGACCTCCTGCGTGACAGGCAGGCATTCTAACCAACTGAACTACCAGACCGAATTGCGGGGACAGGATTTGAACCTGCGACCTTCGGGTTATGAGCCCGACGAGCTACCGGACTGCTCCACCCCGCGACAATAGAAATTATGAATACTATGGTGGAGGATGACGGGATCGAACCGCCGACCCTCTGCTTGTAAGGCAGATGCTCTCCCAGCTGAGCTAATCCTCCAAATGGTGACCCCTACGGGATTCGAACCCGTGTTACCGCCGTGAAAGGGCGGTGTCTTAACCGCTTGACCAAGGGGCCATATTGTAAATAATTTAATGGCGGAGAGCAAGGGATTTGAACCCTTGAGACAGGGTTACCCGCCTACACGATTTCCAATCGTGCTCCTTCGGCCACTCGGACAGCTCTCCATAAAATGGCTCCGCAGGTAGGACTCGAACCTACGACCGATCGGTTAACAGCCGATAGCTCTACCACTGAGCTACTGCGGAATAATTATATAACAGCCTGGCAGCGTCCTACTCTCACAGGGGCGCCTGCCCCAACTACCATCGGCGCTGAGAAGCTTAACTTCCGTGTTCGGTATGGGAACGGGTG
>NZ_JBHVSI010000037.1:0-30611 GCF_042885335.1 Neobacillus sp. NPDC058068 | reverse complement strand
AAGTTGATTAGCTCATTTGTTACGTTGGCTTAGTTTCAATAAAGAAACTAAAAAATATTGTTTGTTGACGTTTTTGTTTGTTTAGTTTTCAAAGAGCAATAGTTCTACTGTATTCGTCTGCTAATCTATCAATTAGCGACGTTTGTTATCTTAATATATTTTTTCTACCTTGTCAAGCTACTAAAAAATTATTACTTATTTAGCAGTAATTTATTATTTCGTAACAGCGACATTGACTATCATACTATCATAATTTACTTTCGTCAACTATTAATTTTTATGCTTTTCAGGTCGTTCGTTAACACTTTCTTCTTTAATAAGAAAATCTCTTTCCTCAAACTTCTATGTCACAATTTATTCTCTGGTCATTACATACGAAAGCTTATAAACTACAAAATAGATAGAAAAGTGTGCTAAAACAAAATGAATTCAATGAGGTGCGTTATAAGTGAAACAAACTGTTGTTCAGACCATTGCTGTAACCTTTTTTACATTAATTATGGCCTATGCTTTGAATACCTTCCTAATTCCCCACAAAGTCTTAACTGGTGGAATTGCCGGAGTAGCAATCATCATTAATAATTATCTTTCTATTAACACCGGCTGGATTATACTAGCTATTAATCTTCCATTATTTATTATTGGCTATATTCATTTAGGAAAAAAGTTTATGTTCTTAACTGTTTATTCTGTCATTCTATTGTCAGTTTCAATGAAACTGATTCTCATCCATGCTTTTAGCGAAGACATCTTATTATCCAGCGTATTTGGCGGTGTGCTATTCGGATTAAGCGTTGGAGCCAATATTCGTGTCGGTGCTTCAGCTGGCGGCGTCGATATCATTAGTTTAATTTTAGCAAAAAAGAAGGATATGTCAGTTGGCTTTATCATAACTTGTTTGAATTTTGCTATTGTTTTCGTTTCGGCACTAGTATTCGGTGTAGATAAAACGCTTTACACGCTTTTTGCTATCTTTGCGTCTGGCAGGGCGGTCGATGCCATTCACACGAATCATACAAAACTAACAGTCACGATTGTCACGGATAAATGGAGAGATTTGGGTGAAGCGTTACTGAAATTGCATCCGCGCGGGATTACAATGACTGATGCCGAGGGCGTATACTCCCATCATCCTAAAAAAGTTTTAACTACCGTTATCACAAAATATGAATTAGCGGAGACGAAAGAAACGATTAAAAAAAAGGACCCCGGTGCATTTGTTCATATTACAAAAACGATAGAAGTAATGGGGAAATTCCGCAGAGATTAAAAAAGGTTAATTTCCTTATTTTACGGAAAAAATACTAACGTAAATAAATTAAAAAGGAGATGCCGCTACTGTGACATTAATTCAGCCGAGAAATGAGGATGACATTGGATCTGTCAATCCTGCCGGCCAAGACGAACCAGAGAATTCGGGGCAAATGGAGAAAACACCTGAATTCGATGTAATCGGTACCGCTCTTAACGATATCTAGGTTTTAAAAAAATCCATTGCAAAAAGAGAGTCCTCTCTTCTTGCAATGGATTTTTTTATCTTTTTATAGCCTTTAACACGATAGCTTCCCCTTGAAAGGAAATCACTTGATTATTTTCAATCACAATCCTAAATTTATCTTTTACTTTTTGGGAAGCACCAAGGATGTGCGTGGATAATTTGTCCATTTCATTTTGAGGTAAATTCATCCGCTTACACCATGATTCAATACGAAAGGTTTTTTCAAAACGATGCCACTCGCTTATTTCAAAACCAGTTAATTCAAGCATCCGAAGCCATTCGGTTTTTTTCCAGGCCCGAAAGTGACTGTGATCCCGCCATTTTTCTATTGTGTTATAAAATAGATCATATTCATCAGCTTCGGGGACAACATTGTCATCCAGCAAAAATTGTCCATTGGATTTTAAAACGCGACAGGCCTCTTCGATAAATTTATTTACATTCGGGAAATGATGCGGGGCAATCCTGCAAGTCACAATCGCAAATGCTTCATTAGCAAATGGGAGTTGTTCAGCATCAGCTTTTTTGAAATCTACATTTTGATGTCCGTTTTCGCTAATAAATGTTTCAGCCACCCGCAACATCTCAGGCGTTAAATCCACTGCGGTTACTTTTTTAACTAAGGGAGCGAAGGCGTTTGCTGTGTGTCCTCCGCCTGTCGCTATATCAAGCAGCTCTTCCTCCCCATTAATCGTCGCCATCTGCACTAACTTTAGTAAGTCCTTCCCATCTTTATGAACCTTGCTGCTGACATAGGAAGCCGCATTTTTTCCAAATTGCTGAAGGACGTCATTTTTGATATCCATGTTCAATCACTCCCTGAAATTTCCTTTGTATTGTAACTATAAAACAGAAATTACAGAAAGAAAATTACAGTTTTTTTATAATTTAACATAAGAAAAAGTTATCGAAAGCACTATTGGATTTCGATAACAACAGGACAGTGATCACTTCCCATTACATCGCAATGAATGTCAGCATTTTTTAGTCGCTCTCTCATTGATTCGGATACAATAAAATAATCAATCCGCCAGCCAATATTACGTTCGCGTACCTTATTCATGTACGACCACCACGTATAGGCCCCTTCTTGATTTGGATAAAAATAGCGATAGCTATCCACAAAGCCTTCAGAAAGCAAGGCGGTCATTTTTCCTCGTTCTTCATCAGTAAACCCTGAATTACCGACATTGGACTTTGAATTTCGCAAGTCGATTTCTTTATGGGCGACATTCAAGTCACCGCAAAGAATAACAGGTTTTACGGCATTTAATTCTTGCAAATGCTCGAGAATGCGCTCTTCCCATTCAAGGCGATAGCCAATTCTGGCCAAATCACGTTGTGAGTTCGGTGTATAGACATTGACAAGGAAAAATTCAGCAAACTCTAGCGTGAGGATTCTTCCTTCCACCTCACTTTCATCCGTGCCTACACCATATTTGACAGAAAGTGGTTCAATCTTAGTGAAAACAGCCGTACCTGAATAGCCTTTCTTTACAGCATAATTCCAGTACTGATGATATCCTTGCAGTTCAAGGCTAATTTGACCTGCTTGTAATTTTGTCTCTTGAATACAGAAAATATCTGCATTTACTTCCTGAAAATAATCTAAAAATCCCTTTTTCACGCATGCCCTGAGGCCATTTACATTCCAAGATACTAGTTTCATTTTTTCGATTCCTTCTCCCTTACTGTATAAAAGATTAATAGAAAACATTTTATCAGATTTTTGACAATCGGCAAAAAAAAGCAGCTCGCGGCCGCCTTTTAATGTGGAATAAAATACTTTTCAGTTAATCTTCCTGAAAAAAGTTCTGAGACTGGAACAATTTTGATATGCCGCTTTTCGAACTCTTCCATTGATTGGAAAATACCAACCGAACAAACTTTACCGGTCACGCCAACATGGCCAATCGCTATTCCCGTGCCTTTTATTTCGGTTACTCTTGCCAAACGGGCCATCTGTTTACGAACATAGGAAGAAGAGGAGATATCATCAAGGAATACATCTCTTTTTAATAAGGGTACCCCAAGTTCTTTCGCCATTTCGGGGAATTGTGATTTAGGACTTGTGCCGCTATCGATAATATAAAGATTTTTTTCCTTTGCCACTTCTACAATTGCCCGGACAATTTCTTTGTTTTCAACCGCTAGAGACCCCATATGGTTGTTTAGCCCGACCGCATGCGGCACAGTTTTGATTGCCTCGTTAACGCGCTGTTTCACTTCTGTAGAAGAAAGGTCCACTGTTATCGGCTTCGGTCCAAGCCATGATCGTTTCCCTCGTTTTGGCTCCATTGACAAGTGAATCATGACTTCAAAACCATTTTTATGGGCCCATTCAGCGTGTTCCCTCGAGTTTTCAGTGAACGGCATAACGGCAGCGGTGATTGGAATGTCACCTTCTAAAAAGTCGCGTACTCCACCGCTACCGCCGCCAAAGTCATCAATGATAATGGCGGCTTTTAAGTCTTTCGTTTCACTTTTTTCGGCAGCATTTACTTGAAATGTTATCAAAAGCATTGGAATAAACATGAACAAAAACCTTTTCATATAGACCTCCAAAAGTAATCTTTTCAAGTTAATTTGCCCACATTATGCTGCATAAATTCTAAAAATGGATCTAAAAAAGAGAGCTATTTCAGCTCCCTCATCCTTACTTATTCAACATCAAAAACCTTTACTTCTACCATTTTGTCGCCATTTCTCATTGCTTTTGCAGCTTCTAAACCAGATGTCACTTGGCCAAATACGGTATGAACACCATTTAAATGCGGCTGTGATTCATGAACGATGAAGAATTGGCTTCCACCTGTGTTTTTTCCTGCGTGAGCCATTGATAGTGATCCAGGAATATGTTTGTGCGGGTTTCCTTCTGTCTCACATTTAATTGTGTATCCTGGACCGCCAGTTCCACGGCCTTCTGGGCAGCCCCCTTGGCTTACAAATCCAGGAATAACACGGTGGAAGGTTAATCCATCATAGAAACCTTTGTTTATTAATGATTCAAAGTTCTCTACAGTTCCAGGTGCTTCATTTGGAAATAAATCAAATTCAATCTTATCTCCGTTTTCCATTAATATGTATCCTTTTTTCGCCATTTCCAACACTCCTTATGTAAAAAATCATTTTAATCATACACTTTTCAATAAAGAAAAGAAAGCATTGGCACTTTTGACCATTATATTTTCACTGTGGTTGTGATAAAATATTAATAAGGCTCCCTTCCGAACATTCGCTTGTTGCGGGACACTTAACCACTGTACGGACGGCGGGGAGCCCCAATAAAAAGCCGAGACAGCGTCTCGGCTTTTTGTTTTATTTATCTAACCATTGATAAACACCAGAAATAATCGAAAGAAACAGGAAATACCCAAAAAACGTGTATAGATGCTCCCACTGATCAGAATGAACAAAGAAACCCAGCTCTTCCGCGAATTTTTCAAAAACGGTCATTAATAAGCTGATAAATAAAATCAGACCTGCCCTTCCCCATTTATTCACTAGAGAAGTGCAATAAACAAAAACAAGCACGAAAATAGGAAGTCCAATTAGCGTAAAAGCAATATTGACGGAAAAAATCTCAGGGAGCGGTCTTACCGGAAACTGATACATCTGCTTCCCAACAAAAAAAAGGTCTAAATACGTTCCAAGCAAGATGCCGAGAATTATACAAGCAAAATAATTCTTATTCCAAAAAGTTAATCGTTTTTTTTGCAAGGGCTGCAACCTCGAGCCGTTCAAGTGTTTTACAGTATTCATTTCTGATCTCTTCATTTATCTGTTCGTTCTCCTCCACTAAATAATCCACAACCCGCCAGTCATCAAACCAATCCCCTTTTTCCGCTTCCATCTGGCTGACATTTTTCCATGCATTCTCCAGTCTTGGACTATAAAATCTTTTTGCTCCCTTTCTAAGCTGACATGCTTTTAATCGAATCGGATAGGTGAAGCCTGGAAGTCCTTCCTTAATATTATTAAAGAGATGCGGCCAGTAATCTTTTCTTGAACCCGTATGCGGATGGCTTTTGGCCCACTCCACAACCCCCCTTAGAAAATCCTTATTTTTAAAGAGGACAGAATATAACCTTTTCCCAAGTAAAATCCGCTCGTTTACTGATTCAAATTGATGAAGTGTCTGCCCTGCTAGTTCCCCGTCAGCATACGGAAAAAGAATATGATTAAATGACAGCCAGTCCTGGAGCATAAATTCAATTTTATTTAATACTTCCTTTTGATAAACTGGATGCTGAACCACTCTTTTTTCCAAGTAGCTTTGTTCATTGATGACCAAGGCAATACAAAGAATATAAGTATCTTGGTTTCTCCAAAAATGGTTCCAAATCGTCTCCATGAATGTTGAGATGTTTAAATAAGATAATAAGTAAAACAAGGGTTTCTTTTGTTTTAAGCTTTCCTTGTACAGTATGAATTGTGGATAGACGTCTTGAAATATTAGCCAATTGCCGCGCTCTAAAAAGTTAAAAAACGAGTTCCGCTCCTTTTTCGACAGCAACCGAGTTAGAAACTCCCCCTTTAAATCCGTCATATTCCAGCCGCCATTCCGGGAAACCATATGTCCTAAAAATGCCCATTGAATTTCCGGATGATGAAGATAAAAATCCAGGTAGGCCTTCGTTCTCGTAACGTTGTTTAAATTATGTTCAGCGGTCATCGTCCTAATTTTTTCCAATAACTTCCGATCACTCAAAGTTAAATGATGGGAGGTAGCAAAGCCGTCGCTACTTTTCTTCTTTAATTCATCCCTTATTCCTTCAAGTGGTGTTTTTTCGTGACTTCTCGCAAAAAAAATAACAGTTTCCCCCCCTTATGAATTCTCCTTGCCTAACGGGAATATGTATTAATTGAGAATACTTTTTGGGAGAGGAATGATTACCTGAGATGTTTGATACAAGGAAAGGCATGGATTGGATCATTAATGTGCTTAGAAAAGACCAATCTCCCGACGGATCTTGGAGCTATCCATTTGATACTGGCATTTCAACAGATGCTTATATGATTATTTTATTACGGACCTTGGAGATAAATGATGAGGAATTAATTCAAGGACTTACAAAAAGGATTTTAAGCAGACAGGAGAAAAACGGGGCTTGGAAGTTATATTTTGATGAAGGCGATGGGAATGTAACGGCAACCTTGGAGGCCTATTACGCCCTTCTTTATTCAGGGTATTACCAGAAAAATGACAAACGGCTCCGGGCAGCGAAGAAATTCATTTTAGCTAATGGAGGGATTAAAGAGGTCGGCACATATACAAAAATCATGCTTGCTTTAACCGGACAACAAAAATGGCCAACATTTACCCCGTTTCCGATTGAGGTGATTCTTTTACCAGAGGTGTTCCCGCTCAATTTCTATTCTTTCTCTGTTTTTGGGAGAGCAAACATAACTCCAATCATGATTCTTGCTGAAAAAAAATTATCATTTAGGACGTCTTACACTCCAGACCTCTCAGAATTTCATTTACACCGGGATGAGGAGGACTCTTGGATTCGCTCTACCGAAATGCGCTCGTTGTTATCTTTTCTTAACGATGGTGTGAAAAGCTTAATTGGCATTCCTAACGAACTTCGGCGGATAGCTATCGAGCGGGCGAAAAAATATATGCTTGATCACATTGAAGCAGATGGGACCTTATACAGTTATAACAGCAGCACCTTTTTAATGATCTTCGCCTTGCTTTCATTAGGGTATAAGAAAACCGACCCTATCATCTTAAAAGCGATAGAGGGTATACAGTCGATGAAATGTGAAATCAACGGTTTGCCCCATATGCAATATACAACAGCCAACGTCTGGAACACTTCATTGATAGGCTTTGCCCTGCAAGCGGTCGGAATACCACCAACAGACTCGATGGTAGAGAATGCCAATCGTTACCTCCTCGACCGGCAGCACCATAAATTCGGCGATTGGGTGATTCATAATCCTAATAGTTTACCGGGTGGCTGGGGCTTTTCCGATGTGAATACTATCCTGCCTGACGTTGATGATACTACCGCCTCACTTAGGTCGATTTCAAGAATCGTTCCAACTGAACTTGCTGCTTGGGAACGGGGGATCAACTGGACATTTTCGATGCAGAACGATGACGGCGGCTGGCCGGCGTTTGAAAAAAATGCCGATTCAAAGCTGATTGAATTTTTACCGCTTGAAAAGGCTGAATTCTTACTAATGGATCCATCAAGTGCCGATCTTACTGGAAGAACGCTAGAGTTTTTCGGGAATTATACCAATCTCCAAAAGGACCACACCGCAATCAAAAAAGGAGTCAAATGGCTGATGAAGGACCAAAAGCGCGATGGTTCTTGGTATGGACGCTGGGGTATTTGCTATCTTTACGGAACATGGGGCGCATTAACAGGACTATCAGCTGTTGGGGTACCGAACAATAATCCAAGCATTCAAAAGGCTGTCAGCTGGTTACGAGGCATCCAAAACGAGGATGGCGGCTGGGGTGAATCGTGTCATAGCGATAGTGAGAAAAGGTATATACCGTTACGTACGAGCACTTTAACCCATACTTCGTGGGCGCTGGATGCCTTAATGACCGTGTCAGAAAAACCAACATCTGAGATTCGCAAGGGAATTCAATATTTATTAGCTTCTCTCGATAAAGAGGATTGGACCACTGCCTATCCAAAAGGGCAAGGCATGGGCGGCGCCTTATATATTCACTATCACGGCTACCGCTATATTTTTCCGCTGCTAACCTTAGCACACTTTCAAAAGAAATTTGAACGATAAGAAAAAACATCGACGGTTTAGTATCTCCGTCGGTGTTTTTATTTTGATATTATGGCCGTTAGCTGTTTATAGATTTCGACCATTTCATCGAGCCGCATCCTAACTAACCCGCTTGAGGACGGAGCAACAAAGTCAATCGTCCCGGGTACAACCGCTTCTGTCTGGACTCCCCATGGAACTGTTTTCCGGCCGCTATATTGTTGATAAACTCCTTTTCCGACAAAACAAACGACCTTGGGCATAAAACGTTGGATCTTCTCCTTTAAAATCTCTCGTCCCTCTATGTACTCTTCCTTGGTAATTTCATCGGCTGCTTTCGTTGGTCTTTGAACGATATTAGAAAAACCAAATCCCAAGCCTAATAGCATTGCATCCTCATTTGGCTCATACTTGCGGTCCGTCAAGCCCGCTATGTGAATAATTTTCCAGAAGCGATTATTGGGATTGGCATAATGATGTCCAAGTTCACTGGAACGAATACTCGGGTTAAAACCAACAAATAAAATCTGTAAACCTTCATTTAGATGGTCACTGATCGGGTTCATAATTTCTCCCTCTTTTCCTCCCAAAAGGATTTCTTTTTATTTTACCCTATTTCAGGGTGTGGAATTAGGAAATAACGAATCTTACTAATTAGAAAGACTCCTCGACTATGCAGCGAGGAGTGTTCTTTCTTAAACGATTTCTTCTAACTGCAGGTATAGATATTCACATTCGCTTTCCCTTAGCTCGATTTCATGATAAATTCTTTGCAGCAATTCCAATTCATTTTCGGCTTCAAGCTGTTGTTTTAGTTTATGAATTTCCGCTTCAATTTGCTCTATCTTGTCTTCAAGCATATTTATACTTATTGGTTCTTTCACATTCCTCACTTTTTGCGGCCTGATTTTATTTATTACTGCCTGTTCAATCGGCTTTACCTCAAGCTCATTCAACTTTGCTTTTGCCCAATCATAATTTCCAGCGAAAGAGTAAACCGTCCCATCTTGAAGCCAATAAATTTTGTTAAACAATTTATTAAGAAAATAACGGTCATGGGATACTGCTAAGATCGTGCCATTAAATTGCTCAAGTGCTTCCTCGAGTACTTCGCAGGAATCAATATCTAAGTGATTCGTTGGTTCATCCAAAATTAGCAGATTCAAATCCTGGTACATCAATTGCGCAAGTCGCAGTCGCATCCTCTCGCCGCCACTAAGCTGGTTTACCTTACGAAACACAGCTGGTCCGTAGAATAAAAATCGGGCTAAAATATGTCGGGCCTCTCCTTCATTGACCATAACCTCTGAGCGAAATACATCGATGAGCTGTTCATCACCAATATCCTCAAACACATGCTGTGATAAATAGCCGACCTTTACATTACTTCCAACCTTTACGACTCCGCCATCTGCTTCGCATTTTTTAAGAATCATTTTTAAAAGAGTGGATTTTCCTGTACCATTTTCGCCGACAATCGCCGTACGGTCTTTATATTGGACAAGCATGTTCACATGGTCAAATAGGGTTCGATTTCCAAAGCGCTTCGAAACATCATCAAGAACGATTACATCTTTACCGCTACGATCATTTGCTTCAAAATCAATCGCCATTTTTTTAACATCGATTTTTGGGCGATCAAGCTTTTCAATGCGATCAAGCGCCCGCTGCATATTAGTTGCCCGTTTATGAAGGGCTGCACTTGGTGGATTCGCGCGATTTGCCCAGTCTCGAAGCCGCTTTATTGCTTCTTTCATCTTTTTAATTTTTCGCTGTTGTTCTTGATATTCCTGAAATTCGCGTAAAAGCTTTTCCTCTTTCTCCTTTACATAGCCGCTGAAATTCGAATGGTACAAATCGATTTCCCCATCCTCCATTTCCAGCACTTTTGTCACGACTTCGTCTAAAAAGTAACGATCATGGGAAATTAAAATGATAGTTCCTTTGTAGTCTTTAAGAAAGGAGCCCAACCATTCAATCGCCATTAGGTCGAGGTGATTAGTCGGCTCATCCAGCAATAGTAATTCTGGATTTTTTAATAAACTTAACCCAAGCCCGACCTTTGTTTTTTCACCACCACTTAAGGTCGAGAAAGTTTTATCCAAAAGGCTGGTAATATTCAACCCATTAGCAATCCGCTCTAATTGTGCATCCATTTCATAGCCGCCATTAAGGATAAAATCATCCTGGAGTTTTCCATATTGATCCACTAATCTCTGCAGCAAATCAGGGACCAGCTCATCCCCCATTTCCATTTCTAATTGCTGCAGCTTCGTTTCCGTTTCAGTTAACTGTTCAAAGGCTGTTTTTAAAACTTCCTTAGCAGTTAACTCCTGAAAGTCAGGAATTTGTGCTAAATAGCCGATTTTCAGGCCCTTTTTCCAATGAATGACCCCTTCGTCTACAGTTTCCTGATTGGCTAACAGTTTTAATAATGTCGTTTTTCCGCCGCCGTTACGACCGACAAGGCCAATCCGGCTCCCTTCTAGTACTTCAAATGACAAATCTTTAAAAATAATATTACCGCCAAAAGATTTTGCTATATGATTCACACTACAAATAATCATGTTCATTCTCCTCACAAATTAAATTTAAAATGAACATCTCTCCAACGTAAAACAAGCCGCAGGCATCTTTAATAACCCGCAGCTTGTAAATTTGAGCATGAAAAAAGAGTGCATGGACGCACTCTTTACATACCTAATTATAGTGGGTAAAGAGATGTGTTATCGTTCTATATTCACAATGAAGTTTCGAAAAAAGGGCAGACCCCCCCCTTTGAAAACTACATCATGAAAAATTGCACGATAAATAGTAAGGGCTTCAAGCCACTGTAAGCGTGCAAAAATAGAACGTTTCATCTCTTACCCACCTCCGTTTCCAAATAAGTTAGTTTCATTGTAAATATTTCCGGTATAGATTGCAAGACCATTTTGGCTTAATAATCTAAAATTACATATTCATAGCAAAAAGGCGAACATCTTCTGTTCGCCCTTTCATTTTATAACCTTATTTATATTTTTGGAATCAGGCCCCTTTATTAGCAGATAATTTCCCTTTTAAAGTAATCAATTTGCCGTCACGATACACTTCAAATTTGATTTCATCACCGGTCTTCACTTTTGAATATAAAAATTTTCGTAATTCCGATGAATTAGCTATTTTCGTTCCATTCATCGAAACGATGATATCTTTCGGCTGGAATCCGGCCTGGGCTGCTGTCGAATTAGGATCAATATTCATCACCAGCACACCCTCCTTTACGTTGTCAGGAAGGTTTTGCCAATAAACTTGTGGAACCTGGTCAAGATCGGCTAGGCCGACACCAAGATATGGTCTGTCAACTTTGCCACTCTTGATTAATTGGTTCACGATGGGAAGCAGATCATTACTAGGAATCGCAAAGCCTAATCCTTCGACACCACTCTCGGAAATTTTCAAACTATTAATGCCAATTACCTGTCCCTGTGGATTAATTAAAGCGCCGCCGCTGTTTCCAGGGTTAATTGCTGCATCGGTTTGAATTACATTTGTATCCCAGTTTCCTGCCGATGTCGAAATCGCAATGCTGCGGTCGACGGCACTGACAATTCCCTGTGTAACTGTTCTTGAAAGGTTAAGGCCAAGCGGGTTCCCAATCGCATAAACCTGATCCCCAGGGCGAAGTTTCGATGAATCCCCAAATGCGGCTGTTGAAGTAACATATTTTCCATCAATTTTTAAGACAGCAAGATCAGTTAAGGCGTCCGTTCCAACCACTTCTGCCGTTGTTTTTTGACCGTCATATAAAGAAATCTCCAGCTTCGAAGCTCCCTCGACTACATGATTATTGGTTACAATATAGGCAATATCATTATTTTTTTGAAAAATAACCCCTGATCCAGAACCTGCTTGCACACTTTGCCCTGAACTTGAATTCCCCCAAAAATCGTTATTTTGCTGCTGCTGGTAATTAACAACGCCGACAATTGCCTTGGATACTTTTTCAACAGTGTCAGCAATCGAACCGGAAGAGGCCATTGTTGGCTGCGCTGATACTGGCTTTACTGAATTATCAGAACTGCTCGTCACTTGATTCTCTGCATTCGGATAAAAGCTTTTTATGTAATCCGTATGCGGAAGAATTGTTAACGTCAATACAGAGCCAATCACACCGGCTGCAAGTGTAGAGGCAAATCCTTTTAGATTCCGTTTTTTAGGTTTCTTTTGCTCGACCTGGTTCGTTGTTCGGGTTTGTTCGATAACTGGCGGAACCGCTGCTTCCTCTAATCTATCCGGTTCCGTTTCGTCTGCACTCTTGTCTGTATTGATTGAATCGACTGCATCGACAGTAAACTCAGCATCGACGGCATGCCTATTTCCCTCACTATTCTCGAAATCGCTTATATCATTAGAAAATGCTTCTGTATTGCCACTATCAGTTATCTCAGATGAATTTGTTTGATCTTGTTCGAATTCATTTTCATTTTTATAATCCATCTTCATCAATCTCCTTTAAGTTTGCTAGTAGTTGTTCTTAACTATCCCTACTATAACCGACAAATCTTAACAAACTATTAACAAACTATAACGACTTTAGGAAAATAATAAGAAATTACTATGGATTTAGCATAGTAAAAAGCCGCAGGCTCTAACCCACGGCTTTCAGGTAATTATTCATTCTTAATTCGAATGACAAATTTCGTTCCTTTTCCCTCTTTACTAAACACTTCAATGTCGCCATTATGAAGGAGAACTAATTGTCTTACAATCGACAAACCTAGCCCAAATTCACCATAGGGATTACTGGTCCTAGAAATATCTGCTTTATAGAATCGACGCCAAATGTTTTCAATTTCGGTTGAATTGATGCCAATTCCGGTGTCTTCCACCTCGATAATCGTATCGTTCTGCTCGGTTCGTCCCCGCAGCCAGATGGTCCCTTCTTCTGTAAATTGAATACTATTTTTGGTGATGTTAATTAATATTTGCACAAGGCGATCATAATCTGCGTTCACCATTACATCTGGTGCGGCATCAACAACAATTTGATTATTCTTCTCTTCCGCCTGGAGCATCAATTGTTCCTGAATAATTTCCAACACTTCCAAAAGTTGAATCTCTTCTTTAAAAAGCTGGATTTGATTCGAGCGGATTTTTTCATAGTCTAGGTTTTCATTGACAAGACGAATCAATCTTTTTGCTTCGTGGCTAACTAAGTTGATTCCCCGCTCTTTGTCTTCTTCGGAAATCATGTTATTCTTCAACCCTTCAACGACACCGCTAATCGTCGTTAACGGTGTCCGCATCTCATGTGACACATCGGCCATAAACTGCCGCCGGCGATTTTCAAGACTCTCAATTTCCTCCATCGAAGTGTTTATTTTATCGACCATATGGTTAAAATCATTGGCTAATTCACCGATTTCGTCGAAATTGGAGGAATTTACCTTTACATGATAATTTCCCTCAGAAACGAGTGACGTAGCATCACGGAGCCGTTTAATCCGATGGACATGAATTCTCGACAAATACCAGCTTTGGAAAAAGGAAACACCGAAGGCAATCAAGATGGTATACAATAAAAATTTATTAATTTGTTGTATCATGTTACTTGAACCACTAATCGGTGAAGTTAATAGTACACCGCCATAAAATTTGCCGTTATCAACATAGGGTAATACTACAAATGTAACACCTTCTTGACCAAATCTTTTATAATCAATTGGGATAATCAGTGTTTTTCCTTTTGTCACCAAATCCCATTGATCAGGGGACAAGTGCTTAATATCCGGTCCTTTTTTGTTGACCAAATATAAGCCATCCTGATCGAACAAAGTAAAGCTCATTTTTCTCGCAGCTAACACATTAGTATATTGATTTATTATCTCGTTCGCGGCAAGAGGAGACTCTTTCATATCTGAAATAATAGCGTCTCCAAATGAAATCAGTTCGTCAGCTTTGTTTTCATAAATCAAATTTTCAACATAGTGGGTAAAGATGATGCTTAACAATAAAAATGCAATTATGATGACGCTAATGTGACTAAAAAACTGTTGGTAAATATACTTAAATCTCATCTGTTTTGCTTGATTCATCAAACTTATACCCTACTCCCCAAACAGTATGGAAGAATGGCTGCGACGCAGTTTCTACTTTTTTCCGGAGCCGCTTTATGTGCACATCAACGGTCCGTTCATCACCGTAAAACTGATATCCCCAGACTCTTTCAAGTAACTGCTCTCGAGAGAATACCTGCTTTGGATGCTCCACCAAATAATAAAGTAAATCGAACTCTTTTGGCGTTAAGTTTGTAACCTGCGTTCCGTCAACAAGCACTTCTCTTGTGATTTTATTGACGTTAAAATGTTCTGTTTGCAATAAACCCTCCATTTCCTTCGGCGCCTGGTTTTGGAAACGGCGGGTAACCGCCTTAATTCTTGCCATCAGCGTAAGCGGACTAAACGGTTTCGTCACGTAATCATCCGCCCCCATCTCAAGTCCAAGCACCTGATCAGATTCACTATCCTTCGCTGTTAACATAATAATTGGAACGACAAACTTTTCTTCTCGTATTTTCCGGCAAATCGTCACGCCATCCATTCCTGGAAGCATCCAGTCAACAATAAGGGCATCCCAATTCCCGCTTTTAAAGCGGTTATAGCCTTGGACGCCATCATTGACAAATTCGCCTTCAATTCCTTCTTTTGCAAAAAACATTTCAATCATCGAGCAGACACTTTTATTATCTTCAATCACTAATATTTTCAAAATTCTTCAACTCCCAGCATAAAAACTCACATCTTTAGTGTAATCGAATTTGCAGCTATATCAAACCATCTGCCTAAATCTTCTTGACAATTTCATACTTTGTTCATGGTTTATTAATATTTTCAATGAAAAAAGGCCTTAATGACCTCAAGACCTTTTTTCATCTCTTTTATGGATATCTCTTAAATGATTTCTTTTGCTTATTCATTACTTCATACGATTTTTCGATAATATCCGTTAAGACATCACCTTTATAGATCCTGCCTAGCTTCAACCCCTGTTGATAATACTCAACAATTTCATCCAGTTTTGCTGAGGTTTCCTTCGTGATTCTCACATTTAATTGAATTCTCTCGGTTTCTGTCATGATAGACACTCCTATTCCACTGTTAGCTAAGTGCTAGCAGATAACTATTACGTTGTTATTTAATGCTAATATACTATAATTCTGCAAATTTTTCATTAAAAAAGTGGCCATCATTTTGACAGCCACTTCATTATTATTTAGATTATTACTTGCTCTTCAGGTGAAGAAGTGTTCACAAAATGATTTTGTAACCAAACCTCTAGCAATTTTTTTAATTCAGGATGAATCGGCAGCTCCGCTTGTGCAAATATATCCTTCTTAGTTGTAAACATGGTCGAGGTTTGCTTCGTAAATTTACAAGGATGAGCCATATTTTCAACAGCATAATAGTGGACATCCGCTTTTACATAATGCGGTAATTCCTTTAGCACTGCGGGATTTGCTTGGGTATCACGCGCACCTGTAATCGCCAGGAGCGGGCAAGTAACCTTTGCCAGGTCTTCTCTCACATTGTAGCTTAAATGCTCGCGCAGCCACTTCGCATTTGTTTTAACAAAACTAACTTTAATTACATCCTTGTGAGAACTGAGAACCTTATCCATGAATTTTTGCGCCTGTTTTTCAACCTTGTTTTGTACGCCTAATAAGCGAAGGAAAAAACCTTGAAAACCTTTGGCATTGATAATATCCTCCGTTGCAAGATCCCTTTGCCGCTTCAAAGCTTCACTTAGTCTCTCCCCCGCACCTGCAAGTAAAATTAACCCACCCAGCTCCTCACGGGCAGCAAGCGCGCTCCCAATCATACTGCCTTCACTATGACCCAAGACGATTACTTTTTCGGGATCCACTTCTGGAAGGCTTTTTAAAAATTGAACAGCTGCCTGAGCGTCATCGACCAAATCCCATAGCCCCGTTGCTAAATAATCCCCTTCACTTGCGGCCACTCCACGTTTATCATAGCGCAGGTTGATGATGCCTATCGAAGTTAAAAATTCCGCTAATTGACGGTATAACTTTACATCAATTTTTTTATTCAATTTTCCGTTACGGTCCAGTTTTCCTGTTCCCGGAATGATTAAAACGGCTGGTCCCTTCTCCATTCGTGTTTCCGGTAAACTTAATGTCCCCTTTAATGCTGTTTTACTTTGAATCGTTACTTCTTTCTCCATATTCTGATCCCCCTATTGTTTTGTGTTTTGTTCTGGAATACTGATTGTCGCAAGTGTTCTTCTTTTCCTGCCCTTTTGCGGCATGTTTTGCGTAACCTTTGCATAAACAGCGGTCAAATCCCTGACAAATTCAGTGAATTCCTCATCACTTAAATATAATGAAGCCTGCCTGAAAGAAACCCCGTCTTTAGCTAAATCAATCGTCTCCTGGTTTAAATATCTTTCATATTCGCCCATTAGATGTTCGTCCTTTGAAAGTTTATTTATTTCTTCCGGGTCAATAATTGCCTTGCTTGGATTTAATTTTGTAAATTTTTTTGAAATTTTTTCTATCTTATTTAGTGAATTCTTCCCATCCTTGTTACATGAAATGGCAAACTTCTAGCAATATTATAACAAGGGAGGTGTGCTGAATGATTTTATCTTGGCTATTTGCAGCAGCGCTGGCTGCACAACAAATCCATGCTCCAGAGAGTTTAACCATTACCAAAGACGGCCACAATGTGACAAACATCAATCGGTTGGATTTTTCCTTTCCATATACTGATTTACCAATTATTGATTCCAACAAATACAACCAATTTTTGGACAAATTAGATAAACAATTTGCGGAAGAACCGGAAAATGCCATTATTGATCGCAATGGAACTATTTTAGCTGAACAAGTTGGCTATCGAATTCATCGCCAGGCGTTCACGGAACAATTCTATATTTACTTTTTTTCACATAAACAATCCCAATTGGAAATTCCAATGGTTACCGTTTATCCTAAAGTAGATAGTGAATTGCTCAGTAATATCCGCAGTTTGCGTATTGGCCGTTATGTTACTTCTTTCAATTCGCATAATAAAAACCGCTCGACCAATATTGAATTAGCAGCAAAAGCGATTAATAATCATGTCGTCTTTCCGGGAGAGGTGTTTTCTTTTAACAAAGTAGTAGGTAAACGGACAGATGCACGGGGCTACCTGCGGGCTAAAGTGATTGTCAGAGGTGAGTATGCTGAGGACATTGGCGGAGGTATTTGCCAGGTTTCCTCAACACTCTTTAATGCTGTTGATAATGCCGGGCTCAAGATTGTCGAACGATTTTCTCACAGTCGGTCGGTCCCCTATATTCCACCTGGGCGTGATGCCACTGTTAGCTGGTATGGACCAGACTTTGCATTTAAAAATAATTATCACCAGCCTGTGTTAATCCAAGCAAGAACGCTTGGTCATTTATTAATCATAAAGCTCTATTCTGCAGAAAACATCGAGTACATACCGCGGAAAGTACCCGGCGCCATAAATTAACAAAAGTCCGCAATAAATGCGGACTTTTGTTTTATTGATTATTTTTATTTAAGGCGCTAGTTAAAAGCTCTTCTGAAAATTCGGTTAAGGCAGCATCATCCATCTTATTAAAATTAATCTTTGAGGAAAAGTTTTTTACTGCATTTTGTAAAGGAAGTGCTAAAGTTTTACGCCTTCCTCTAGCTGCACCAAAAACGGCTGCACCTAAGCCAATCCCCACGAGAGATGCCCACATGGCGCCCCTGCTTTTTCGTTTCGGTGCAAATAATCTAATAAACGGCTGCCTTCTAATGTCCCTCATCAACAGCACTCCTTCCGCAAAGTATGGAAATTGGATATGACCCATTTCCATTTGCTTAATTTGTGCATTTTCAGCTTAAAATATGATTTGAAAACTGTTTCTGCTTTGTTACTTAATGGAAGGATTTTGACCGTATAGGTGGTAAAGCTTTTCTTTTGATAAAAATAAATAATTGAGACTATTGGTACGAAAGTTTTTAATGGAGGAGCTAGAGATTAAGGAAATAGGCAGCTGGCCTAGCTTTTTAAAATATTTATACCAGCGGTTACTCGGAGGATAACATTCAAAACCTAACGACCTAACACCCTTATTAATCGTCGTAATTCCAATAATCCCCTTAATATTAGACTCCTCGGGATGGTCTTTTAGATAACTTGCAAGCAATGGCATAGAGCTTAGAACTAGCTTATACATTAGCCTTGCCCTTATTAAATCATTTTTTATTTTTTTAAATTCATCTAAAAGCCTAACATTATGCAAATGAATTTTTAATAAACAATCGTTTCTGCTAATTCTGGTACCATCAGCAAGAGTGAAATTCCCGCCTTTGTATTTGGTTATCCGAACCCGAAATACGGATTGGTTATTTTGGTAATCATTAATATAATGTAAACGAGAACATAAATAAAATAGCGGGTCTACAAGCTTCCATATCCATAATATTGTTAGCCGTAAAATCATCTTAGACTCACTCCCTTAACGGTCTTCATCCATAGGATGATAAAGATGTTTCGTTTTTAGTTTGGTAATGTAAGGATATGTATGGGACATGAAAAAAAGCCGGTTATTAGCCCGGCTTTAAGAAATTTGGTGAAAGGTAATTTCAGGACGACTGCCAATACGGATATTAACACCTGTCTGACCAAGACCTTCACTAATATAAAATGGCTTTCCGTGATGATAGTGCAGTCCTTTAATAATGTTCATCCGAACAAGTTTCCCCATCTTCCATAAATGGAATGGTTTTGGCCAATGGATTTGTCCGCCATGAAAATGGCCAGATAAGAGGTAATCAAACGCGTAGTCCTTCATTTGCAGGACTAAGTTTGGATCATGTGTCAAAACAAGATTGTAACCATCAGGTAAGTTTTGATAAGATTCTTCAACATTGCTTCGGCCTGAATGATTATCATCAATTCCGATAATATTAAGAGTATCGCCATTCATATTTAGTGATACATGCTGGTTTTGAAGGGTGATACAGCCATTTTCCTCTAAGGTTTGCTTTAAGTAATCAAAATTTTCACCTTTTAGGTAATAATCGTGATTACCGAAGACAGCGTAAATCCCAAGTTTCGGATTTAATCTGCCTAACACATTTAAATAGGGAACTAATTTTGGAATACTTCTTTTTCTATCAAGAAAATCACCCGTTAAGGCAATCAAATCAATCGGTTCCTTCGAGATGGATTGATACAATTCCTCTGGTGAAATCGATATGTTTTCAAGATGAATATCAGAAAGATGAAGAATATTTAAGTCAGGATGCGCTAATTTTGAGTGAGAAACCTTAATCGTATTAATGGTTACTTTTTTTGTATTTTTATAAGCCTGATAGAAAATAACGAGTAGAATAATGATACTAATGAAATAAATCAATGATATCCCCTCCCACTACTGAGTATAGTAGCAAGTGCTAATACTTTATAGTGGTAGTTGATGGGAATGATTAGTTTACATAATAATGTTATAATGAAGCATATTTTTTACTAAATGAGAAAGAGAACCTCTCTCCGCTTATTATCATACTATGCAAAAAAAGGTAAGTAGGTGGCATCTATGGGAGGATTAACGTATATTGATTTCTTAGCCAAATTTGGTGTTGGCGGAGCCCATCCGGGTGGAATTCCTTTAACCAAAAACATGCTTTCCGGAGAAAATATTACTGAGAATACAATTATTTTGGATGCAGGCTGCGGTACAGGACAAACTACTGCTTATTTATCCCAGCAGTATAACGCAAACGTATTCGGTTTGGAGCTCAATCCAATTATGCTTGAAAAAGCGAAGACCCGATTTGAAACCTTACAGCTGCCAATTCAATTATTCCAGGGTTCTGTAGAAGAAATCCCGTTTGAAAATGATACCTTCGACATAGTCTTGTCCGAATCCGTTTTAGCTTTTGTTAATAAGCCGAAAGCATTAAGGGAATTTTACCGAGTACTAAAAAAAGGTGGCCGCTTAATTGCCAACGAAATGACAATAAATACAAAATTAAGTCCGCTTGAAGAGGCGGAAATTAAGAAATTTTACGGGTTAGATTCATTATTACTGGAGAAAGATTGGAAGCGGTTATTAGAAACGACTCGGTTTCAAAATATTGAAATACAAAGCCAAACACAGACCATGAGTCAAGGTAACCCGTCACAAGAATTTAATTTTTCAAAGAACTTTGAACCTGAGCTTTTTGATATTCTTAATCAGCATGGAAATATTGTCATCAAGTATCATGATATTTTAAGCTATCGTACTATTTTCTGTACAAAATGATAATCGAGGAAAGCCCCTTCTTTTTTTGAATATAGTGATGGGGCTTTTTTACTTTATCTTAAATACCTTCCTCCCCTTTTCAAAAAAAGGACAAGATATAGGTCATTTGCCTGTGCAATCAACAACCTCCTTTCATATTTTATAGCAAGTACAGGTTAAAGGAGGTATTTGGAATGAATCTAAATTATGAGCAAGCACGTGGTTTAGAGGGAAAAGTAATCAAGGTTCAAAATCATGAAGGAAAATGGGTAATGGGACGGGTGGTCAAGGTAAGAAAAGATGGCCTTGAGCTCGAAGAAGTTAATACCTCAAGCTCTAATGAAGGATACGGGTACGGCTTTTGGGGTCGTAGACCGTTTTTCAGACCGTTTTTTGTACCGTTTATTGGTTTTCCATTCTTCTTTTGGTAAGCAAGTATAGCTTTCTACTTGCTTTTTTTGGCTATTTTCTCCCCTTCTCGACAGTTAATTGGATGAATGCCTCTACTAAAGTGAATATTATTGGCATTTCGTCGGAAAATAACGCTGAAAGGATGGGTGAAGTCGATGGATAAAACATTAGGCTATCTTAGGGAAATTTTAGCTAACTATACCGATGAACATGCAGTGGGCAGACACTTATACCGGAAATTGCTGGAAGGCCATTATGCTTCCGAAGGCGCATTTGTCCGTGATTTAAGCCAGAAAGAAAGTCATTTTTTAAATAAGATTCTCCCAACTGAAATTAGCTATGCAAAAGAGGAACAAGACGAAAAAAGAGCATATGAACTAAATGAAGTGTATGAGCTACTATTTTAACGAAAAAGATGGCAGAAACTATTCTGCCATCTTTTTGGGTAATATTTCATTTTCCGCTAAAATTATTTCCAAGGTAAGCGCACAGTATGACAAATGACATTGGATATCCAGTAGTTATTTCCCTATTAAACGACACAAAACACCTTGAAATTACAAGAATCAATCCTGCTTACTTGATAATTCATCCTAAAAACGACAAATCCGCTATTCATCAAGCTGCTAATGAATATCTTTTTTCTTAAATCTTCCGCCGCGGACCTCGGCAATATCCGCAACAGCTAAAAAGGCACTATTGTCATTTTCGGTAACAATTTCCTTCAATTTTGCTTCTTCAAGGCGATTAATGACGCAAAAAATAACCTTTTTATCATCACCTGAATAGGCGCCCTCTCCATTGATGTATGTAACACCGCGCCCAAGTCGATTCATAATTGCATCACCAATTTGTCTGGCGTTATCACTAATGATCCAAATCGATTTGGATTCATCAAGCCCTGTAATGGTAATATCAATCGTTTTGTAAGCGACAAAATAGGCAATCAATGAATACATCGCCCGATCCCACGTGAAAACAAAACCGGCACAGCCTAGTATAAAAAGATTGAAGAACATAATGATTTCCCCTACGGAAAAAGGAAGTTTATTATTAAAAAGAATGGCAAGAATCTCCGTCCCATCTAAAGAGCCGCCGTAGCGAATAACCATACCCACGCCAATCCCGAGTACGATTCCACCGAAAACAGTTGCAAGAAGGATATCTTGGGTAAAGGCAGGAACCGGGTGGAGCAGTGTAGTAGCTATTGAAAGGACTATAATACCGTATAGGGTTGATAAGGCGAAGGTTTTTCCGATTTGTTTGTAACCAATAAAGAAGAAAGGGATATTAAGAATAAATAGGAAAATCCCTAGTTTCCAGCCTGTAATGTAGGAAAGCATGATAGAAATTCCGGTAATCCCGCCATCAATAACATTATTGGGAACGAGGAATACCTCGAGTCCTACTGACATCAGAGTGGCACCAATCGTAATTAAAAGAACCCGTAGAAAAATCTTTCGTTTCGTCAATCTTCGATGCTGAATTCTAGCCATAATCGCTTGCTGCTGTTCAATTAAAGTTAATTCTTGTGTTCCTGTCATTATCTTGCCCCTTTCGAAATAGAGTTCTAAATACAGTATAGCGAATTTTGCCTTTGATTTATAATAATACGCCTTATATTAATCGATTTGAAAAAGAAACTGCCTGATTTCAGGCAGCCGGTTTACTTCATTAACTTGGATCAACCTCGTCGTATGATAGCGTGATAACTCTCGTATATTCTCCGTTGTCTATCTCTTTCTCTGAGGCACTTTGCTCTAATTCTTCCTGGTCATCGATACCCGGAGCAAGTGTTGGCCGTTCATTTTGGCTGTCTTTCCTTTTAGACAATTTTAACACTCCTTTCCGAGAATATTTTCCCAAATACTTTGGGTAATATACCGAGTTATTTTCTTCAATAATATAAAGAAGCTACTTCTTTATTGAAGTAACTCCCTTTGAAAAAACCGTCAAATCAAATGGCGGCTACCATTTAATCCACAATCGGATTTTTAAAATTGTCCTTAACAGGAATATTGTTTTCTTCAATTTTGCCCTCAATTTGCCATTTGTGATCGGACAGGTAGTCATTAAAAGGAAGGGTTACTTTACTGCCATCCCTATCCTCAAATTTATATTGATATAAACTAGTGGTCCCTTGGTGGTTTCGATAAACGACTTGTACTTTTGTTATCTCATCCCATTTATACTCTTTTTCCTTTAAGCTTGTTAAGGCGTTATAATGAATACCATCTTCATCCAAGTAATAATAATTGGTAAGGCTTAGGAAAAAAAACGGTATACTGGCAATCAGAAAAACAGCAATTATCCATTTAAAAGTACGCCCTTCAAAACGCTCTCTAAATATTAAATAAACAGTAAATATTACCGCGATAAATAACATCCCACACATAAACGTGATATAGGCAGAAAATGGCGTCGAAAAGAACCAATGAGACCGCGAATAATAAACGAGACTTTGAAATGATGCCACCACAATGAACGGAACAAACAAACTGCTTATGTATAATATAATCGTATAGGCTACCAATTTAACATGATGATCCTCTGATGCTTCTCTTCTTTTTAATAATATCAAACAAATCTCCCCTTTTGTATTGGTTCTCTCTCTCTCTTAATTTTAACTTATAATTGCCAATTTTTAAATTATTTAACGAAAATTTTGAAAAAAAGTTGCAAAATAAAAAAAACAATTTTTGTGGAGTTTATCTGATTGGAAAAAGTTGTTGGAGAAGAACGTTTTCAAAAATACATATCCGTTCATTATTTTGGCATACTACTTTTGTAATTGAAATCTTTTAAAGAAAGAAGGAATTTTTGATGACAGTTGGAACACAGGTAAAACAAGCATTAGCAGGCTTAAAAAGCGCACAGGCAAGCTTTGAAACCTTTGCACTTGCAACAGATAACCAAAATGCCAAACAACTTTATCAGCAGGCGGCGCAGCAAACTCAATCTGTTCTGGACAGCGTAGAACCGCGTCTTCAAGAAATTATCGCTGAGGAACCACAATACAATCAATAATGGCTTAGAATAGGTTGGCGATTCTGCCAACCCATTTTTCATTTTCTACAACATTTGAAAGGAAGTCTTTGATGTGACCATCGCTTCTAACGTAAATCAATGCCTTTCGACAATAAAAGGGATCGAAGCACAGTTATCCTCCCTCGCTCTTAATTCTCTTGATGAGGAAGCAAAGGCCGTTTTCCATGAAACCGCTTTAACGATGGCTGAAGTGAAAAAAGACCTCCAATACCGTGTTTTGGAACTTGAACGCGAAGAACCGCAATACAAAGGTTCATAACTTTTCTGGGGTGAAAAATAATGCCAGGTTGGTTTTTTATTATAACTCGGTCGTTGATTTTTTTGCTGCTCTTATTTATTACAACAAAAATACTTGGAAAGAAACAAATCTCAGAGCTCTCTTTCTTTGAGTACGTCGTAGGGATTACGATTGGAAGTATTGCCGGTGAAGTCGTTACCGGACTTGAGTCTAACATGTATCATGGCGCTTTAGCGATTGGTGTATTTGGCTTTATTACTTTCTTGGTCAACTTTATATCAATAAAAAGCAAGAAATTCAGTGATCTCGTTGAAGGTAAAGGTACTGTTGTTATTAAGGACGGAAAAATATTAGAGAACAATCTAAAAAAAGAAAAGTATACCATTGATGAACTCTCTGCCCTCCTTCGGGCAAAGGATATATTTCGAGTGGCAGACGTTGAATTTGCCGTTTTGGAACCAAGAGGAAATTTAAGCGCGTTATTAAAAAAAGAAAACCGTCCACTTACACCAAAAGATTTACAAATGAAAATGGCGAAAGAAAAGGAACCGCAAACCGTTATTATGGACGGAAATATTATGGATGAACCATTAAGATGTTCTGGAAAAGGCAGAGGCTGGCTTTATACAGAATTAGAAAAACAAGGAGTAACGCTAGATAATGTCTTTTTTGGCCAAGTGGATTCATACGGTGAATTAACCGTTGACCTTTATGATGATAAAATCAAAGTGCCGCAAGCAGCACAGCGTCCCCTCTTACTTGCGACGCTAAAAAAAACCCAAGCCGATTTAGAAATATTTTCACTTTCAACCGATTGTGATCAATCAAAAACAATGTATAAAAAAAATGCAGCAATCCTACAGGAGGCAATTGAAAAACTGGCCCCTTATCTTAATGGATGATTTAAAAATCCTTATCAACTTAGGCTGATAAGGATTTAAGTTTTTTAAGAGTTTATTGTATTATCGGTTCTGGTTATTGAAATAGAAACAGAACTGTTTTTGTTTGAAACATAGCTGTGCAGCACCATACCAAGCATAACTAATGCCATTCCGCTCCATGATAACGCATTTGGGAATAAAGAATTCAAGAGTAACAATTCGCCGATAACTGCGAATAAAACTTCCATCGATTGCGTCGCTTCAACCGCAGCTAATTTCTGCATATCCCCTCTTACAAGATCTGTGGCATGAAAGAAAAGAATCGTTGCGATGACACCAGACGAAATGGCAACCAAACTGGATTGGAAGGTTTGTCCGATGCTAGGCGGTCCAGCTGTTCGAAATCCATACACGGATAGAATAAGCCAAAAAGGGATGCTCGCCAGCGTCATTCCTAACACACGTTGAAATACATCAAGTCGCCCCCCGCACACATCCATCATTTTACGATTTCCCAGCGGGTAGGCAAAGGAGGCAATAATAACAGGAATCACCCCTAAAGAGATAGCCGCAATTGATAAATGATTGGCCTGCTGCAACTGCATTAGGATGATCCCTAGCAAAATGATTGATGACATCGCCATTCCTTTAAAAGGAATTTTTCCTTTCAATTGAATCGGTCCTTTTTCAGTCATTACCAGTTCGTAAAAAAGAGGAGCAAGCAACGAGCCAGAGATAATCGTGATTTGCCATGTAGCTGCGATTAACCACCCAGGAGCATAGGCCGCAGAAAAACAAATCGGTGCATAGAACAAGCCAAATCCAATCGAGCTCCATACCAGCCATGCGAATGGGCGGCTTTTCATTTCTTTAAGCAATGGTGTAAAGTTTTTCCGTGCGATAACGATGACAAAAAGAAAGGGCACCATAAAGAAATAGCGTAAAGCTGCACTCCAAATCCAGCTGCCGCCTGCTAAATCCATTGATCTATTTAAAATAAAGGTAAAGGCAAAAAAGAAAGCAGCAAAGATGCCTATTATGATGGGCCGCATTAAACAATCCCCTTCTCACTATCAATATAGTGCTATTTTCCATGAAAAACGGGAAACCATCAAGTAGTTTCCCGCTAAAAATTAATTTCTTTCCATATTGGACTCGCTAAAAAGATACCTTCTGCCGCTTATTGCAACAAAAAAAGAGCAAATGAACAGCGCGGCTGCAATCTTAAATGTCATCCTTACCCCGAATTCATCAGTAATCCAGCCCATCACGAGCGACGAAATCCCAAAGGCAGCAAAAATCATTGTTCCCCTGGCAGAATATACTTTAGCAAGCAGCTGTTCCCTGGCGCTTTTTTGGATAATCGTTGTCTCCGCAACATCCCGAGCCATTTGCGGCAGACCAAACAAAAAGGAGACAAAAAGGGCAAACCAAGGAATCGAGGTCATGCCAAACATTAAGGTGATAGCAATTAAACTAAAGGTGGACCAAAGAATTGTTTTTCCTAAATTTCTTTCTACAAGATGTGAAAAACGATAGATCAGTAGCCCGGCAAACAGCATTCCGGCAAAAAACGAGCCATTAATAAACCCCCACCAATTTTCCCCTTTATTTAATGCTTCGGTAACATAAACAAATAAAATGGCTGCAATCCATACCCCGTTTGCAAAGGTTTCAAGGAAATTCATATAACTGATGGTCCGAAGCTGTTTAGATTTCCAAATGATTCCCCAGCCCTCTTTCAAGGCATCCAAACGAGTTTGGTCTTCATTAGCTTGAATGTGTACAGTTTGTTCAATTAACCCCATTAAAGCCGTTGAAATAAAATATAAGCTAAAGGTTAACCAAAGAATATTATCGGCGCCCAAGGAAACTAACAGAATGCTGCCGATTGGCCAGGCAATCAGCTGGACTATCTGATCGGATATTGACAGCAAACTATTCGTTTTCACGAGTTTACCCTCTTCCACCAGACTTGGTACAAGTGCATTTCGGGCAGGTGAAGCCCAGCCATCTAAAAAAGAAATAAGACATATGAACAAATAGACCCAAAACAAGCCTCCCGTTTTAATCGCGGCAGCACTTATGGTCAATAAAAGCAGCAAAATGGTCTTACCACTTTGTGAATAAAACAGGATTGACTTGAGTCTGTATTTATTAATCACCAATGGCGCCAATAGACCGCTAATCAAAGCAGAAATCGTATTAAAAAAAGGAACAAGTGACATATAGGTAACAGAACCGGTCGCATCAAAAATCAACTTAATTAAACAGACTATAAATAAAATATCTCCCAGGTTGGCAAACATTTGCCCAAACCAAAGAAACCGGAAAGAAGTCTGTTTTCCGACATTAGTAGACATAAAACACCCTCACTTTTTATTCAATTGATATGGATAAAAGTAAAGGATTTTACATCGGATTGCCTCCCGTTCATAGCGCTTAATTATTGCTCTATTATAGCAAATTTTCGAATAAATCGGGTAACAATAATCTGTATTCAAAAAAAAAGCATGCACAAAAATAAGATGTGCAAGCCTTTTATTGCGGACTGGGCCTGTGAAACAGACCCATCACTTCAATGGTTTCAGTAATGTTGACGAATGCGGCTGGATCTACTTCCGTAATTAGGTTTTTTACTTCATTCAATTCATATCGCGAAATGACTGTAACCAAAACATTTCGTTTATCATTTGAATAGCCGCCAACTCCGTCCAGAATCGTTAAGCCACGATACAAATTTGTCAGTAAATGCGCTCTCATTTCTTGACCTTTTTCTGTAATAATCATTATCGTTAATTTTGCATGATCAGTATAAATGGCATCCACTACTTTTCCGGTGACAAAGATGGATACTAAAGTATTTAGCGCGGAATCCCAATTAAACAAAAATCCACTTATAACAATGACAACCGCATTCATCCCTGATAGCAGCACACCGATTGGAAAGTCCTTTTTCCGCGCAACAATCATACCAATAACATCGAATCCTCCGGTTGATCCGGAAGAACGGAACACAATTCCTACCCCCAGCCCTGTTAAAGCGCCCCCAAATATCGAGGAAAGAATCGAGTCATTCGCGATTGGAAATACTGGCAGTAAATAAAGTCCCAAGGAAATGATTGCTACCGAGAAGATAGAATTCATGATGAACTTTTTTCCAAGCATTTTATAACCGATAATCAATAAAGGAAGGTTCAATAACAAGTTGACTAAGCCTGTATTTAGAGGGGAAATCATCCCCAAAACCATTGATATTCCGCTCAAGCCGCTGCTTAACACCTCGTGAGGAATTAAGAATAGGTTAAAGGCGATCACAATAATAAGAGAACCTGTAATTATTCCCAAAAACCGCATTTTTATGTTTCCTCCAATACCTGAACTAATATAGTTTAAAATCATACCGATTCTCTCATCCAATGTAAATTGATAGTTTTTTCACAATAGTAATAAATTGTCTGTTGATATTGACAATAATAAAAAAATTATTATACTGTAGTAATATTAAACTTCATAAAAAAATCCTCATCAAACCGATGAGGTAGAGGTCGCGGTTTTTATCAGTAAAGCGGACGAGATGGAAGAGACATCCCTGACTCCGTTTGAAAGGAAAAGCTGCCGAAGTGTGTTTTTCATCTCTAGAAAAGCATGCTGGGGCTGTCTCCGAATAGGAACAGAACTGTCACGTGAGGCTTTACCAGCCCAGCGTGTTGAGCTATCTTTCGGAAGGTATGATGCGGGGTATTGACAATGCCATCGATTCTACTTCGATGGCATTTTTTATTCCAAACTCCTTCCTAAAAACTATCATTTCATTTCATTTCCCAACCCTTGCATTGAAATGAAATGAAATGAAGAAAAAAGGAGTCATGACAATGCAATCAGCACGAGTATTAAAAGATAATGAATATACTAGTGAAATATCAGCCAAAAAGGAACCATCTGAATTAAAACGCAGTTTAAAATCGCGCCACCTTACCATGATTTCACTTGGCGGAACAATCGGTACTGGCCTATTCCTTGCAAGCGGCGGTGCCATCCATGAAGCTGGTCCGGGCGGCGCCCTGCTATCGTACTTTATCATTGGTATCATGGTTTACTTCTTAATGACAAGTTTAGCAGAAATGGGTGCCTATATGCCTGTTGCCGGCAGCTTTAGCACATATGCCTCTAAGTTTGTTGATCCTTCTCTTGGTTTTGCTCTCGGGTGGAACTACTGGTTTAACTGGGCAATTACGATTGCTGCTGAATTAGCCGCAGTGACAATGATTATGAAATTCTGGTTTCCAAGCACTCCATCTTTACTATGGAGCAGCCTCTTTTTGGCTATTATGTTTCTATTAAATTATCTTTCGGTCAAAGGATTTGGGGAAGCGGAATATTGGTTCTCCCTCATTAAAGTTGTAACGGTTGTTATCTTTATTATTATTGGAACGATGATGATTTTCGGTATAATGGGTAATCACGCTATTGGCTTTAAAAACTTTACAATTGGCGATGCTCCCTTCCATGGCGGTTTTATGGCTATGCTCGGAATCTTCATGGCGGCAGGCTTCTCCTTTCAAGGAACCGAGCTCCTTGGTATTGCTGCTGGTGAAACCGACAATCCGGCAAAAGCGATTCCACGTGCCGTAAAACAAGTTTTTTGGCGGATCCTTTTATTCTATATATTGGCCATCCTAGTGATTGGGCTGATAATCCCTTATACAAACAGTGATCTGGCTATTGAGAGTGTCAGGGTCAGCCCGTTTACACTTGTATTTCAAAAAGCTGGTATCGCCTTCGCCGCTTCTGTCATGAATGCCATTATCTTAACAGCGGTATTATCTGCAGGGAATTCAGGGATGTATGCCTCAACACGGATGCTATGGGATTTGGCCCGTCAAGGTAAAGCCCCAAGATTCCTTGGTAAATTAAACAAGAATGGTGTTCCAGTTAATGCTCTAATCGCAACATCTTTAGTGGGTACCCTCGCCTTCCTTGCTTCCCTGTTTGGTGATGGGAAAGTATACAATTGGCTGTTAAACGCTTCAGGTATGTCTGGCTTTATTGCATGGCTTGGAATCGCGGTTTGTCATTATCGTTTCCGAAAAGCGTTTGCCGCACAAGGTAAGGACCTTAGCCTGTTACCATATAAATCAAAATTTTTCCCATTTGGTCCAATATTCGCCTTTTCTGTCTGTGGGTTTGTGGTTTTAGGGCAAAACTATACAGCCTTTATGGGCGGTCATATCGACTGGAACGGTGTGCTGGTTTCCTATATTGGCCTGCCGCTTTTCTTAATATTATGGCTTGGTTATAAATTCACGAAAAAAACCAAGGTTATTCCATTAGAGAAATGCGATTTAACAAATTAACTATTTTGAAAAAGCACGCGAAATAGCGTGTTTTTTTTATAAAAATAGGCTGTGTTAAAGCACATTGTTGATTTTGAGCACAATGTTGATTGGAGTGGAAGGCGCGAGACTCCTGCGGGAGCAGCGGGACAGGTGAGACC
>NZ_JBHVSI010000036.1:0-32112 GCF_042885335.1 Neobacillus sp. NPDC058068 | reverse complement strand
AGCGGGACAGGTGAGACCCCGCAGGCGCTTTAGCGCCGAGGAGGCTCACCGCCCGCCCCGCGGAAAGCGAAGCGCCTGGAACGGAAATCAACATTTACTTTTAACACTGCCTAAGATAAAGGGGTAAAAGAGATGAATCAAACGGCATCAACTATTTTCCTCGAGGAAAGCAGTTATTTCCTCGAGGTTTATCTAGATCCTTTTAATAAACGTATCCGGATCGATAATTATCGTGGAAATACCAAATTACTAGTAGAAAAGGCCGAAGAGCTCGTTGAACAATATCAAGCTGAAAAGTTAATTATCAAAGGCCGCAGCGAAGATTGTCTGCCGTTTTTTGAATATGGTCTGCAGCTGGAAGCGGTTGTCGATCGCTATTTCCTTGGTTCGGATGCCCATTTCTATTCAAAGTTCTACACCGAAGAGCGCAAGAGAAATGATCATTGGATAACGGAGGATGGAATGATCCGCAGTATTTACCAATTAGATACTTCCATTCAAAAAGCCTATCCGCCAAAGGAATTTGAATTAAGGAAGGCTGACGAAAGCTGCGCAGAGGAGCTTGCGGCATTGTACCGGCAAGTATTTCAAATCTATCCTACCCCCTTGCATCATCCGGATTATGTAAAAAAGACGATGCAGGAGGGAACGGTCTATTATGTCTTTTTCCATCAAGGTAGGATTGTCAGTGCTGCTTCTGCAGAAATAAATGTTTTTTATAAGAACGCTGAATTAACGGATTGCGCAACATTAACGGAACATAGAAAATACGGTCTAATGAAAATTATCCTTCAAGCACTGGAAGCTGAGTTGAAAGGCCATGGAATCTTTTGTGCCTATTCGATCGCCAGGTCCTTATCCTTCGGCATGAATGCCGTGTTATATCAGCTCGGTTACGCGTACCGCGGAAGGTTAATGAATAATTGCTATATCTATGACAAACTTGAAAATATGAATATGTGGGTTAAAAATCTGGCGAACTGCTAAAATTTGGGCTTTTAGGTGACAACTTTTCGGCACCTTTGCAACTCGTTCAGAAGGGCAGGTGACATAAATGGTTCAATTAACGGCTTTGACGCAAGAAGTTCTAAGTGCGATTCTAAAAAGCATTGATGAAGGGATTCATGTTGTCAATACTGAGGGAAAAACGATTTTTTACAATGAAGTTGCCGCAAAGCATGATGGCATGGGTGTGAAGGAAGTGCAGGGAAAGTACTTAATTGACGCATTTCCCTCGCTGACAAAAGAGTCAAGCACGTTGTTAAAGGTGATTAAAACGGGTAAGCCCATTTTCAATCAAACACAGGTGTACTTAAATATCCATGGAACGAGAATTGATACGATCAATACAACCCTGCCTATCCTGCTTGGCGAAGAAATTATCGGTGCTGTTGAAATCGCTAAGGACTACTCAAGGATGAAGCTGCTTGCCGAAAGTCTATTAGATTTACAAAAAGGCTTAAACAAAGGCAGTCGGAAAAAGGTATTAAAGCAAGTGAATTATACCCTTGGTGATTTAATCTCTGTTAATCCCGCCTTTATTAGCATGAAGGACGAGGCTAGGAAGCTAGCAAAATCCGATTCCCCAATTCTCGTCTATGGTGAATCGGGAACAGGAAAAGAATTATTCGTTCAAGGAATTCATCACGAATCACACCGTTCGGGCGGTGCGTTTATTGCGCAAAATTGTGCGGCGATACCTGAAACCCTGTTGGAAAGTATTCTTTTTGGCACGGCAAAAGGCAGCTATACAGGGGCTGTTGATCGAAAAGGGTTATTTGAACTTGCTGATGGCGGAACCCTTTTCCTTGATGAACTACATACAATGCCGATTGAACTGCAGGCAAAGCTATTAAGAGTTTTAGAGGATGGGATGGTTAGAAGGGTTGGCGGCTCGCAGAACATATCGGTGAATGTCCGCGTCATTGCGGCGATGAACGTGCATCCAAGCATTGCCCTTCAAAATCAGGTGCTCCGCTCTGACCTTTTTTACCGCTTAAATGTCTTTACCTTCTCGCTGCTTCCGTTACGGGATCGCAAAGATGATATTTTGTTCTTATCCGATTACTTTATGAAGGATTTTAACCGGAAATTAGTGAAAAACATTCAAGGCATTGAGAAGAAGTTGGAGTTATTCTTTACAGGCTATCGTTGGCCCGGGAATGTACGCGAATTAAAACACACCATCGAATATATGATGAACGTATGTGAGGACAAGTTCCTTAGCTATGAGGATCTGCCCCTTATGTTAAGAAATCTTCCCGAGCCGCCAAAAGGTAAAAGCAATCCAACTGAAAGTCTATCATTAAGAAAAAATATAGAGGCATTAGAAAAAAGTCTCATCAGTGATGCCCTTGATTTATGTGAAGGGAATATTAATCAAGCGGCGAAGATATTAGAGATTCCCAGACAAACCTTGCAATATAAAATGAAAAAAATGATAACATGAGCTGCCGATTTTTCGGCAGTTTTTTCAATATTTAAAGGCTGAAGAATATGAATTTTCAATCAAATATTCATTCTTAAGTGTTTTAAGGTGTTGGCACGCTTCTTGCATAGTTTATGGTAAAGCATGTTTAAGGGGGAAATCATAATGAAGCCATTTTTATATAAACCAAAAAGGCATTGGCAAGATATCGAGCTGTGGAAAGATGTTACCGAAGAACAGTGGAATGATTGGCTTTGGCAATTAACGAATACAATTCGGACATTAGATGATTTAAAAAAGGTGATTAACTTAACTCCCGATGAAGAAGAGGGAGTCAGGATTTCAACGAAAACTATTCCCTTAAATATCACACCCTATTATGCATCCTTAATGAACCCTGACGATCCGCGCTGCCCAATCAGAATGCAATCCGTGCCAATTTCAAAGGAAATATATAAAACAAAATATGATCTTGAAGACCCATTATATGAGGATGAGGATTCGCCGGTACCAGGCTTAACACACCGTTATCCTGACCGTGTCCTTTTTCTAGTAACCAATCAATGTTCGATGTATTGCCGTTATTGTACAAGAAGACGCTTTTCCGGACAAATTGGAATGGGTGTGCCAAAGAAACAGCTTGATGCCGCCATTTCCTATATCAGGCAGACACCTCAGGTCCGCGATGTATTAATTTCCGGGGGAGATGGCCTGTTAATCAATGATAATATTCTGGAATATATTCTAAAAAATCTACGGGAAATTGACCATGTTGAAATTATCCGGATTGGTACAAGGGCACCGGTTGTGTTCCCGCAAAGAATTACGGAAAACCTCTGTAATATTTTGAAGAAATATCATCCGATTTGGCTGAATACCCATTTTAATACTTCAATCGAGATTACCGAAGATTCGAAAAGGGCATGTGAAATGCTCGCTAACGCCGGCGTTCCGGTTGGCAATCAGTCTGTTATCCTAGCGGGAATCAATGACAGTGTTTCAATTATGAAAAGACTGATGCATGACCTGGTGAAAATTCGTGTCCGCCCATATTATATTTATCAATGTGACCTGTCAGAAGGAATTGGCCATTTCCGGGCGCCAGTTTCAAAGGGACTCGAAATTATTGAGGGGCTTCGCGGTCATACGTCTGGATATGCCGTACCAACTTTTGTGGTTGATGCCCCTGGAGGCGGCGGAAAAATTGCCCTGCAGCCGAACTATTTAATTTCGCAAAGTCCGGAAAAGGTCGTTCTTCGTAATTTTGAAGGGGTGATTACTTCCTATCCGGAGCCTGAAAATTATCTACCTGGCAGAGCAGAAGGTTATTTTCAAGAAATTTATCCTGACATGGAGGAGAAACGGTCGCTTGCCGGAATTGCAGGTATTATGAATGATCAGCATTTTAATCTTGTGCCGGAAGGGTTGACAAGGCTTAATCGCCGCAAGGACTACAATCAAGATCCTGACCATACGTCTCTAAAGGATAAACGAGGTAAACGTGATGAATTAAAGGATAAGAAATTTAGAGCCTTGACAGAGAAAGAAAAGAGCAGTCAAGAAACGAAAAATGCAGTTAATTCAGCAGAGACAATTAAGGAATAGGGGGTGGATTCGGTGGAAATAGCATGTGAATGGTGCAGCAGCATAAATGTAAAGCAAACGACTGATTCCGTTTTCTGGGAATTGCCTGATGGCTCGCGGGCAATTGAAATTACCGCAACTCCCACCTATTGCTGCCGGGACTGTGAGATGATTTATCAGAGCGAACCAATTATTAAAGAAATAGAAAATCATTTGTATTTAATTGATTGTAAGCAAATTGGAAAAGTGATTTCCTTTGAAGAATTAATGAAAATACCGAGATTATTGAAAAAGAATTATTTTGACTTCTCTTCATAATGGAAGCAGCCTGAAATTTCGGGCTGCTTTTTACAATGGAATTACTGGACGATACCTGCATGATTCGTTATAGTATTCCTAAGAAAAAACGAAATTGGCTGAGAAGGGCGAATTACTATGAGGAAATCTTTTTATCACTTTTTAATGAACTATAGACACCCGGCACCAAAGGATGCGATAAGTCACTTTGCAAATGCGGCTTTTTTGGATGTTGCCTTTCCGAAATCGGCGGATGATTACCATGAGCTTAGTTCATATCTAGAGCTCAATGGACATTATTTAGATTCGATGACTGTCTTCGACGAAGCTTGGCAGCTTTATCTAAGTTCAGAAAACAAAATATAGGCATCAAGAGTCGCCTCTTAATTCGAGGCGATTTTTTCATTTTATAATTGTCATGCGCTTTTATTTCAGGCGGTGCATATACTATTGTAATCAAAATTCACGGCTTATTTTTTGAGGGGATGGGAGGACATGACAAAGAGGAAAAAACCGAATTATAAGATCGGTGATACGGTCGTGATTACTATTTATGGAACTGTCGGCAAGATAACAGATGTTAAATGGCTCGACGGAAAGTACGTGTATGAAGTAAATAAAAGTGATGGTCTGTTCATAGAATCCGCCTTACAATTACTATCGGAGTATGAAGGCACGGTATTGGAGCACGAACAGATTGATATCGAATATAAATTCTTCTTCGGAGATTTAGTTCAAGTCAGTGGTTATGGTGCCGATTTATTTAAAGTGGTTGGCTTTCGAACAGAGATTTGGCGTTACAAAGAAGACGCCTGGGAAGATATAATTTATGAGTTATCAAGGGTTAGTGATGGGGAATGGCTCGAAGCAGGTGAAGAGGAACTGACACTTGTAGCTGATGCGGAGAATGCTGATACATTTATCCAAAAGCTGGGAATTCTATACTTAGTGAATAAGCAGGAAAAGGCAGCAAATATACCTAAATCACCAAACATTGTAAGAAAAGCGGAATTCGAAGAAATTGAACGAAAGAAAGAGAAAAAGGAATTAATTGACAACCTATTGGACATATTTAATGATTACCGGATATTATATGAAATGTTTCAAGATCAGGAATATTATCAAGTAATGCGGGTGATTCTCCGGAAATTAGAAAGTCTAGGAAGCAATGATGGCAAAAGCCATGTATAGTTACCATCTTGAAATTTGAATTAATAAATACAAAACAAATGGGATGCCGGCCCATTTAATCAGAAAAAACATCGTGTCGGTAATCTTCCCAAAGAGTCGGAGGGTGAAGCCATCCTCCCGATTTACATCTTCCATCCATGCCTCAAGCTTTAATTGAAAATTTGTCATTCATATCACCTCATAGAGTTCTTTTCAATCATCCTATGCTTGTCCAAGCGGAAATAGACATGGTCTCTTGATAAAATAAAAGCTTCTAAAAAACATCTATACAGCCTTATGGGTATACCTTTTGGCATTAAAAAGCTATATCCATCATACATTCTCTAAAAAGGGGGCGATGCTAATGAAGGAAATTGAAGTATTTATCGATACAGAAGAGATTGCCGAATTTTTCTTTCATGAGCTTGTAAAAAGGGGATACGTTCCTAGTGAAGAAGAATTAGAAGAACTCGCAGATATTACGTTTGAATATTTAATTGAAAAGAGCATTATTGACGAAGAGGTAGAAGATGAATAGGAAACTAGTAACTCAAGATTCCTTATACGATAGATAATGGGTGCAGTTATTTATTAATTTCATCCTTGAAACATTTTTCTTCGGTAAAATGAGGAATTCGACAAAAATAGTGGAAATTCTACGGAGGATTTGACAATGCTTATGGCTAATTATTAGAATAGGCGATTAATTCTAATAATTGGAGGTATATGATGATCAAGGTATTAACAAGAAGAGCAAATATCCAGTATGATGTGACGATCTTTCAAACTCCAAAGTACCGCGAAAATAAAGGATATAAAGAGGTTTATCGAACGAACATTTCGGCAAATAGCCGGGATCAGTGTTTGCAGGAAACCTTCAGCCGCTTTAACGTGACCGACAGATTACCGGCAAATTATAAAGGAAGATTTCTCGCAACCGGCGATATCATCCTGATTGATGAAGCCCGTGGCGGCCAGTATTATTTTCAATTAAAACCCGGGGGCTGGTTCCCCATTAATCGAATCATCCTGCTCTAAACTGAACATTCAATAAACCTAAGGAAATACCCTTAGGTTTATTTCCATTTATTCTTTTCTTCCTGCTGCGTTATGCTCTTTTTCGTGTGCTTCATGTTCTGCGACAATCGCCTCAGCAGGGATGTGATTATTCTTCTTTTGTGAATTTATTCTGCTTCGATGTTTTTTACCCATCGTTAACCCCCTCCTTATAACAAATAGCTTCCCACAAAATCAAAAAAACATGTCAAGGTTTTGCTTTAAAAGCGATTATGTTATAGTGTCTATGGTGCAGAATAACAAATCCTGTCCTTATATTTGATTGGAGGTCTATTTAATGAGTGTACATATTGGTGCCAAAGAAAATGAAATTGCCGAAACGGTTTTGCTTCCAGGAGATCCGCTTCGAGCGAAATATATTGCTGAAACGTTTTTAGAGGATGCAACATGTTATAACGAAGTCCGTAATATGTTAGGTTTTACTGGAACCTATAAAGGAAGACGGATTTCTGTTCAAGGGACTGGAATGGGTGTGCCATCCATTTCTATTTATGTAAATGAATTAATCCAAAGCTATCAAGTGCAAAATCTAATCAGGATTGGTACGTGTGGAGCGATTCAAAAAGATGTTAAAGTTCGCGATGTAATTTTAGCGATGACAAGTTCAACAGATTCGAATATGAATCGTCTTACTTTTGGCCATGTTGACTTTGCCCCTACTGCTAACTTTGACTTGCTGAGAAAGGCTTATGATGCAGGTGTGGCCAAAGGACTTAATTTGAAAGTAGGGAATATTTTCACAGCAGATTCATTCTATAATGATAATGCTGAACTTGAAAAATGGGCAAGATATCAAATCCTTGCGATCGAAATGGAAACAACTGCGCTTTATACATTAGCTGCTAAATTTGACCGCAGAGCACTGTCCGTTCTAACTGTCAGTGATCATATCTTAACAGGTGAGGAAACAACAGCTGAAGAAAGACAATTGACCTTTAATGATATGATAGAAGTTGCCTTGGAAGCAGCAATCAAGGAATAAAACTTCCCACCTCTTCCAAAAAGGAAGGGGTTTTTTCTATTTTTTTGAAGGTCATTGTGGTTATTATTAATTTCAATAACTTTTCTTGTGTTTTTTTATAAAAAAGATGTTATTCTAATCACTAAGGGTTTACTTTTATGGTTAATGAAAGTGGTGAAGGCTTTGGAAGAAAAGAATGTTGAACAAGAGAAGACTGCAGAAGGAAACATTGAACAAGAGCAAGCAACAGAGGGCAAATCCAGTTATATTCGGTTGAAAAAGTTTCACTTTATCATGCTGTTATTTTTAATTGTTTTTCTATCTGCGGGGATTACGACATTTGCCCTGGCGTTTGGAAAAGATAAGGTCGTAACAGTTGCTCCTCAAAGGACAGAATTTAATAAACTCTATGAAGCCTTTGATACATTAAAAAATGGATATTACAAGGATTTGGATCAAAAAAAGCTCATAAATGGTGCGATAAACGGGATGGTCGATTCGCTGGATGACCCATACTCCGATTATATGAGTAATGAGGAAGCAAAAAGCTTTCATAGTAGTATTTCTTCTTCGTTTGAAGGAATTGGTGCCGAGATTCAAGAAAAGGACGGGCATATAGTTATCGTGTCCCCGATTAAAGGGTCTCCTGCTGAAAAAGCAGGCTTAAAACCTAATGATATGATTACCTCAGTCGATGGAAAAAGCCTGCAGGGAATGACTTCAACCCAAGCTGTTACCTTAATTAGAGGGAAAAAGGGAACGAAGGTAGAATTGACAATTCAGCGCCCAGGCATAGATGCTCCGATGACGGTGCCGATTATTCGCGATGAGATTCCTATTGAGACTGTTTATGGTGAAATGGTGGATGAGTCGATTGCAAAAGTTCAAATAACCAGCTTTTCAACGAATACATCAAAAGAATTAGTTGAGACCTTAAATGATTTGCAGAAAAAGGGAATGAAGGGTCTTGTCTTAGACTTGCGGCAAAATCCTGGGGGCTTATTAAACCAAGCGATCGACATTTCAAGTATGTTCGTCCCTAAAGGCAAGATTATTGTCAAGGAAGAAGACCGGAATGGCAAGCTTACCGAAATCCCTTCGAAAAATACGGGGAATCCAGACCTGCCTTTAGTGGTGCTAATTGATAAAGGAAGTGCAAGTGCTTCCGAAATTCTTTCCGCTGCCGTAAAAGAATCTGCCGGTGTACCGCTTGTTGGTGAAAAATCTTTTGGAAAAGGTACGGTACAGACGACCGCTGATTTCAAAGACGGCTCCAACATTAAATATACCATTGCCAAATGGCTGACGCCGGATGGAACGTGGATTCATAAAAAAGGAATCAGCCCGGATGTAGAAGTCGCTCTCCCTGATTATGCCTCATTGCCGATTATCAATCCGGATAAGGAGCTTGCCATGTCTATTTCATCTGCTGAAGTAGAGACTGCGCAAAAGATGTTGAAGGCGATTGGCTATGACCCAGGCAGAGAAGATGGATTCTTCGATGAGAAAACGAAAGAAGCTGTCATTCAATTTCAAACAGCACAAAAGCTTCCGGTTAATGGAGTTTTAAAAGCCGAATCAACATTGAAACTGATGGATCTGTTAAGAGAAAAAATAAAGACAAATGATACGCAAATGCTTAAAGCGATTGAGGTCTTAAAAGGACGAATGAAATAACAAAATGGAACCCGATTCAATTGAGTCGGGTTCATTTCTTATGTCTTATCGAAAAGAGGAGTGATGGGAAATGACGTTGAAAAAAACAGAAGTTTATATTTTATCTGGATTTTTAGGCAGTGGAAAAACAAGCCTTTTAAAACGTTTTCTAGAGGATGAACGGAAATCAGAGCGAAAAGTCGCAGTCATGATGAATGAATTAGGAAAAGTATCGATTGACTCTGATGCTGTAGCTGAAGACGTATCACTGAAAGAGTTATTAGGCGGCTGTATTTGCTGCTCGATTCAGGATAAGCTTGAAGCCCAGCTTCAAGGTCTATTAGTAGAAGAAAAGCCGGATGTCATTTATATCGAAACGACAGGGGCTGCCCATCCTGTTGAAGTGTTGGATGCGATTCTTTCTCCGTTGTTTGCGGATCAATTGAATATTAAAGGCATTATTACAACAGTTGATGGCACGAGATGGAAGGACAGGAAATTATTAAGTCCGCAGCTTCAGCAGCTTGTTCTTGAGCAAGTTAGACATGCTGACTTTATCATAATTAACAAGATGAAGGATTTGAAAGAACAGGAACAAGCGGCTATTTCCTTTGAAATCCAATCCATTAATCAAACGGCAAAATGCTTACTGACGAATTATTCTCAGGTTTCAATTGGACAGCTTAGAAGTCTATCTGTATCCTTTGAACAGGCATCACAGCGAATCGATTTAAACTTATCCACCTTTGTCTACCAATTTAAAACCGCAATTAATCATACAACGTTTGAGGAATTCTTAAAAGAACTGCCGGATACAATTTACCGTATAAAAGGATATGTGAAATTTGATTCCGCGGCACTGCCGTTTTTATTCCAATTTTCATATGGTATGCCGCTTTACATCAAGGAAGAGATGAATTTGCCGTTAAACCTCGTATTTATCGGTGAAAATATCGATTGGAATCGGATTGAGGAGCAGCTGGAAAATATTGAGAAATAAGAAAATAGTCAAGATGGAATGAATGATAAATAGATATTCAGGTAACTCTTTTAATGTAGCTTATAAACCATTAAGAGGGGGTCTGAAATGAAGAAGTTAGCTTGTTTTTTGGTGTTAATCCATTACCTCCTATATGGACAAGGGGTTCAAGCTGCATCTGATATTAGCTATAAAATTGAAATGCCGGATTGGAAAGAAGTTAATCACATAGTCCCGAAATACACAAAATTCACCGTCCTCGATGTTGAAACAGGAAAACGCTTCAAGGTCCAAAGGAGGGCAGGGAGTAACCATGCCGATGTACAGCCATTAACAAAAAAAGATACGAAAATAATGAAAAAAATATATAGTGGTAAATGGAGCTGGAAACGGCGGGCAATCATCGTTATTCATAAAGAGCAATGGATTGCTGCATCGATGCACGGAATGCCGCATGGTGCAGGCGCATTGGAAAATAATTTTCCCGGTCATTTTTGTATTCATTTCTACGGGAGTACAACTCATCGGACAAACACAATGGACTTATCCCATATGCTGATGATTTTGAAAGCAGCAGGAAAATTAGAGGAGTATCTCGGGAAAGCGAATCCCTACGAGGCGATTAATGCCTATGTGACAGGCTTTAAACAGCAGGATAAACGGATTACTTCACAGGTTTCCTTACAAAAAATAAACTGGAAACCCATTTTAGCAAAGGTTGAAAATTTTAGCATCTCCCGGATGGAAATGCTGCCCCCAGAGGACTTAACCGAGGAAATCAGCTTGGATGTTCCTGTTGAAGTAGATTTGTACATAGAAAACAGAGGCGGGCAAAAATTTAAAGGGAACATACATCTTGTGCGGTTTTCACCTATCGATCCTTGGAAAGTGGATTCAGAGGATTTTTTAAAAGAAAATAATCTTCCTTAAAGACAAAAACACCTGTTTGTAAAGGTGTTTTTTAATGGACTATATGGGCTGCTCGCCAAATTTGATAAAGGTTCGTTCATCTTCAATTAAGCCGCAGGCACCGCATTGAACGCGATAATCAGGTCCGTTATATGGAAGATGAAATGGTTCTAATTCATTTTCTTGATATTCCCTGACGATGTCACCAGATTGGGGGTCGAGCTTGACAGCTTGTGAGACTTGCTGGACGATATTAAAACGGCTTCGATTCGTTTTACAGTTTGGGCATCTGTATGGTGTAGACATAGGATACACTTCCTTAGTATTGTTAACATCTATTTTTTGCAATAACGCTATCAAATATGTAACAATTCAGATGAAAGAAAAAGGGGGAAAGGGTTTGGCACATGAACAAGTGAATTTTGATGATTTATTAGTGGAATACCGCTCGATTTGGAACAATCGGATATTACTCACAGAGGAGATAGGCAGCAAAGAAATATTAATCGAGGCGATAAAACGAGAGTTGTTAGATGAAAACTCCCATCCAAGAGTTAGAAAAAGCCGATATGAAAAATATTATTCAGCCATTAAAAGAGTGATGAATTCCTCGATCTCGGCAGAAATGAAATTACGATTAATAAAAATCCATGTAGAAATATTGGAAGAACTAAGTTAGGAGAGTATATTTGTGAGAAAGCTTCTAGTCGTTATTATTACGGTCCTGCTACTAAGTGTAGCTGTGTCTTGCAGTAAACAAAATGATGCCTTACCTGAAATGTTAGAAGTGGAATTATCGGTTAAACCTGTGACTGGGAAAGTAAATCAGCCAATTTCATTTGAAGCAAAGGTAAGTCAAGGAAAAGAAATGGTGAACGATGCCGAATCCGTGATATTTGAAATATGGCGGGCAAAGGATGAAAAACACGAAAAAATAGAAATAAAACAAGCTAAGAACGGAATCTATCGTCTTGAAAAGTCGTTCCCGCAAGAAGGCACCTATTATATCATTTCTCACGTTACGGCAAGAGATATGCATAATATGCCGAAGAAGGAATTCGTTGTCGGGACTCCAAGTGAACCGGAAGACCCTAAAGCAAAAGATTCGATGGAGAATATGGACATGGATGATCATCATGAAGACGATCACACCCATGAGGGTCATTAATAAGAAAAGCGCAAGCGCCCTGGTCAGCGGCGTATGGCCTGGAGCGCTCCATCTGAGATAAAGGAAACACGAAGAGCGTTAGCGATTCGATGTTGACTTATCGTAGGGCGGAGAGCGAAGGACATTAGCCGCTAGGGTGCTGGAGCTGGACAATTCTCAAAGTTCATTGATATAAATTCTGATAATATTAAAAGACAGCCTATAGGCTGTCTTTCAATCTCTATTAAAGGTAATTGGGATATCTTCAATTTCTTCTCGGTTAATCGGCATGACAATCGATAAAACGCCATAGCGCATTTCTGATTTCACTTTATGAATGTTAACAGGATAAGGCAGTGTTATTTCCTTGGTAAACTTACGGTTGGGCCGTTCTTTGATAAAATACTTTCGATTTTGCAAAAATGTTTTACATTCACCAGTGATTGTAAGAAGCTGATGGTGAATGGAAATATGCAGATTTTCCTTCAATACCCCTGGAATTTCTGCCTCGACAACAAGCTCATTTTCAGTTTCAAATAAATCGCATTTCGGAAAATGTTCTGAGACAGTCGGTATTTGGTTTAGGAGTGGTGAACTCTTATTTTGGCTATCGAATACATTATTCCAAAACTTTTCCGATTGGAATTGCTGTGCAGTATCCACCCATTTTTTTAATTTATCGATTTCCATCATATCACTCCTTACTTTAAAGCAGTTATTTCATCATATTTTTTAACGGGAAAAACATGCAAAAAACATTTACAAAATTTCCGTCACATCAATTTGCGAATACTGCATATCAATATTTTTGGGGATTTTCACTTCAAGGATGCCATCTTTATAGTTTGCGATTGCCCCTTTCCTTTTGACAATCGCTGGCAGGGTGATTGTATTTGAATCATTGTGTTCAGGGATGTGCTCGATGATTAGCTGGTTAGAAGTATGATAAAGGCGAAGCATTTTAATCCATTCCTCGTTTTTTAGCGGAATTCTCACGAACACATAGTCGTGAGTCTCAAAGGCAGTCGACTCTAACACCCCTGAAACAGACCGCGGCTGGGAGGAAGTATTTTGAAATCCATTGAACATTTCCTGCGGGTTCATCATTCCCTGCATATTTCCAGGCATGATTTTTCCAATGATATCCTGGACAAAATTGTTGATTTCCTCCGGCTTCATTTTTTGCATTGATTCCTTCATATCTTTACCGAAGGGAAACATATTCCATGGGAACATTCCTTTTCATCCTTTCAGGCTTACGTAAATCGAGTTTGGCATAAGAAGAATTGATTCGGCGATTATCGGTGATATCCCATAATATGCAATTCTTATCCTTTCCGTTAATTAGTGTTGGAAGTTAATTATTTGCATATATATTTGAATCTTTTTAACATATAGTATAAAGAAGAATTCTAACTATAGAGAGGTAATGTTTGTGAGAAAAAAGACGGCTTTGATTACAGGAGGAGCTTCGGGTATTGGTAAACAAACGGCAATCCAGCTTGCAGAAAAAGGGTATCAGCTAGCAATTAATTATCGAAATAGTGAATCAGAAGCAGTTTCTTTGGCAAACCAATTAACTGATTGTTTTGGTACGAAAATCATTACTGTTCAGGGGGATGTTGCAAATTACGATGATTGCAATCGAATGGTTAAGGAAACTCTTTCTGCCTATAATGCCGTGGATATTTTAGTACATAATGCCGGTCCATACATACATGAAAGAAAAAAACTGACAGATTATACGTTAGAGGAATGGAATTACCTAATACAAGGAAACTTAAGTGCTGTTTTTTATTTGTCGAAGCTAATAATTCCTTTAATGCGAAAACAACAGTGGGGAAGGATTATTACTCTGGGCTACGATCGGGTCGAAACGGCTCCAGGCTGGGTTTATCGCTCTGCCTTTGCAGCAGCGAAAACGGGATTGGCCTCACTAACCCGGACATTAGCAATTGAAGAAGCGGTACATGGGATAACGGCAAATATGGTCTGTCCGGGTGATATTATCAACGAGTGGAAAGAGAAAAACATTGAAGAATCGATTGCTGCATTCGAGGGAGCTGCCTCCGTTGGAAGACAAGGCACTGGTGAAGATATTGCCAGGGTCATTGCCTTTCTGACAGATGAAAAATCTGACTTTATTACCGGAAGCATTATTCCCGTAACAGGTGGTGTAGATGTATTAGGGAAAGCCTTTAAAAACGGAGATGGTAGCGTGTAATTTAGTTTAGTATGAAAATTGTTTCTTTTGTGGATAATAGCTAGTAATCATCTATGAAGGGAGCAAAGAAAATGAGTTTTAACATCAACAGAATTAATCCAAATCAAACCCAAGTTTTTTTTCATGATGGCCGCTTTGAAACATTAACCGACGAGGAACTGGATGAATTTTTGCTCCAAATGGGTCTAAGTGAAGTTAATGAAAGTATTGAACAAAACGTAACGGATTAAAAGAAAAGCGTAAGCGCCCTGGTCAGCGGCGTATGGCCTGGAGCTCTCCAACTGAGATAAAGGAAACACGGAGAGCGGAGCGCATCCGTGCTTGACTTATCGTAGGGCGGAGAGCGGAAGGACACTAGCCGCTAGGGCGCTGGAGCTAGACAATAAAAACCTTTTTCATGTAAAAAAGCAATCGGTTGTTAACCGATTGCTTTTTATGCTTCCAGCAATTGCGAGGAATCTTGTTCAATCGAGCCATTCCGAAGTAAGTGAAAGGTGTATAAGTCTTTCGGAATTTCATACAAATCATAAACTTCGCCATCTGCGTTCAATTGCTGATAGATTGATAGTCTGGTCTCGTTTGCTTTAATTACATACTGCAGTTTCTCCGCTGCCCTTATTGAGCGGATATTAACCTTTCGAATCCGCATAAAAACAGTTTCAATCCCCATTTCGTAAAAAAGCTCCTGAAAAAAGGCTTCTTTAGCTGGGCTGTTATAGCCCTTGCCGTGATACTCTTTTCCCAGCCAAGTCCCTAAAAATCCGGCATTATCTTCAATATCAAACAAATTAATCGTGCCGATTGGTGCACCCCATTCATCTAGAATAGTCCGTGATATTATTTCACCGCGCTCCTCAGCTTCGATCGTTTGTTTTGTCATAAATAAGAATTCTTCATATGAATCAGCTTTCTGTCGTACAAAAGGGAAGACATCTGGGTGCGTCATTAATTCGTACAATGTGTGGCTGTCATGAAGATCACGTTTTTTAAGCATGAATTTCCCTCCATAGGGCATTCCGATCCCATGTCAAAAGATCTGTCCACCCTCGAAATTTTTTATAAAATTGCGTAAAAAATTTCGGGGTGGGAATCGAACCCACTAGAACCAGTAAACTGGTGGCGCACCATTTGCCTTCCCTATATCATTTTTTGCTAATAGGTTATGTTCGTAAACCCCCATGTATTTAGGTCTAAAACAGTTTCACTTAGAGTATAATACAAGAAAAAAAGAAAAAAATAAATAGTTTTTTTGTTGATTTTTTGTTAAAATTTTTTACCATTTTTCTACAAAATTCTACACCTCTAAGTAAATCAATTCCCCGCCAATCATCGTCCACTTCGGCTTCGCTAAATAATGAAAAGGATGATGACTCCATAGGACTAAATCAGCATCCTTCCCTTCCTCAATACTTCCAACCATTTGGTCAATTTTTAGATTTCTTGCTGGGAGAATCGTTATTCCTTCAAGGGCCTTTTGCTCTGAAAGCCCTTCTCTTACGGCAATGCCTGCACAAATGTTTAAATATTGAATGGGCGTATACGGATGATCAGTTGTTATCGAAACTTCGACGCCGTGGTTTGTCAGCTCCTGATAGGTTTTCCATGTCTTATTTTTTAATTCGACCTTTGATCTTCTTGTCAGAGTTGGACCTACTGAAACTTTTAGATTCATACCAGCCAATTCATTGGCAATAAGATGTCCTTCTGTACAATGCTCAATCCGTAAATCAAGATTAAACTCCTCGGCTAATCGAATGGCCGTAATGATATCGTCTGCACGGTGGGCATGAATTCTTACAGGAATTTCTCTTTTTAAAGCCATTACAAGCGGAGTAATTCGCAGGTCATCTGGGTTATCAGCATGGATCGCTTGATAGAAGGCTTCCCTAAGCATCCCCATGATTCCCATCCGAGTAAGAGAGTCGCTGTTACCATGGCTATGAATTCTTTTTGGATTTTCCCCTAAGGCTATTTTTAATCCTGCAACGTCTTGGACAATCATCTTCTTGATATTTTTACCTGTAGTTTTGATGACAGAAGTAGTACCGCCAATAACGTTTGCGCTACCTGGCATGATATGAACGGTGGTGATTCCGCTTTTAATGGCATCAGTGAAAGCAGGATCGAGCGGATAAGCCCCATCAATTGCCCGAATATGGGGAGTAAGTGCTTCAGCGGTTTCGTTTGCGTCGTTTCCGGCCCAGCCGGTGCCTTCATCATATAGACCTAAATGAGTATGAACATCGATAAAGCCGGGGAAAAGGTATAAATCCCCGCAATCGATTATTTTTACATTCAAATCGGTCATAATGTTTCTGCCTACTTTTTTAATTTTCCCTTCTTCAATGAGAACATCACCGTAATTAAACGGTTTGGAGGTAATCGGATAAACAAAAGCGTTTTTTAACAGTGTTTTTGTCATAATAAAACCTTTCTGTACGTTGATAATAGTATTTTATCTATTTTATCAACTTGCGTGCCAAAGGAAAAGGCGCTATTCTTAGCCTGTTGAATAAATTAGCAGAATTTTTTACAAAAACTGAAACCTTTAAATCCGTAAAGCGTAAATTGTAGGAAAGTTTAAGAAATTTTTCTAAGGGGGGAATTAGAAATGATAAATAATGACGAAAGGTTATTAGCTGCTGGGATTTATGTATTAAGCTTATTTTTTCCGGTTTTAGGCCCGTTAATCATTTGGTTAATAAAAAAGGATGAGTCAGCCTTTATAGATTATCACGGCCGGGAGTATTTTAACTTTTTAATTTCTTATACGGTTTACTTCTTTATTAGCGGGTTATTAACGATTATCATAATCGGCTTTGTGGCAATAACGGTTTTAGCGGTTATGCTGTTTGTGTTTACTATTATTGCCGCCATCAAGGCCTACGAAGGGAATGAATATCGCGTTCCATTAATCTTCAGATTGATAAAGTAATGTCCAAAAAAACCCGGCAAAGTTTTTTGCCGGGTTTTTGAACGTTTTTATGAGTTCAAACGTCATATGATTGAAATAGATAAACAAACCAAGGGGGAAGAAACATGGATCAATTAGCAAATTATTTGCCTATTTTAGCACCAATCGCGATTATTCAGCTTGTTTTACTAATCATAGCCATCATTGATCTCGTTAGAATTGAAAGAACAAATGGGCCGAAGTGGTTGTGGGCACTTATTATTTTATTCATTAATATTATTGGACCGATTCTTTATTTTGTGATTGGAAGGAGAAGTAACTGATGTCCCTTATCCAAATAAGCGGTTTAAAAAAGCAGTTTCAAGGGACTGAAGTAATTAAAGGGCTTGATTTCAGCCTTGACAAAGGAAAGTGTATTGCCCTATTAGGACCAAATGGAGCGGGGAAAACGACAACCCTAAGGATGCTTTCGGGCTTGATGAATCCGACTGAAGGAAAGATTACCTTTACTGACGCCAGAAAAGGAGAGGATATCCGCGACTTAATCGGATACCTCCCGCAGTTTCCTGTTTTTTACGATTGGATGACGGGGCTTGAATTTTTATCCTATGTAGGCAGATTAGCTGGATTAACAGCAAAGGAAGCGAAGGAGCGATCATTAGAGCTGCTAGAGGTAGTTGGAATCTTAGATGCAAAAAACCGAAAAACAGCTAAGTATTCAGGCGGAATGAAGCAAAGATTAGGCATTGCCCAAGCTTTGATCCACCGGCCCCAGCTGATTATGCTCGATGAGCCGGTGTCTGCGCTGGACCCGATTGGCAGGAGGGAAGTATTAGATCTTCTTGAAGGTTTAAGGAAAGAAACAACAATTCTATTCTCGACACATATTTTAAGCGATGCTGAGGAGGTTTGCGACGAAATTCTGTTCTTACATAATGGGAAAATTGTCGAATCTGGAACGATGATAGAGCTTCGTGAACGCCACCAGCAGGCTAAAATCGACTTGTTTTTCAGGGGAAAAGCAGTTCAATATGCTCATTTTCTTGAAAACCATGAATTAACACAATCGCTGATGCTTGAAGGAAATCGGGTTAGTATTTTTGTGAAGGATATAGCCATTGCAAGACAGGCCTTCTTGCAAGTAATAGCAGAAAAAAACTGGCCTCTTGAAAAATTTGAGATTGGCAGTATGACCCTTGAAGACGTGTTTATGAAGGTGGTGGGGAAATGAGTCAATGGCTGACATTGTTACAAAAAGAGATGTTAGAGATGTGGAGAAATTTCAAATGGATTTGGGTGCCGATTACCTTTATTTTATTAGGGGTAAAGGAACCATTAACTAGCTATTATATGCCGCAAATCCTCGATGCAGTGGGCGGGCTCCCGGAAGGTGCAGTCATACAAATTCCTACCCCATCTGCTGCTGAGGTGTTAATTTCTGGTTTAGGTCAATATATAACCCTTGGTGTCCTAATCATCGTCCTAACAACTATGGGGATTATTGCGGCTGAAAGAAAAAGCGGTGTGGCTGCGATGATTTTAGTAAAGCCTGTGTCCTTTCAATCTTTTGTTACGGCTAAATGGGCTGGAAGTGCTTTATTAATGTGGTTTTCCTTTTTTATCGGCTATCTGGCAACCTGGTATTATACAGGTCTATTATTCGAATGGATACCATTTGAGCAATTTCTCCAATCTTATTTCTTTTATGCCCTATGGCTGACGGTTATTTTAACGATTACGGTCTTTTGTAGTGCATCGCTAGTGAGTTCAGGCTTGGCCGGGTTTATTTCACTTGCAGCTGCCATTGTTATAAGTCTTTTGAGCAGCACCCTTTCTAACTGGCTTGAATGGAGCCCGGCGCAGTTAACTACCTATGCCAACGAGGCCCTTTTGGATCTAGGAATTTCGGACCAAACCCTGCCAGCCGCCATATTGGCCGTAGCTTGCATAATTATCCTATTATCGTTAAGTGTGTTTATTTTTAGGAAAAAAGAGCTTGCGGCGTAAGAGAATCTTTTTGTTATCGAAATTGTTTCAGTTAGAAAATCTTCTATCATTTTTTTCTTTATAGTAAATAAACTAGTATAAGAGGAATTGAGAAGGAGTTTTCTAGATGAAAATCAACGAATATTACAATGACTCAGCCAATATAAGCTTAAATGGCAGTATAGCTGCGTTAGTTCCGGCAGTCATAATTGTCTTTGGAAATCTTTCTTTATATAAAAGTCATGAAATAATGTTATTAACAATCCCATTTCTAACTTATAGTTTTATTTGCTTTCAATTCTATCTTTTTCGGATGAAGCAGTCGATATTAATTACTAGAAACATGGTTCATGCTAGACATAATAGCGTGAATGCTTCTTTATTTGCAGCCCAGCATCTTCTAGTATGTTACCTAAATACCCACTCACCAAGTTTACTGTTTTACTTTACAAATGGCGATTTGGCAGGAAGGATAAAGAGGTATCGTCGAAAGGGTTTAAGTCGATTACGGCCTTCGAAAATGTATGCTCTTTACACTCCACAGGATGAAGCCATTGGTTTTTTTGAGGTGAAAGGGAAAAGCTTGATCAAGATTGGAGCCTTCGACCAAGAAAAGCGCTATTTAGGCTGCTTTGAAAAAAAGAAGCATAAGTGGCGAAAAAATCAAAAACTATTGCTCGATGCAACTGGAAAATCTATCGGTGCTGTAGAAGGATCCTCGGTATTTATGGATGAGAAGCTAATTCAGTCTGGGAATCAGCCCGTTTTGCGGCTTCGCAGGGGATGGATGCCGGTGGAGTGGAGTGTTTATTTCCCAGAAGCCAATACGCCTGTACTCTCGTTTTCGGGAACTTTATCGGACAGGGAGAAGCTTGTGAGAATGTCATTTTTAATAAATGAATACTTTATCGAAAGGTAGAAGTGTGTACAGTTCCCCTTATGATTAATGTTTGATATGATAATAACAAAATGAACATCTCATCTGGGGGTCAAAACATGCAAATCAAGGTAATAAAAGGTCATGGATCTGGGAATGATTTTCTGTTAATTGATGAAATTTCCAGTTCGTATACTTTCACGGAAAAGAATCGGGCAGAACTTGCCCGTTTGTTATGCCATCGTGAAACGGAATTAGGGGCAGACGGGATTCTTTATGTCATGAATAGTATTCATGCCGATGCAAGGATGCGGGTATTTAACGCGGATGGTTCGGAGGCTTCGATGTGTGGAAATGGGATTCGGCTTGTTGCAAGATATATTTGTGAATTATATGGGCGCAGTGAAGCTGTCATTGAAACCATGAAGGCAGACTTAGAGGTTAGTAAACAGAGAGACCTCTTTCCAGATGTCCATACGTATCAAGTGGAAATTTCTCCCGTGCTGTTTGAATTAAAGGCATTGCCATTAAATTTAAACCAGCCAACACTTTACAACGAGAGAATTAAGGAGTTATCAACGGAGTTAAGATTTACAGCGGTGGCTGTGCCTAACCCGCATTTAATTGCGTTAGTAGAGACGGAACAGCTTCAAAGTGATATCCAAAAACAGCTTAGTGAAAAAGTAAATGGCCCCAATGAATTGTTTCCTGACGGTGTAAATGTAAGTTTTGTTAAGCAATTAGACCATGGGGCGATATATGTACGAACCTTTGAACGGGGAGTTGGCTTTACGAATGCCTGCGGGACAGCGATGTCAGCTTCCTCCCTTGTTACCTGCCTACAAGAACTAAATCCATTTGAACAGCCGATTACGGTTTATAATAATGGCGGAAAAGTCCAATGTGTGGTTCATAAACTCGCTAGGGATTATAAGATTGATCTAATCGGAAATGCTACCTATCTATACGAAGCAGCAGTTGAGGTAAATCTTGAGCGTGAATTAGTTGAAATTACCGATAAAAAAGAATTAACAGAGCAAGACGTATACGAAAAACTGCAATCCGAGGTACAGCAACTAATAACAAAGATGTTAAAAGGATAAGGCAAACCTTATCCTTTTTTTCTCTGCCCCTTCTTTAGTATCTCAAGGACTGGTCCAAAGGGCTGAATTTGTTTTGTTTGGAAATAGTCCCGAAACGGATTTCCCTGTTTCTGAAGCCGTATTAATGCGTTTTCCATATTAAAGGCGGCAGGGCTAAGTTTTTCATCCACTTCCTCCCAATAAAGTGGTGTAGCAACTCCTGCAGCTTCATTCCCGCGCATGGAATATGGGGCAACAATCGTTTTCCCTTCTCCATGCTGGACATAATCAACATAAAGTCTTTTCCCGCGCTTTTTTTTCATTCTTTCAATCGTAAAGGAGTCAGGGTCTTTTGCGATTAAATACTCAGCCATAAAGCTTGTAAACAGTCTTGTATCGTCGTAGGAGAATTTTCCTTCCGGCAGTGGCAGATAAACTTGCAGGCCCTTATTGCCCGAGGTCTTAATAAAGCCAATCAAATTTAGTTGATCAAGCACTTCTTTTATCAATAAAGCCGCCTTAACAGCTAAATGGAAGGAATCCTTATCTGGCGGGTCTAAATCAAAAACAATTTCACTTGGTCCCTTGCTGTGGATTGTTTGAAAGGGAACATGGAATTCAATTGCTAATTGATTTCCGAGCCAAACGAGAGTTTTCAAATTATTGCATAAAATATAATCAATCCCGTCGGCGGAATGGGTTCTGATAAATTCCGGTGCATATTCCGGACAGTTTTTTTGATAAAATGCTTCCCCGAACATTCCGTGTGGATACCGAATCACTGTCAGCAGCCGATTTTCTAAAAATGGCAGCATGAAAGGAGAAACTTCCCGTAAATAAAAAATATAGTCAATCTTTTCGATATGCTGATTTTCCCAAAGCGGTTTATTAGGATGGGTGATAGCTAAATCTGCCGGTAAATTTTTTTGTTGAATCATAAATTGTTCATATGTACATTCGGCTGGTTCCAAATCGAAGCGGAAATGGTCAAAATGCGGCTCTCGGAGTTGATTATCGTAGAGCTCTAAATATTTCACTTCAAGGCAGATAGCTGGGTTTACATAAATTAATGGTCCCTCTTCACGAACAATATTTTGTTTAATCGTTTGCTGGAGTGCTTGTTTTTCTTCCGGTTTAAATCCGAACAAAACTTGACCAACAACATGAATGTCATTTTCCTTATACACGCTAACATAAAAATAGCCGTTTGTTTTATCGAACGAAGTGACAAAACAGCTTACATATTTCCAATTTTTATATTTCAACCATTGTAAAGTACGTTTCCCTTCCTCCCAAAGGCTAGTTCTAGATTTGGCGATGATTCCTTCGCCATCGTATAACACCACTTTTTCCCATAAGTCATTAAAATCCTCATAGGGAAAAACAAGTTGAAGTATTTGGCGATTATAAGGATTAGAATCTAATTCTAGTTCAAGTTGTTGAAATAAGTTAATTAACTGATCTTTTCGTTTATGGTAGGGCTGATTTAGCAGTGGTTTACCTTTGAGCATTAGTAAATCAAAGACCATCAGCCGGCAAGGAGATTTCATAGCTTGCTCGGAAATTTTTTTCACAGCCTTTAAACGCCCTCGGACCTGGATGGCGGAGAAATTGGCTTTATAACCGTTCTCCAAGGATACAAGTTCACCGTCAAACTGAAGTGGTAAATATGCTTTAAATTGCTCCTCATACGCTCGTAAAAATTCTTCAATTTCTGGAAATTGAGGTAAAAGGGGCTTTCCATTTCTGCTTGTTAACGTTATACCGTTAATGGTCCATTCTAATAATGCTCGAAATCCATCGTATTTAACCTCATACAACCAATCAGGACGAACAGGAAGATCAAAGGTAAGACTCGGGAGCATCGGTTTCATCATAGTATATCCCCACCTTTATTATATTTTGTATAATTTTGAACTGTTTCATTCTTTTCCAAATGTTTTATGGAATGTCCTTGTTAAATTGATGCAAAATATAAGCAAAAAAGGAATGGTGAATAACCTTATGCATACGATGTGGAAGGGCAGTATCAGCTTTGGGCTTGTAAACATTCCCATCAAGCTCCATACAGCAACAGAAGATAAAGATATCAAGCTCCGTACGCTCCATAATAAGTGCCATGCACCGATTAAATATGAAAAAATCTGTTCAGTTTGTGAAGAAGAAGTAAAGCCGGATGATATTGTCAAAGCGTATGAGTACACGAAAGGAAAATTTGTTGTTCTTGACCGCGAGGACCTTGAAAAGCTGCAAAAGGAAAATGAAGAGAAAGCAGTGGAAATCATTGATTTCGTTAAAATCGAAGAAATTGATCCGATTTATTTTGACCGAAGCTATTATATGTCTCCGAATGAGGGAGGCAGTAAGGCTTATTCTTTGTTACGAAAAGCATTACAAGAATCACAAAAAGTGGGACTTGCAAAAATTATCATTCGTTCGAAAGAACAGCTGGCTGTCATTCGCGTATATGAAAATACATTGATCATGGAAACGATTCATTATCCTGATGAAGTGCGCAAGTCAGGAGACGTTCCCAACGTTCCAGCAGAAAACAAAGTGACTAAGAAAGAACTGGATACGGCTATCTTACTAATTGATCAATTGACTTCGGAATTCAAGCCGGAAAAATACACGGATGAGTACCGTACAGCACTGCTTGAATTGATTGAATCGAAACGAAATGGAAAAGAAACAGTAACCGCTGCAACCAAGGAAGCACCTTCAAATGTTACCGATTTAATGGCTGCATTACAGGCATCGATTGATCGTACGAAACCCAAAAAAGCCGCAGCATCAAAGAAAAAAGCTGCAGCAAAAATGAAGAAAGAAGCATAAGAAAAAATAAAGCCGATTTGACACGTTGAATCGGTTTTATTTTGCTCCGAATATTTTCAGAATTCCCTAGTTTTAGAAATTGGTTTGACTAAAAGCTGGAAGTGCGGTAAAATAAAATTATGTTAAATATTTATTGGATTATGCAGTCGTAACTGCACGAGATTGTGGGAGATGCTATTCCCCTAAACGTGCCAGTGCGTCTTTTTTATTAATGGAATTGTAAGATTAACTTCATGTGAACAATTTTTTTTTTGGAATAGAAGGGTGATGCACTTGGTTAAGCATCACCTTTTTATCTATATATAGTTATAAGTTTACTAGAAATATAGCTTTACAGCTAACAAACTAGTGTTCAAAAACAGTCATAACTAAGTACAAGGGGTGATACGTTTTGGCGTTTGGCAGAAAAAACGATGAAGAAATCAAACTAGAAGAAACGAAAATTTGGGTATGTAGTTCAGAGAATTGTAAATGCTGGATTCGTGACAATTTTAAAAGCAGTGATGTGCCCCTATGTCCAATTTGCAAAAGTGAAATGAGTGAATCGACAAAAGAACTTCAAGTGATTCATAATCATAGTAAAAATTTCATGTAAGTATATGGAAAAGCAGGAGGAAGTTTATCCCCTGCTTTTTTATTCTTCCAAATGCTCCTTGCAAAACTGCAGGACTAATTTTTCCTCATCCTCTTCAAGGGCAAAGTCTAACACTTTTTCAGTCCCCTTTTCAAAAAAATGGTACTGGGAAAGTCTTTGTCCATTCTCATCACTTACGAAAATTATTTTTAATCCTACACCCTTCTCAGAATAAAGCTCATCTTCCACATCTACATCAAGGTCAAGAAAAAACTCATAGCGGTCACCTGATAATAAACCAAATGGATCTTCTAGTTTATCAACTAAATAGCCAGTAATGTTCAAGCAAATCATCCTTTGCATATTATTTAATCGTCTTATTATACACTCTTTTTGTGATTTAAGAAAAATTAGAATCGGTTTATCCGACTTTATGGCTAAATTGGCTAACCTTATTTGAAGATAATGTGAATAAATGCACAAAAGAGATAACAATTATGGGAGAATGCGGTAATATGAATATGTAATAAACTATGAAAGGTAGGCGCAGGAGAAAAAATAACAAATAATCATGTGAAGTTTTTCACAAGGAGGAGAAAGTGAAGTGACCTTGACGATAGAACCATTACATATTCAATTACAGCCGTTTTTGTTAGCGAAAAAAAATTTTTATCAGCTGTTGCACTTGTTATTTTCTATGCCAGTAAATGTTGATACGTTAATTGGAATTAAAAGAGATGAAACCTTTGAAGAATTAGGAGAATTCCATGAAGGCGGAAAAATCCTTGATGACTATTTTAAACACCTGACTGTTGAGCAAATCAAAAGAGAGCAGCAAGAGTTTCAAAGGCTCTTCATTGGACCAGGCCCGTTAGGTGCGCCTCCGTGGGAATCGTACTACAGGAGCAGGGAACAGCTTTTGTTTGAAGAATGGACCTACCAAATTAGGGAGCTATACCATCGATTTGGACTCCAATATTGCAAAGAAAATAATGAACCAGACGACCATTTTCTACTTGAACTGGAATTTATGATCCATCTTACTGATCTATGTTCTCAAGAAACGAAGGACGACAGGATAGAAAAATTGCTAGCCACCCAGATTAGCTTCCTTGAAGAACATTTACTGATTTGGATTCCATACTTTTGCGAAAAAATTATTGAAAATACAAGTAGTCAATTATATTTGGGAGCGGCGATGCTTCTTGAAGATTTTTTGAGCTTTGATCTGGAATCATTAGTGGAGGTAAGGGAGGGTTCAATATTATGTCTGAAAAACATCCATTAACGAATATGTTAGCCAATAAAATGCAGCGGCGTACGTTTTTGAAATGGTCAGGGGCAATCGGTTTACCTGTGATTGCTGGTGGAATCGGCACAAAGATGCTCGTTGAACGGAAAAAAGAGGCAAAGGCAGTAAGTGCAAAAGATAATGAGCAAATTATTTCTACCTGCAGCGTGAATAACTGCGGCGGGCGCTGTGTAATTAAGGCGCATGTTAAGGATGGGGTGGTTGTGCGGGTAAGTACCGACTCACAAGAAAGCGGAGACTTGTCTGCCCCGCCATTGAGGGCATGTGTCAGAGGAAGAAACTACCGACGGATGCTCTACCATCCGGACCGTTTAAAATACCCAATGAAACGGGTTGGCAAGCGGGGCGAAGGGAAATTTAAACGAATTTCATGGGATGAGGCGATCGAGACGATTGCGTCTGAAGTAAAGCGGATCGGTGATAAATACGGTCCAGAATCCAGGTATGACAATTATGCCTCAGGACAATGCTGGGGGCTTCATGGCGGAAGTGCTGCAGTAAGGAAATTGTTATCGCTTACAGGCGGCTTTCTAAATTATCGTAATGATTATAGTTCCGGTGCAGGGAATGTAGCAACTCCCTTTACGTATGGAACCAACAATTCAGGCAGCAGCTTTGATTCCCTTTTACACTCCAAATACATTATTTTGTGGGGGCAAAATCCGTCTGAAATGATTTTCTCGACGCCATACCGTGAATATTTAATGAAGGCAAAGAATAATGGCGCAAAAATAATTGTCATTGATCCGCGTTATACGGATACGGCCATCGCATTTGCGGATGAATGGATCCCGATTCTGCCTACAACAGATAATGCGATGATGGATGCGATGGGATATGTTATTATTACCGAAAACCTGCACGATCAAGCATTTCTTGATAAATACTGTCTCGGCTTTGATGGTGAGCATATGCCTGATGGAATAGCGAAGGAAGAGTCGCTGAAAAGCTATTTACTGGGGGAAAAGGATGGTACTCCAAAAACTCCGGAATGGGCTGAAAAAATTTGCCGGGTACCAGCTAATAAAATCCGTGAAATTGCCCGGGAGTACGCAAAGACAAAACCTGCAGCGCTGATTCAAGGCTGGGGGCCGCAGCGTCATGCATATGGTGAACAAATTATGCGCGGTGGCGCTCAGTTAGCCTGCCTCACTGGAAATGTCGGCAAGCTTGGCGGTTGGGCAGCTGGCACTGGCTATTGGAATCGCTCGAATATCGTCTTTCCATTTTCCTATGATAATCCAGTAAAAGCGTCTATTCCCTGTTTCCTTTGGACAAAAGCAGTCGAAATGGGAACAGAAATGACTGCAGCAGATGGACTAGAAGGAACAGAACGATTAAATGCGAATATTAAATTAATTTTTAATATGGCCGGAAATATGCTTATTAACCAGCATGCGGATATTAATAAGACACGCAAACTTCTTGAGGATGAAAGCAAAGTAGAATTTATTGTTGTCAGTGATATCTATATGACTCCAAGTGCAAAGTTTGCAGACATCCTATTACCGGGAACGACGTTCTTTGAACGCTATGATATTGGTGTTCCATGGTGTTTTGGCGATTACGTTGTTTTTGGCGAAAAAACAATTGAGCCGCTTTATGAATGCCGTGATGAATATGATGTCTTTGCAGAGGTAGCAGATAAATTAGGTGTGAAAGAAAAGTATACAGAGGGCAGAACCATCCTCGACTTAGTGAAGGAGAGTGTGGAGAGGACCAGGAAAGAATTGGATGCAAACTTTCCAACCTTTGAGGAATTCCGTCAGAAGGGAGTCCATCATTTTAAATATGATGCCCCGCTTGTAGGCTTTAAAGAGCAAATTGATGACTTTGAGAAAAATCGTTTTGAAACACCTTCCGGAAAAATTGAATTATTCTCAAAGACTTTATGGGATATGAATCAGCATGACGAAATTCCAGCAATCGCTAAATATATACCATCGTGGGAAGGACCTGAGGATCCATTAAAGGTGCAATATCCATTGCAGCTTATCAGCTGGCATTATAAGCGGAGATGTCATTCCACCTATGACAATCAAGAATGGCTTGAGGAAGCAGCAAAGCAAGAAATGTGGTTGAATCCTAAAGATGCAGACAAGCGCGGAATAAAAAAAGGTGACCGTGTGCAGGTGTTTAATGAGCGAGGCAGTTTATTGATTGATGTAAAGGTGACGCCAAGAATCACTCCAGGTGTAGCGGGGATCCCTCAAGGTGCCTGGTATACCCCAGATACGGATGGACAGGATCAACGGGGTTCGGTGAATGTGCTGACATCACAGCGGCCAACACCTCTTGCAAAAGCGACTCCGCAACTAACAAACCTTGTTGAAGTCAAAAAAGCTAAGGAGTGAGGATGTTGGCACAGTTAGGGTTTTATATTAATCAAGGTCTTTGCACTGGCTGTAAAGCCTGTAGTGTTTCATGTAAGGATAAAAATAATCTTGATGTCGGTTTGAATTTTCGCCGGGTTTACACTTATGAAGAAGGAACCTTTATCCAGCAGCTATCAAGCGGTTTTGTGAATAACATAAAAGCTTTCTATTTCACGATTGCCTGCAATCATTGTACAAAACCAAGATGTATTCCCAGCTGCCCAACCGGAGCAATCATAAAGAATAAAGAAAATGGGGTAGTTACTATTGATCAAGAAATTTGTGCCGGAGCGCAGCTTTGCGTTAAAGCATGTCCTTACGGTGCCCCGCAATATAATAAACAGAAGTTTAAATCGAATAAATGTGATTTTTGTATTGAACTTCAAGAAAAAGGCGAGGAACCAGTGTGTGTAGCAACCTGCCCAATGCGGGCAATTGAATTTGGGCCGGTAGAAAAGCTGCGGGAAAAATATGGGAGTGTCAGCCAAATTAAAGGGATGCCTAGTAATTCAATTACCCTTCCCAATATTGTCATTTCACCCCACAAAGATGCGAAATTGTCTAGTTTTTAAAAAATAATCAGCTGCAGCGCCACAGGGATTAGAGGCGCTGCGGCTGAATTTTCCAGGTGATTCTATGTCTTTGATTCTAAATTGGTTAGAAAGTCTGCATGCCGATGTGAAAATAACGGAAAAATGTTCAAGGCAGAGAAACTATAGGTCCACCTGCACTGTTTGTGAGCAGGCATGTAAATTGGAAGCAATTTCATTCAATGAAAGAACATTGGTAATCGATTCACAGCGCTGCAATTCCTGCGGAGATTGTATCATTGCCTGTCCCTTGTCAGCCATTAAAGGCTTAGCAGTCACAAGAGAATTTGTTCATACCAGTCTCATTTATAGTGAGACCTATATACCAACGGAAAAGGAATTGTTGATTTATAAAAAAAGAGGAATGAGAGCTATTCAGATAACCGACATTCCACTAAATGAACAATGGGATTTTGTCCTAAGCGAAACAAATCGAATATTGAAGCTCTTAGGTGAAAAAACGATTGAAGTTGTTTGGAATAGTAATGAGGAGAAGCTATCACGCAGAGCCTTGTTTTCCAAACTGCAAAAAGAGGGGAAACAGATAGCTAAAAATATGGCTCCGGTTTCGTGGCAGATGGAAGAAGATGAATGGAATCTGACAAAGTATTATCAAGATTTTCAATTTTACTCAGTTGAAATCGACAAAAATAAATGTACACTCTGCCAGGCGTGTTTTTCCTTTTGCCCGCAAAAACTGTTTAGTTTAGCAGATTCTTTATTGCATATCCATCATGAAAAATGCGTGAATTGTACTGCCTGCACAGATATTTGTGCAGAAGAAGCCATCCGGATGAGACCTGAAATAAAGGAAAAAAGCGACTCGGTTGAGAGCGTTAATACAAACAAATGTCAGGATTGCGGACAGCTATTTTTTTCCTTTCAGGAGGAAAAAGAGAAATGTCATATTTGTATAGACAGGGATCCTGAGTGGTTAAGTCCATTTTAATCAAATTCAATTAAAAAAACGCCAGAATTACTGGCGTTTTTTATTTTCTAATGAAGGAGAAGATGAGATTCGAACTCACGCGACGGTCACCCGCCCTAGCGCATTTCGAGTGCGCCCCCTTATAACCACTTGGGTACTTCTCCACATTGTGTTAAAGTGGGTGAGGGAAGCTGAAATTCTATCATTAAACCACACCCGCAATACCTAATTATTACAGTATTTATTATACCATAATACCTTTAAATCTGGTAGAAAAATTAGGGTTTTTATAGGGCGCGGACAGGTTACCCAGAATAATCTAAGCGACCGTGGAGGTGAGAAAAAAAGGGTACGTCGCTTATAGGTGTGTTAGCCCTGGGCTTTTGGTTTAATCGCAAATAGAGCAACAATTGCTGCCAGAATGCTGAGACTGCTCATGACGATAAAAATCCATTGGTTTGAAAATTTCATTAGCACAGCAATAATCGGCGGACCTGCTGCGACCCCAATAAATCTCATCGAGGCGTAAAACGATGTGATTGTTCCGCGTTCCTTCTTTTCTACTCCATCAGTAATAAGTGTATCAAGACAAGGAAGCCCAATACCGATTCCAATACCACTTATTAAAAACATTGTAATCATATACCACAACTTAATGGAAAACCATAAGGCTCCAATCGAAAGAGCCGCAGCCAGTATACCCCCAAACGTTAACCATTTCATCAATACTTTATTTTTTTTGATGATTTTTCCGCCGATAAATGATGAAAGACAAAGTGCTCCAAGTGGTAAAGCTAGAAAGAAACCTTTTTTAATATCCTTGATTCCATATTCTTTTTCGAATATTTCCGAAAGGTAAAACAGAATTCCGAATAGGACGAGCATTAAAATGCCGCCAATAAAAAAGATGGCGTAAAGCCAACGACCCTTTTCACTAAAGGTCTTCTTAACACCATTAAAGAAATCCCTGAAAGGGACTGGTTTTTGGGAACTTTTTGGAGATTTAACTAGAAAAATCATCATCACAACAGAAATAACACAAAAGACAGGAAAAGAAAGAAAAGGTAAAAACCAAATAAACCCCGCTAGAAATGCCCCGAAGATGGGGCTTAAAACCTTTCCGAAAGTATTAGATGTTTCGATAATTCCCAAACAAACACTAACATCATCCTCATTTTTAAACATATCCCCTACTAATGGAAGTACAATTGGAAATGCCCCGGCTGCGCCCACTCCTTGAAGAGCGCGGCCCGCTAAGATAACCCAATAAGCATTATCCAATTTCCAGGCAGCTCCGCCGGAAATAATTCCGCCAATTCCAGCAATAATGAGGCTTGGGATGATGACTTTTTTTCTGCCGATATGGTCTGATAAATAGCCGGCGATTGGGATTAAAAAAATCGCTACGATTGAATAAACAGTAATAATCATGCTTGTTTGTAACGATGAAATATCTAATTTCTTTTCCATCGAAGGTAAAATAGGAATCAACATAGAATTTCCCAATGTCATAACTAAAGGAATCGAAGATAATGAAAGAATTGCCCACTTTTGCTTTGAGATCTCATCCGAACGTTTATGGCCAGCTTTAGTTTGTTTCTTTTTTGCTGCAGGTGGGCTTTTCGATAATTGCTCAATATGTTCCATTTTTCTCTCAATCCCGCCTTCATTTTATTTATATTGTTAATATGGCTTTTTTCAATATAAAAAAACTATGGGAAATGAATCCTTTTAATGGCAGCAGAAGTTGAAAATTCTAAAAAAATCTCTTGACAGTTGCAGCCAAATTTAATAACATTGAAAACAATATCAAACTAAATAATGCAAATTGTTGAACAAGAGGAGTACACATATTTATTTCTTTGCAGAGAGTCGGGGGAGGTGAGAACCCGATAAGAAAGGATTTGTGGAATGGACTTGTGAGAGGTATCTTGAACAAAAGTAGGGATACACGGAGTTCTGCCGTTAAAAGGATAGGATATCGAGCGAAAGCTCTGTATCTGAAATTGAGGAAGCAATTAATTTTTGCTTCAAACAGAGGTGGCACCACGACTATAGAATCGTCCTCTATATGCATAACGCTTGTTATGCATATAGAGGGCGATTTTTTTTATTTTTGGCTGTGTTAAAGCACATTGTTGATTTTGAGCACAATGTTGATTGGAGTGGAAGGCGCGAGACTCCTGCGGGAGCAGCGGGACAGGTGA
>NZ_JBHVSI010000035.1:0-33544 GCF_042885335.1 Neobacillus sp. NPDC058068 | reverse complement strand
GCATGTATTAGGCACGCCGCCAGCGTTCGTCCTGAGCCAGGATCAAACTCTCCAAGAAAGTTGATTAGCTCATTTGTTACGTTGGCTTAGTTTCAATAAAGAAACTAAAAAATATTGTTTGTTGACGTTTTTGTTTGTTTAGTTTTCAAAGAACAATTTCTCGAATCACTCGTAAGCGACTTAATAAATATATCATCGGCAATGCCCAAAGTCAACACGTTTTTTATTTTTTTACTATAATTATCTTAAAAACAAATTGATGCCATTCTAAAAGGTGAAAAAAAAGAAGCACACATATGTATGCTCCTTTATATCCTATTCTTCATCCTCTGGTGTGTTGATATCTTGAGCTTCATCAACAGTCATTACTTCTTCCTCACCGTTTTCAGTCTCTTGTGAGTCTTCCTCTTCTTTTTCCACCTTTGCGACTGTTGCCACAAATTCATTTTCGCTTTCTTTCATACTGATGAGTTTAACACCTTGCGTGTTCCGTCCCATCTTAGAAATACCAGCTACATCCATGCGGATAAGAACCCCGCCAGTCGTAATCAGCATCAGATCTTCTTCACCTGTTACAGCTCTCATTGAAACAAGAACGCCGTTTTTCTCAGTTACATGGCAGGTCTTTATTCCTTTACCGCCACGTCCTTGGATACGGTATTCAGATGCAGGCGTACGTTTACCGTAGCCATTTTTAGTTACAATCAGGACATCATTATCCTCTTCTAATACTTCCATTCCCACAACTTCATCACCAGGATCAAGGGTAATCCCTTTAACACCTGTTGCGGTTCGTCCCATCGACCTTACATCCGTTTCAGGGAAGCGGATCAACATGCCATTCTTTGTACCGATAATCATGTGCTTGCTGCCATCGGTTAGACGAACGGAGATTAATTCATCACCCTCACGCAGGCTCAAGGCGATAAGACCATTGTTCCGAATATGAGCGAATGATGTTAACGGGGAACGTTTTGAGACACCTTCTTTTGTGGTAAAGAATAACGACCAATCATCCACGAATTCCTCAACAGGAATGATAGCATTCACCCATTCGCCTTTTTCAACGCCAAGAAGGTTAATAATCGGTATCCCCTTAGCAGTACGGCTGAATTCCGGAATTTCGTAGCCTTTTGAACGATAGACCTTCCCTTTGTTTGTAAAGAAGAGAATCGTATCATGTGTCGATGTCGTGATTAATTGCTCAACGAAATCATCTTCATTCGTTCCCATTCCTTGGATACCGCGACCGCCGCGTCTTTGTGCTCGATAGGTGGAAACCGGAAGACGCTTAACGTATCCATTGTGTGTTAATGAAATGACAATATTTTCGCGGGGAATTAAATCCTCGTCCTCGATATTTTCTAATCCGCCTGTTACAATCTCAGTTCGGCGTTTATCATTGAAGCGCTCTTTAATTTCAAGTAATTCTTCACGAATAATTTCAAGGATTTTTTCTTCATCAGCTAGAATTGCCTTTAAATCAGCAATAAGCTTCATCAAGCTTTGGAATTCGTCCTCAATTTTTTCGCGTTCCAATCCTGTTAAACGCTGCAGGCGCATATCCAGGATGGCCTGTGCTTGTTTCTCAGATAGATTAAATTGTGTCATTAAGCCTTCACGGGCAATATCCGTTGTCTGTGAATTTCGAATGAGGGTAATGACTGCGTCTAAATTATCGAGTGCAATTCTTAAGCCTTCTAAAATATGGGCACGTGCTTCCGCTTTACGCAATTCAAATTCGGTTCTCCGGCGTATCACCACTTTTTGGTGGTCTAAGTAATGAACTAAACATTGTTTAAGATTCAGCACCTTTGGATGTCCATTCACAAGTGCCAATGTATTGATACCGAAGCTAGTTTGTAAAGCTGTTTGTTTATATAAATTATTTAAGAGAACATTGGCATTGGCATCCTTACGAACCTCGATCACAATTCGCATCCCTTTACGATCTGATTCATCTCTTAAGTCTGTAATGCCTTCAATTTTTTTATCGCGGGCCAATTCGGCAATTTTTTCAACCAATCGCGCTTTATTTACTTGATATGGTAATTCATTAACGATAATGACTTCTTTACCGTTTGATTTTTGTTCAATTACTACTTTTGCACGTAGAGTTATCGATCCTCTGCCTGTTTCGTATGCTTTACGAATACCACTTCGACCAAGAATTAACCCAGCAGTTGGAAAATCTGGGCCGGGGATAATTTCCATTAACTCCGCAATCGTCATTTCAGGGTCTCGTGATATAGCTAAAACGCCATCAATGACTTCTCCAAGCTGATGCGGCGGTATATTTGTCGCCATCCCAACAGCAATCCCGGTTGTCCCGTTAACTAGAAGGTTTGGAAAACGTGCGGGCAGTACAACTGGCTCTCGTTCCTCACCATCGTAGTTATCTTGATAATCAATGGTATCTTTATTTAAATCCCTTAATAATTCCATTGAAATCTTTGACATTCTCGATTCTGTATAACGCATCGCTGCAGCACCGTCTCCATCGACAGAGCCGAAGTTTCCGTGGCCATCGACGAGCATGTAGCGATAGTTAAAATCCTGTGCCATTCGAACCATTGTTTCATAAACTGCAGAGTCACCATGGGGGTGATATTTACCAATAACATCCCCAACGATACGAGCAGACTTTTTATACGGTTTATCCGCATGGATGCCAAGGTCATGCATCGCATATAAAATACGGCGATGAACGGGTTTTAGCCCATCACGAACGTCTGGAAGGGCACGAGAAACAATAACACTCATCGCATAGTCAAGAAAGGATGAACGCATCTCCTGACTGATATTAATCTCTTTTATTTGAGGATTGGATGTTTCAGACATATTGATTACCTCCCTTCACTAGTTTTATATATCTAAATTCTTAACGTATTGTGCATTTTCTTCAATGAAGTTACGGCGCGGTTCTACCTTTTCACCCATTAACATATCAAAGGTTTCATCTGCCTCAATGGCATCTTCAAGGCTAACCTGGAGCATGCTTCTTTGCTCAGGATCCATCGTTGTATCCCATAATTGTTCAGGGTTCATTTCCCCCAAACCTTTATACCGTTGGATATTAGGCTTTGGTGCAGCCGGCAGCTCTGCAAAGATCCGCTCCAACTCTTTGTCATTATAGGCGTACTCAATTCGTTTACCTTGTTGAACTTTATAAAGCGGTGGCTGGGCAATATAAATGTAACCCGCTTCAATGATTTTTCTCATAAAACGATAAAAGAACGTTAAAAGGAGCGTCCGAATATGTGCTCCATCCACATCGGCATCTGTCATAATAACAATTTTATGATATCGTGCCTTAGCAATATCAAAATCTTCTCCAATTCCTGTTCCAATCGCAGTAATCATCGCTCTCACTTCATTGTTAGAAAGAATTCTATCTAGTCGGGCCTTTTCCACATTTAGAATTTTCCCTCGAAGCGGCAGAATGGCTTGGAAATGGCGATCACGACCTTGTTTTGCCGACCCGCCAGCGGAATCTCCCTCAACGATAAACATTTCACTTTCAGCAGGATCCTTTGATGAACAGTCTGCTAGCTTCCCAGGTAAACTGGAAACCTCTAATGCACTTTTCCTGCGGGTTAACTCCCTTGCTTTTTTCGCTGCAAGTCTTGCTCTAGCTGCCATTAATCCTTTATCGACAACTTTTCTAGCTACTGTCGGATTTTCTAACAGGAATTTTTCAAAATGACTTGCGAAAACGGTATCGGTAATTGCTCTTACCTCAGAGTTTCCGAGCTTTGTCTTTGTTTGCCCTTCAAATTGGGGATCAGGGTGCTTGATTGAGACGATTGCCGTGATTCCTTCACGAACATCCTCTCCAGAAAGATTTGTATCATTCTCCTTAATCAAGCCATTCTTTCGAGCATAATCATTAATTACTCGTGTTAAGGCTGTTTTAAAACCTGATTCATGTGTACCGCCTTCATACGTGTGGATATTGTTCGCAAAAGAGTAAATGCTATCTGTATAGCCCTCGTTATATTGTAGGGCTACTTCAACACTAATACCGTCACGTTCTCCTTCAATATAAATCGGTTCATCATGAATTACTTCCTTAGTGCGGTTTAAATGCTCAACGTAGGATTTAATTCCGCCTTCGTAGTAATATTCATTTTGTTTATTTTCGACGCGCTTATCTTCAATCGTGATTTTGATGCCGCGATTTAAGAAAGCTAGTTCACGAAGACGTGTCGCAAGAACGTCGTATTCAAATTCCAATGTTTCGGTGAAAATTTCGCCGTCTGGTTTAAAGTGGGTAATCGTACCTGTTTTGTCAGTAGTTCCGATTACACTTAATTCAGAAACTACAACGCCTCGTTCAAATTTAATTAGGTGAATATTGCCGTCACGATGGACGTAAACTTCAAGTTCGGTGGAAAGGGCATTTACAACCGATGCACCAACGCCATGAAGACCGCCGGAAACCTTATAACCGCCGCCGCCAAATTTACCGCCTGCGTGAAGCACAGTCATGATGACTTCCACCGCTGGCCGGCCCATTTTTTCCTGAATGCCGACTGGAATCCCGCGACCGTTATCCTTAACGGTAATGCTGTTGTCTTCTTCAATAATGACATTAATTTCGTCACAGAAGCCAGCGAGCGCCTCGTCAATACTATTATCAACAATTTCCCAAACAAGGTGGTGGAGACCTTTACCGCTGGTTGAACCAATATACATACCAGGTCTTTTTCGAACAGCTTCCAGTCCTTCTAACACCTGAATCTGATCGGCACCGTATGATTCTTCTTCGATTGCTTTTTGTTCCATAGTCATGCTTGTTCACCTGCACCTTCACAAAACTAATATGGCGTTTCCGCCGCCATTTACAATGAAAAATATTTAAAGGACTATCCCTGTATATTCCTTTGAGCTGAACGTTTCTTTAATGTTCCAGAAGCAATTGGGGATAAATAAACCTTGTCGTATGTAATAATGACCGACTTAAAAGGGCTTTTGGACAAATTAATTAATTTTGCTTGATGGCGTTGTAAGAACTCTTCAATTAGGTTTGAATGGTTTACACTCTCTTTATCAAGTATTGAAATGATATCCTTCGCCCGTATGTTCAGATCTTCCCCAATATGAATATACATGCTCCACCTCAATTAACTTTTTACTATCGCACCTGCATCAACAATAAATGTTGAGGCTTCTTTTAATGTTTGATGATGGATTCCCTCTACACTTGTTGTTGTCACAAACGTTTGGACTTTTCCTTGTATGGTATTAAGCAAATGAGATTGGCGATAATCATCTAATTCCGATAATACATCGTCAAGCAGGAGAATAGGATACTCTCCAATTTCATTGTGGATTAATTCAATTTCAGCAAGTTTGACTGATAGGGCGGTTGTTCGCTGCTGACCTTGGGATCCAAATGTTTGAACATCCCTGCCATTTACAAAAAACAACAAGTCGTCACGATGAGGGCCAAAAAGGGTTGTACCTCGTTCGATTTCCCTTGTTCTCACCTTAGCAAACTTTTCCATAAAGCTTGCTACCATCTTCGACAAATTTTGCCCTTCTAATACCTCAACTGAGGGCTTATAGGTAATCTCCAGTGATTCCAGCCCCCGTGAGATCCCTTGGTGAATCGGTTTTGCCCAATTTTGCAATAAACGGAGGAATTCAAACCTTTTAGTCACAATCTTTACGGCTGTTTGAATAAATTGCTCCGTTAAAATTTCGAGCATCGTCTGGTCCGTTTGTTTTTTTATCTGCATCATTTTTAAATAATGATTACGCTGCTGAAGTATTTTTTGATATTGACTCATATCATGTAAATAAATGGGGGATACTTGCCCGATTTCCATATCGATAAACCGTCTTCGTATTTGCGGGCTGCCTTTCACGATGTTAAGGTCTTCAGGAGCAAACATAACCACATTCATATTGCCGACATATTGACTTAACCGTTGCTGCTCAATATGGTTACATTTGGCCTTTTTTCCCTTTTTGGAGATAACCAACTGCAGCGGTAAAGAGCTGTGCTGCTTTTGAACTCTGCCCTCTATTTTAGCATACTCTTGGTCCCAGCGGATAAGTTCTTTATCATTCGAGGTCCGGTGTGACTTTGCCATCGCTAACACATAAATAGATTCCATCACATTTGTTTTCCCTTGGGCGTTTTCGCCTAGGATGACATTTACTTTATTTTCAAATTCAATGAATAATTCTTGATAATTCCGGTAATTTTGCAGCGCTAACTTTTCTATATACATGGCAAACATCCTTTAGCTACTCGGTAATCACAAACTCCCCAAAGCCAGCAATTTGGACTTTGTCACCTGCACGAAGCTTTCTTCCTCTTCTTTGGTCCTGTTCACCATTTATTACTACCTCATGTTCACTCAAAAACCATTTTGCCATACCGCCCGTTTGAATTACATCAGCCAATTTCAGAAATTGCCCCAATGTAATATATTCCGTGTCCAGCTTTATTTTTTCAGGCACATTTGTCACCCTCATTTCTAAAATGGTCTCAATACTTTATTTTACTAAACAATTCGTTTAGATACAAAGAAAACTAAAAATCTTTTGTTTAAAAAATAAACCAAGCCGCCATTTAACTGGCGGCAATGGTAAAATACATAAATTTTAATAGGTTCTGACCGGTAAAATGAGCTGTAAAATCGTTTCGTCATGCAGGGGACGAATAACAAATGGACGCATGGCTCCAGTAAAACTCACTTTAATATCCGTTCCTTCAAGTGCTTTTAAGGCATCCATCATGAATTTCGCGCTAAAGGAAATTTTCAATTCCTCTCCCTCGATCGATTGGCTTTGAATCTCTTCAACAACCTTTCCAACCTCAGGGGTATTCGACGAAACCTCGATGATTTTGTCGGCAATCGTTGAAAACTTAACAACATTGTTTCTTCCTTCACGCGCAAGCAGGGAAGCACGGTCAATTGCCTGGAGAAATTCTTTCGTATTAACCGTGATTTCCGTTTTACTTTCACTCGGAATCAATCTAGATGTATCAGGATAATTGCCTTCTAACAATCTTGAGAAAAATAATAAGTGCTTTGCTTTAAATAAAATTTGATTTTCGGTAATGACAATATCAATTAATTCATTTGTGTCATCAATAATTTTACTTAACTCGTTCAAACTTTTGCCTGGAATTACGATATTGTAGCTTTCATTCAATTCCGTTTCAATTTTGGCTTTGCGGAGCGCCAAACGATGACTGTCTGTTGCAATACAGCTTAGTTCCCCATTTTCAATCTTCCAGTTGACACCTGTCAAGATGGGCCGTGTTTCTGAGGTGGACACTGCAAAATGGGTTTGTCTGATCATTGCTTTTAATAGATCTGTCGCAATATGAAATTTATTATTTTCTTCAATTTGCGGCAGGTGAGGGTACTCCTCTGCATCCAATCCGTTTAGGTTAAATTCCGATTTCCCGGAACGAATCACGGTTTGCAGTGATCCTAAGACCTCGATTTCCACGGAATCGGTAGGGAGTTTTTTGACAATTTCACTAAAGAATTTAGCTGGAAGTACGATGGCGCCGGGTTGTTTGATTTCGACAATTTCATTCCCAGCTTCCTCTTTAGGAATAAAGGATTCTATCGAGATATCTGAATCACTTCCGGTTAGGGTTACCCCCTCTGTGGCTGCGGTAATTTTAATTCCCGTTAAGATTGGAATCGTTGTTCTTGATGTTACAGCCTTCATAACATCTTGGACACTTTGCACCAGGCGGTCTCGTTGGATTATAAATTTCATTTTTTATCCTCCTTGTGAGCATATTTTTAAAAGCATGAACATATAATATTATTTTTTAAAAAAATAGTAGAAGTACTAGTAGGTCCTGTTAGTATGTGGATAACTACCTGTTATCAATAGAAACACAGTCTATCCACATGTGGATAGACTGTGTACAGATAGGTAAAAGTTATTCACAATATTATTAGATTTTCAACAGCTCATTCAGTTCTTTCATTTGCTTTTGGAACTGTGAATCTGATTGCAGGAGTTTTGAAATTTTTTCATGGGCATGGATAACGGTTGTATGATCGCGTCCTCCAAATTCTTCCCCTATTTTAGGTAAAGAGTGATCGGTTAATTCGCGCGATAAGTACATGGCAATTTGCCTTGGGAAGGCGACAGACTTTGTCCGCTTTTTTGCCTTGAAATCCTCAAGCTTAATACTATAGTGCTCACCGACAATCCGTTGAATCTCAAGGATCGTTATCACCCGCGGTTTAGAGCTTGGAATGATATCCTTCAGTGCTTCCGCAGCCAGATCGGCATTGATGTCTTTATTTATTAACGATGAATAGGCAACAACGCGGATGAGTGCACCTTCTAGTTCACGAATATTGGAATCAATTTGATTGGCAATATAAAGCATCACTTCGTTTGGAATATCTAAGCCTTCTGCCCGTGCCTTTTTCCGGAGAATGGCAATTCTTGTTTCCAAATCCGGAGGCGTGATATCGGTAATTAAGCCCCATTCAAACCGTGAACGCAGACGGTCCTCCAATGTCGGAATTTCTCTTGGCGGCCGGTCACTGGAGATAATAATTTGTTTGCTTTCCTCATGCAGGGCATTAAACGTATGGAAAAATTCTTCCTGGGTTGATTCTTTTCCAGCTAAAAACTGAATATCATCAATTAGCAGGATATCCACGTTTCGATATTTATTGCGGAAATTCTCCGCTCGGTTGTCACGAATCGAGTTTATGAACTCATTTGTGAATTTTTCCGATGATAAATAGACAACTTTTGCAGACGGGTTATGGTCTAAAACGTAATGACCGATCGCATGCATTAAGTGTGTTTTCCCTAAACCTACGCCCCCATAGATAAACAAAGGATTGTATGCTTTAGCCGGTGCTTCTGCAACAGCAAGTGAGGCAGCATGAGCAAACCGGTTGCCAGAACCAATAACAAACGTATCAAACGTATACTTCGGATTTAATATGTTTGGCGGGAAATCGGCGTGATCATCGTCTCTTTTTGCCCTTTTTGGAGGTGTTGGCTCGTCTTGGTTTTCCTCTTTTTGATTTTGCGGAATAATAAACTTCACCGAAAGTTCTTCTCCAGTGATTTCGTAAAGAATTCCCGAGATTAACTGAGAATAACGCTCTTCCAGCCAATCGCGCGCGAATTCATTGGGGGCGGTGATGACAAGCAGATCGCCTTGAAGGGAATGAGCCTTTGTCGACTTAAGCCAGGTATCAAAGCTAGGCTTGCTTATCTTCTTCTCAATATTGCCCAGCGCTGCATTCCATAGATCCGCAATATTTTCCAACGAATATCCCTCCTTTTTTCTTTTTTTTATTTAAAAAGTTGTCCGAATATATTTAGTATTTTCTTCTCCACCCGGTAACCTAATCGACTAAAGTTCCGTGAAAATAGCTGTCATACAACAGGATACAGCCTAGTAATTTATAAATATACAATAACATTAATGGCGGTTCAGGTTGTGGAAAACGTATAATAAGGAAATAGAGTGGAGTTTCGACAATATCCACCGCTTGTGGACAAGTTTCTACAGAGCTATAGAATAACATGTCCACATGTTATCCACAAACTGTGGATAAAATTTATTTAGGATAAAGTTATTCAGAGTGAAAACACAAATATAATATCAAATAATAGCAATAGGTGCAATGCTTTTTCTTAGTTTATCCACAACTGTAACATTGTGTGTATAAAAATTGTCCACAAGGGGTTTGTCTGTGAAAAACTTGTCAATAACCTGTGTGAATAACGCAAAACTTGTCGATTTTTTATCCACAGACAGAAAAGTGGAAGCGCAAAGTCCACTAACCGCTGGAGCTGGACAATTTTCAAAATCCAAAATTTTAATCTTTCTTATTTTTATAAAAGGTTCTGGAAATTCACTTGGATCAAGTTCAAAAAAATAAAAATAGGTAACAATATTTGGTGAGTGGTTGACAACTTTATGCTGCCGTCTTTATAATAGTCTAGACTCTGTTTAATTTGAGAGCTATTCCTCAGGGAGGTGTCATATAATGAAAAGAACGTATCAACCAAATAGTCGTAAACATAGTAAGGTTCACGGTTTCCGCAGTCGCATGAGCTCAGCAAATGGACGTAAGGTTCTTGCTCGTCGTCGTCTAAAGGGAAGAAAAGTATTATCAGCTTAGGCCACTGCAACGTCAGTGGTCTTTTTTCTAATCCGTCTGAGGGTGTTATGATGAAAAAAGAGTTACGAATAAAAAAAAATAAAGAATTCCAAGCTGCCTTTCAAAATGGAACTTCATTTGCCAATCGGCAATTTGTTGTCTATTCATTAAAAAAAGAGGACCAAGACTTTTTTCGCATCGGTCTGTCTGTCAGTAAGAAGATTGGCAATGCTGTGACTAGAAACAGGATCAAAAGGTATGTAAGACAAGCTGTTTTTGAGTTGAAGGATCAGTTAGCTACCGGAAATGATTATGTGATTATTGCCAGGAAACCAACGGCCGAAATGGACTTTTTTGAGGTGAAAAAAAGTATCACCCATGTCCTTAAAGTGGGTAAGGTCCTAAAGAAAAGCAGATGAAGGCAAATGTTTACGAATTAGTCAAAATATAGCTCCGTTATGAAGACAATTCATTTGAAAAAATGATAAAATACCAATTAGAAAACGGATACATATAGTTTTTGATAACAGATATTTTTTCAATAAGTAGATGATCGTGAGGAGGAAAATTTGGTTGAAAAAGCGAATATTACTTTTATTCGGCATGCTTTCTGTCTTTGTTCTGTTAACAGGATGCAGTGAGATTAAGAAGCCGATTACGTCAGAGAGCACAGGTTTTTGGAATGAGTACATTGTCTATCCATTGTCCTGGCTGATTAAAGAGGTTGCTCATTTACTAGGAGACAACTTTGGCTTATCGATTATTTTCGTTACGATTTTAATTCGATTAGTTCTTTTGCCGCTGATGATTAAGCAGACAAAAAGCTCAAAGGCGATGCAGGCCCTGCAGCCGGAAATGAAAGCACTGAAAGAAAAATACAGCTCTAAAGATCAAAAGACACAGCAAAAGCTGCAGCAGGAAACAATGGCGCTGTTTTCAAAGCATGGCGTTAATCCGATGGCAGGCTGTTTCCCGTTAATTGTACAAATGCCAATTTTAATTGGTTTTTATCATGCCATTTCAAGAACAGAAGCGATTAAGACAGGAACATTCCTTTGGGTTAATTTAGGGGATAAAGATCCTTTTTATATTTTGCCGCTTGTTGCGGGGATCACAACCTTCATCCAGCAAAAGATGATGATGGCTGGACAGGAACAAAATCCGCAAATGGCGATGATGTTATGGATGATGCCGATTATGATTGTCTTTTTCGCGTTTAGTTTCCCAGCAGCTCTGTCATTGTATTGGGTTGTTGGAAATATATTTATGATTGTGCAAACCTATTTTATTAAAGGACCGGATTTGCGGGCAATGGCAACCGGTAAAGCGGGTGAAAAGAAGTGAAACAGATAACTGCTACAGGACAAACTGTCGAAGAAGCAGTAGAATCAGCTTTAGTTCAATTACAAACAACAAAAGACCGCGCTGAGGTAGACATCATAGACGAAGGAAAAAGAGGGATTTTCGGTATTTTTGGTTCACGTCCGGCTGTCGTCAAAGTATCAGTCATCATCGATCCACTTGAAGAAGCAAAGAAATTTCTCATCCAGGTGAGTGAACAAATGGGAGCACCGGCAGAAATAGAAATCAAACGTGACGGCAAACAGGTTCACTTTTTGATGACGGGGGAAAAGATTGCTCTTTTGATTGGGAAAAGAGGTCAAACACTTAATTCGCTGCAATATTTGACTCAGCTCGTCATTAATCGATTTTCCAATCAATATTTAACAGTTATCTTGGACGCTGAGGATTATCGCAATCGACGCAGCGAAACGCTTATTCAATTAGCGCACCGCCTGGCGCTAAAGGCTGTTAAGTCAGGAAAAGATGTGCCATTAGAACCAATGCCATCCTATGAACGTAAAGTGATTCATACCGCTTTAGCCGATAACAAACGGGTGAAAACATTTTCAGATGGCTCTGAACCACATCGATTTATTGTGATTACACCAGTGAAAAGGTAAATTTTCACTAGCCTGAATAGCAAAAAAAAAAAAGACGACTCTAAAATTCAACTAAGTGAATTTTAGAGTCGTTTTTTTGTTCATGAAGGTATTTATTTGATTGGCTCTGTTATTATTCATTGTTGATTTTCGTGTAGGTATGAGAATTCATAGGCGGAGAATTCCGGCTAATGTATATAGAGGAAGCTTAAGAAGCAGATATAAGCGGAGATATTCCGATTAACTGCTCTAAATTAGGCAAAATTCAACGATTTGGATAAGATAAACGGAAAAACTCCCTTTATTTTTAAGGAAATATGGATATTTCCCAATTTAAACGGAATTTTTCCGTTTATTTTTCAAACACAGTGAATTCAACATTCAGTTATAACAGAGCCATTTGATTAAAAGAACTCTGTTGATTTGAGCGAAGCCGCCCATCGCTACAATCAACAGCCAATTTAGATACACAACCCTAAATTTAGATGACTTTTTCAGTGCCCTTCATTTTAGCGGGATGTTTTTTTTTTTTTTCATAAATTAAGTAATTCACCTGTCGACAACTTTGTTTCGTTTCTTGTTTTATTGTTATTCACATGTGGATAAGTTAAAATAATACAAGGATACCATCAGGTTGTGGATAATTTACGGTAGTAAAAATAAAAATTCATGTGGTATTCTAGTAATTTGGAGAAAAAGTTATTTATTATATATAGATGGATTTTTTATTTGTGAGGTGAAGTGAGGAAAATGGAATTTGATACTATTGCAGCGATATCGACGCCGATGGGTGAGGGTGCCATTGCGATTGTCCGTTTGAGCGGCGATGAGGCGATCCCAATTACAGACAAGCTATTTAAGAGTATAGGGGGAAAAAGGTTAGCTGAAGTGGCAACCCATACGATTCACTATGGGCATCTGGTTGATCCGAAAAGCGGCCAAGTGGTGGAAGAGGTTATGGTCTCTGTCATGAAAGGACCGAAGACGTTTACGAAAGAGGACGTAGTTGAAATAAATTGCCATGGTGGAATTGTTTCCGTGAATCGTGTATTACAGCATGTATTAACGAATGGGGCGAGACTTGCTGAACCCGGTGAATTTACGAAACGAGCTTTTTTAAATGGACGGATTGATTTATCGCAGGCAGAAGCGGTTATGGATTTAATCAGAGCGAAAACAGATCGGGCGATGAATGTGGCTCTCGGGCAGATGGACGGACGGTTATCGAAGCTGATTCGCCGGCTCCGCCAGGAAATCTTAGAAATCCTCGCTCATGTTGAGGTGAATATCGATTACCCGGAATATGATGATGTCGAGGAAATGACCCATAAAATGCTTAAAGAAAAGGCTCATTTTGTTCGTGAGGAAATAAATAAGCTGCTGCAAACATCACAGCAAGGGAAAATTTTACGAGAAGGTCTGTCTACTGCCATTGTCGGGCGCCCAAATGTCGGGAAATCGTCCTTATTAAATAGCCTTGTTCAGGAAAATAAAGCAATTGTTACTGATATTCCTGGAACAACGCGTGATGTGATTGAAGAGTATGTCAATGTCCGCGGTGTCCCGCTCAGACTATTGGACACGGCCGGTATTCGGGAAACGGAAGATATCGTCGAACGGATTGGTGTCGAGCGCTCCCGTCAAGTATTGAAAGAGGCCGATTTAATTTTGCTGGTCTTGAATTATTCTGACAAGCTTAGTATAGAGGATGAGCATCTTTTTGAGGTCGTCAAAGGGATGGATGTCATCGTTATTGTTAATAAAACGGACTTGCCGCAGCAAATTGATATGGCCCGGGTTCATGAATTAGCAATGGAACATAAGGTTGTGACGACATCACTATTAGAAGATCGCGGTGTCGATGAACTGGAGGAAGCAATTGCTTCGTTATTCTTTGCCGGTTCGATTGAAGCGGGCGATATGACCTACGTTTCCAACAGCCGTCATATTGCATTATTGCACCAAAGTCTTCACGCAATCGAAGAGGCGCTTGACGGAGTGGAAATGGGCACACCGATTGATATCATCCAAATAGATTTAACAAGAACATGGGAACTGCTTGGCGAAATCATCGGCGACAGCGTCCATGAAAGTCTAATTGACCAGTTATTCGCACAGTTTTGTTTAGGGAAATAGAAAATTCCTTAGACTTTTGATTTTTCCAACACTAAAGCAGATAAGATTAAGAAATAAAGAGTAGTTGGATCTCGATTGAAAATCAGAGGAAAAGTCCTTATCGGGCTGTATTGAAGCCCGTTCCGGTCCGAAAATCGTTAAAAAGGTATCCAATAGGTCTTATTGGAGCCCGTTTCGTTTCGAAAATCGTTAAAAAGGTATCCAATAGGTCTTATTGGAGCCCGTTCCGGTTTGGAAATCGAGCAAAAGGTATCCAAGAGGCCTCATTGGAGCCCGTTCCGGTCCGAAAATCGAGTAAAGGGTATCCAATAGGTCTTATTGGAGCCCGTTCCGGTCCGAAAGTCGAGTAAAAAGTATCCAATACGTCTTATTGGAGATCGTTCCGGTCCGAAAATCGAGTAAAAGGTATCCAATAGGAACGGTAGGCACAATCGAAATTGTAAAAAGAGGAACTATATACTAGAAGAAGCAACGTTTCCGTTTGTACGGAAAAGGAGGAAATACTTTGCTATACGAAGCAGGAAATTATGACGTCATTGTCATTGGTGCCGGGCATGCCGGCTGTGAGGCGGGCCTTGCGGCGGCACGGCTTGGCGCAAAAACATTAATGATTACCATCAACTTAGATATGGTTGCCTTTATGCCATGTAACCCATCTGTCGGCGGTCCGGCAAAAGGGATTGTCGTGCGGGAAATCGACGCCCTTGGCGGCGAGATGGCAAAGAATATCGATAAAACATATATCCAAATGCGGATGCTGAACACCGGAAAAGGGCCGGCAGTCCGCGCCCTAAGAGCACAAGCGGATAAATTTGCCTATCAACATGAAATGAAAAAGACTTTGGAAGAAGAGGCCAATTTAACGTTAATCCAAGGCATGGTCGAGCAATTGATCGTCGAGGACGGTGTTTCTAAAGGCGTCATTACGAAAACAGGTGCTGTTTACCGTTCAAAAACAGTCATTATAACGACAGGAACATTCTTACGCGGCGAAATTATCCTTGGCGAATTAAAATATTCAAGCGGTCCGAATAACCAGCAGCCATCGATAAAACTGTCAGAGCATTTAGAGGAGCTAGGATTCGAACTAGTGCGTTTTAAAACGGGGACACCGCCAAGGGTAAATAGCAACACGATTGATTACAGCAAGACGGAAATCCAGCCTGGTGATGAAATGCCACTCGCCTTTTCCTATGAAACAACAAAATATATTACCGACCAGCTGCCATGCTGGCTGACCTATACAAATGACCGAACTCATCAGTTAATTGACGCGAACCTCCATCGGTCCCCGATGTTTTCCGGAATGATAAAAGGAACAGGACCAAGGTATTGTCCGTCAATTGAAGATAAGGTTGTTCGGTTTAATGACAAGCCGCGCCATCAGATTTTTCTCGAACCAGAGGGACGAAATACAAAAGAAGTCTATGTACAAGGATTATCAACAAGCCTGCCGGAAGACGTGCAGCAGCAAATCATCAAAACGGTTCCCGGCCTCGAAAATGCTCAAATGATGCGAGCCGGTTATGCGATTGAATATGATGCAATTGTACCGACACAGCTATGGCCGACGCTGGAAACAAAGGTTGTCAAAAATTTATATACAGCAGGTCAAATTAATGGTACGTCTGGCTATGAAGAAGCCGCAGGTCAAGGATTAATGGCCGGTATTAATGCCGGATTGAATGCACTCGGCCGCGAACAATTAGTGTTAAGCCGTTCCGACGCCTATATTGGTGTGTTGATTGATGATTTGATTACAAAAGGAACAAGCGAGCCATATCGATTGTTAACATCAAGAGCGGAATATCGGCTCTTATTACGTCATGATAATGCCGATCTCCGCCTAACAGAGACGGGGCATGAAATTGGGCTAATCCGTGATGACCGTTATCAATCATTTTTAGTGAAAAAGGCAGCGGTTGAAGCAGAAAAGCAACGATTATCGTCTGTCATCTTAAAACCTTCTGCCGAAGTCCAAGAACTGATCCGCAGTATTGGCGGCAGTGAATTGAAGGATGGAATCCGCGCTTCTGATTTGTTAAAAAGACCGGAGATGTCCTATAACTTGCTGGAGACGCTTACGAAGTCGGATGCTCCTTTGGATGATGAAGTCAAGGAACAAGTAGAAATCCAAATTAAGTATGAGGGCTATATTGAAAAATCATTGCAGCAGGTCGAGCGTTTAAAGAAAATGGAAGATAAGAAAATCCCTGAGAATATCGATTATGATGCGATTTCAGGAATCGCAACCGAGGCAAAACAAAAATTAAAGCAAATCAAACCGCTATCACTAGCCCAAGCATCCCGGATTTCCGGAGTAAATCCAGCCGACATTTCGATTCTCCTTGTCTACCTGGAGCAAGGTCGCGTGGCAAGAATCTCAAATGAATAGGAAGATTTATCAATGAATATCGAACAATTTGAAGCGAGTCTAAAGGAAAAGGGGATTCTCCTTTCTGAAAAGCAGCTAGCGCAGTTTGAAAAGTACTATTCAACCTTGGTTGAATGGAATGAAAAAATGAATTTAACCGCAATAACGGAAAAAGCTGATGTGTATTTAAAGCATTTTTTTGATTCGATTACTGCATCGTTTTATTTTGATTTTACCAAGCCCTTTCATCTTTGCGATGTCGGGGCGGGGGCAGGGTTTCCAAGTATTCCTTTGAAAATCGTTTATCCTCATATCGAAGTAACGATTGTTGATTCATTAAACAAGCGAATCTCGTTTTTAAATCATCTTGCTAACACATTAAATTTGGAAAACGTCCATTTTGTTCATGATCGGGCGGAAACCTTTGGGGTCAATCCAAACTACCGGGAAAGATTTGATATCGTAACAGCAAGGGCTGTTGCAAGAATGTCCGTATTAAGTGAGCTCTGTTTACCGCTTGTAAAAGTAGGCGGCCATTTTATTGCCATGAAGGCCGCCCATGCCAAGGATGAATTAGAAGTGGGGCAAAAGGCCATAACCACTCTTGGCGGTAAGGTGGAGAAGGAGTTTACCTTTACGCTGCCATTGGAAGAAAGTGAACGCACAATCTTAATCATAAAAAAAGAAAAACAGACACCAAAGAAATACCCTCGGAAGCCAGGAACACCCGGTAAAATGCCAATCGAATAAAGCTTACAATTTTTAGATAAAAATGTTATCCTAGGGAGGATATTTGGATTGCATCGAGAATAAGTAATAGGGAGTTTCGTAAAGGTGGTGTTGGGGGATGAAGAGTTCGTTTACACGCTTTTTTGGCCTCGGCGATAAGGGAGACCAAGAGGTTGAGCTTGAGAAAGAGCTGGATATCGAACGAAACGAGGAAATAAAAAAAATACCGATTAATCAGATTGTGCCTAATCGATTCCAGCCGCGGACGGTATTTGATGAAGATAAAATTGAAGAGTTATCGAGAACGATTCATATACACGGTATCATTCAACCGATTGTCGTCAGGGAGTTTGCAGTCGATAAATATGAAATTATCGCTGGGGAGCGCCGCTGGCGGGCGATGAAGTTGCTTGGCTGGGCCGAAGCGCCAGCCATTATTAAAAATTTAAGCGATACTGAAACGGCATCTGTGGCACTTATTGAGAATTTACAGCGGGAAGAGTTATCCCCAATCGAAGAAGCCCACGCCTACGGGAAGCTGCTGGAGCTCCATAACTTAACGCAGGAGGCTTTAGCACAGCGCCTTGGTAAAGGTCAGTCGACTGTTGCCAATAAACTGCGGCTTCTTAAATTACCGGAGCCGGTTCAGGATGCCTTATTAAATAAGACCATTACTGAACGTCATGCACGAGCACTTATCCCATTAAAAGATCCGGAAAAACAAGTGGCTCTTTTAACAGAAGTGATGGAACGGAATTGGAATGTTAAACAGACCGAAGAACGGGTGGCCAGGCTGCTTGAACAAAAGAATGAAAAACCAAAGCCGAAAAGAAAGGCTTTCAGTAAAGATATGAGAATCGCTGTCAATACAATTCGTCAATCATTAACGATGGTAACGGACAGCGGGATTAACCTGGATGCTGAGGAAGAAGAATTTGATGAATTTTACCAATTCACGATTCGGATTCCAAAGAAAAAATAGATAACTATATTCAGGGGAGCAAACGACTTTTTGTCTGCTCCCCTGTTTTTGTGTATCTAAATCCCTAATTTTGGGAAAAGTGGAATAATTGTGCTAGCCTTAAACGCTATATTTATTTTGGAAAAAAAAACAACAACCCTTTCATTTCATGATAAAATAGAGGAATGGAATTTTACATTCCTTGTTTTATGATAGATAATTGGTGATATTAATGACACTTTTGATAGAATTTGAGAATAATATCTTTTGAGAATTAAAGGGTAGGTGACAACGTGGGCAAAATCCTTGCAATCGCGAATCAAAAAGGCGGAGTCGGCAAAACAACTACCTCTGTCAACCTAGGCGCTTGCTTAGCATATATTGGGAAACGGGTCTTACTGGTAGATACAGACCCACAGGGCAATGCAACCAGCGGTATCGGCATTGAAAAAGCAGAAGTAGAGCAGTGCATCTATGATGTTTTAGTAGACGATGTCGAAGCAAAAGCTGTTATTAAGCCAACATCTGTTGAAAATTTGTATGCGATTCCGGCAACTATTCAGTTAGCGGGCGCAGAAATTGAATTGGTTCCCACGATCTCAAGAGAGGTTCGGTTAAAACGGGCTCTTGGAGAAGTGAAAGATCAATTTGATTATATTATTATTGATTGTCCGCCATCCTTAGGCTTATTGACGATTAATGCGTTAACGGCATCGGATGCGGTGTTAATCCCTGTTCAATGTGAATATTATGCACTTGAAGGCTTAAGTCAGTTATTAAACACGGTCAGACTGGTACAAAAACACTTAAATCAAGACTTGAAAATTGAAGGCGTTTTATTAACAATGCTTGATGCGCGGACAAATCTCGGCATCCAAGTCATTGAGGAAGTAAAAAAGTACTTTCAAGATAAAGTCTATAAAACCATTATTCCAAGAAATGTGCGTCTAAGTGAAGCTCCAAGCCATGGGGAACCAATCATTACCTATGATTCAAAATCCCGCGGTGCTGAAGTGTATTTAGATTTAGCAAAGGAAGTGGTAGCGAATGGCTAAAGGTTTAGGAAAGGGCTTAAATGCTTTTTTTAATGATGTCAGTAAGGAAGAAACTGTCCAAGAGATCAAACTTAAGGATCTGCGTCCCAACCCCTACCAGCCTCGCAAAACCTTTCAACAAGAGTCAATAGATGAATTAAAGGATTCAATTATCGAACATGGAATCTTACAGCCTCTCGTTGTGAGAAAAAGTATAAAAGGTTACGAAATTGTAGTGGGTGAACGGCGTTTTCGAGCTGCAAAGGAAGCGAAGCTACAAACGGTTCCGGCAGTGGTCCGCGAGCTATCTGAACAGAAAATGATGGAATTAGCAGTCCTCGAAAACCTGCAAAGGGAAGATTTAAACCCGATTGAAGAGGGACTAGCCTATCAAACGTTAATGGAAAAACTGCAGCTGACACAGGAAGAGGTAGCAAGGAGGTTAGGGAAAAGCCGGCCGCATATAGCCAATCACATTCGGCTCCTGTCCCTTCCTGCAAAAATTCAGGAACTGATTTCAGCTGGGAAAATATCAATGGGCCATGGTCGCGCATTATTAGGACTTAGGCAAAAGGCGAATGTGCCAGTTTTAGTAGAGAAGGTTGTTAATGAAGGGCTGAATGTCCGTCAATTAGAAAAATTAATTCAGCAATTAAATGAAAATGTTTCACGTGAAACAAAAAAGCCGGAAAAGAAAAAGGATGTTTTCATCAAAGAGAGGGAACATTTTCTTCGTGAGCGCTTTGGGACGACTGTAAATATTAAACAAAACAAAAATAAGGGGAAAATTGAAATTGAATTTTTCTCACAAGAGGATCTGGAACGCATTCTAGAAATGCTCAATCAAGAGGATACATTATAAACCATCGAGCGCCGATGGTTTATTTTCTTTCCAATAGAAGGAAAACATGATAGGTTAATACTATTACTATTTCGAAAGGCGAAAAAACGATGTTTTTACTAGGAACACTTGTAAATGGACTATTAATTATTATTGGTACCCTTATTGGTATACGGCTAACCCGCATCCCTGAGGGCATGAAAGTGACGGTAATGTATGCGATTGGACTGTCTGTAATGGTCTTAGGCTTACAGATGGGATTTAAGAGTGAAAATTTCATCATTGTTATTATTAGCCTGGTAGTCGGAGCGGTTATCGGGGAGCTGTTAAGATTAGAAGATCGATTAAATGATTTAGGTCAGTGGCTGGAGCGGAAGATTGGTTCAAATGGAAAAGGCAGCATATCAGAAGGGTTTGTGAATGCGACATTAATCTTTGTGATTGGGGCAATGGCGATTATTGGTGCCCTTAACAGCGGGATTCGCGGCGATCATGATGTGTTGTACACAAAATCCTTGATTGACGGCTTCACAGCGTTAATCTTAACGACTACTCTTGGAATCGGCGTCATTTTTTCCACCATTCCTGTCGTTCTCTATGAAGGGTTAATCGCTTTATTTGCCACCCAGATTGACCGGTTTGTTCCTCAGGAATTAATGGATCAATTTATAGCTGAAATGACGGCCGCGGGCGGAATCATGATTTTTGCCATTGGTTTAAATCTTACGGGAATCGTAAAGATAAAGGTTGCCAACCTGCTTCCGGGCATCGTTGTAACGGGATTGGTTGTATCGCTTGTTTATGCTTATAAAACATTTATACAATAATTGGAAATAAAAGAGCGTAAGGTGTCATTGAACACTGTGCGCTCTTTTCTAGTTGGTCTTCTCTTCTTCTAACCATTTTAAGTCGTTCCAGGATAGTTTTGGGTAAAGCAGGCTTGCTTCGTAAATTCCGTTGGCAATTGTTTTGGCCATTTTCATAACAAGATTTAAGCGGGTGTTTTGCAAAACGAAAAACTCCATAAACCCGCTGACATTGACGATGCCAGTGATATGTATATCTCCTACAGCTGGTAGGTCTTTGTTAACGCCTGCTCCCGGCTTAACGGGACCATTTCCAACCTGGATGTTCCCAACATTTTTAATCCGCCCTAAGCAGGCATCGATTCCGACAATATAGGGATGAACGTGTTTTGTGTTGATTTCAGCGATTTTTTCAGCCAGGTTAACAGCGTGGATTGGTTTATCCAATGTTCCGTAAACATAAAATGATTTCAGCTCTTTCTCCTCTAAAAGAGTCCCGACAAGTGGTCCTAATGAATCCCCTGTGGAGCGGTCCGTCCCAATACAAACAAATACAATTGGCCGGCTTGTCACTTTAGGAATTGTGGATAGCAGTTCAGCCGCCAGGTTTTCAGCTGCTGCGGCATCATCATGAAAAATTTGTTTCCCCGCCCTCCGCTCAAAAAGGCCTGCTTTAAGATTCATTTAAAGTCCTCTCCCCATACCGTTAATAAGTCTTACTGTCCAGCTCCAGCACCCTAGCGGCTAGTGTCCTTCCGCTCTCCGCCCTACGATAAGTCAACATCGGTTCGCTCCGCTCACCGTGTTTCCTTTATCTCAGTTGGAGCGCTCCAGGCCATACGCCGCTGAACAGGGCGCTTGCGCATTTCTCACTAGTATACGGAAAATTCGGTAAATCTATACATAAGCATTGGAAGAAAAAGAAAAATTCAGATTGCTATCATGAACAGAAAAAAATTGTTAAAATAGATGTTAATTTAATTGGTTGTTTAGAGGATGGTGGAAAATAAATATGACTGAAAAGGATATTCAAGAACAAGTAACTAAATTTCAAGATCAAAGTACATGGCTCTCTATCGGTGAAGGGCTTCTAAAAATTATAGCGATTATCGTCATTGCAAATATCTTAATTCGACTTGGAAAAGTTGCCATTCACAACATGTTTAAAATTAGAAATATCTCGCCGCTCAACACGTCGGTAAGGCGGGAAGAGACGCTTTCTAAGCTTCTCGATAACATTATCTCGTATGTAGTTTATTTTATTGCGTTTATGATGATTCTTTCCGTATTAGGGATTGATGTAAAGGCGCTTATTGCTGGTGCCGGGGTTGTTGGTTTAGCGGTCGGATTTGGTGCCCAAAGTCTTGTGAAAGATGTGATTTCCGGTTTCTTTATTATTTTTGAAGATCAATTTTCCGTCGGTGACCAAATTCGTGTAGGCGTATTGGAAGGAAGTGTCGAAACAATTGGACTCCGAACAACAAAAATAAAAAGTGGGACGGGCGAGGTTCATATTTTACCGAACGGAAGCATTACCCAAGTAACTAATTTTTCATTAAATAATACCGTGGCAACGATTGATATTGCGATTTCCTCTGGAGAAGACATTGATCAGGCGGAAAAAGTGATTGGCGAAGCACTTCAAACCATGCCCATGAAATATGAAGAGTTAACGAAGACGCCTGAGCTGTTAGGGATCCAAACGATGGACCCAGCCGAGATCGTTTTACGAATTGTAGTTGAAACATTGCCAATGAAGCAATCCGGTGTAACCCGGGCGATTCGGAAGGATATCAAGCTATTATTGGACGAGAATGGCATTAAAGCTCCAGATCCAAGACTTTATATGTACAAAAGTGGCTCCTAGTAATTTAAATAGAAACGGTGGTGGAGATTATGGAAGAAAAAGAATTTGCCTTAAATGATATTGTAGAAATGAAGAAACAGCACCCATGCGGAACAAATCGCTGGAAAATTATCCGTTTAGGAATGGATATACGGATTAAATGTGAAGGCTGCGCTCATAGCGTTCTGATTCCAAGAAGAGATTTTTCGCGCAAGATGAAAAAAATCCTCGTTAAGCATGAGGGCGAATAAAAAGTAGAAATAGAACGATTGCGTTAAGAGGGGTGAAACGATTTTGGCTGAGGTACGAAAGGCGGCCTGTCCGCTAAATTGCTGGGATAGCTGCGGCTTTCATGTAACAGTAGAAAATAATCGAGTGACGAAAGTGGACGGTGATCCCTCCCATCCAATTACTAAGGGGAAAATCTGCGGCCGGGGCCGGATGCTTGAAACTAGAACCAACTCGTCAGAGCGGCTACTTTATCCCTTAAAGAAGGTAAACGGGAATTTTGTACAAATCTCCTGGGAGCAGGCACTCGATGAAATAGCTGCTAAATTAACAGGTATAAAAGAAAAATATAGGACCACTGCTGTCCTCCACAGTCATGATTATGCCAATAACGGCATCTTGAAAAATTTAGACCAGCGCTTTTTTAATTGCTATGGCGGTGTAACCGAGCTTTATGGCTCACTTTGCTGGGGGGCTGGGATTGAAGCGCAGAAATGGGATTTTGGCAATGCTTGGAGCCATGAACCGGATGACATTTCCAACAGTAAAAACATCATTATTTGGGGTAGAAATGTGGCCCGGACCAATATGCATTTTTACGAAAAGCTTGTGGAAGCAAAGAAACATGGTGCCAAACTTTACGTCATTGACCCGCTTTATAACGCGACTGCGAAAATTGCTGATGAACATATAACGATTAAACCTGGTATGGACGGATTATTGGCAGCAGGGATTATCAAGGAATTGCTGCGATTAGGCTTAGAGGACCGCGTTTTTATTGAGCAATATACCCACGGTTTTGCTGATGTAGTCCGGCTGGTTGATAGTATTTCCTTAGAAAAAATTAGTGAAATGACAGAAGTCGCTTGTGAGGTCATGACAACATTAGCCTCTGTTTATGCGGATAAGCCGGCGGCAACCTTTATGGGCTTAGGACTGCAGCGCTATCAAAACGGCGGTAATACAATCCGCTTGATTGATGCCCTTGCTGCGATCAGCGGGAATATTGGCATTGCCGGCGGCGGTGCCAATTATGCCAATATTCAGGTGGGACAAAGCTTTGCGTTTGATGAGTTGACACTTGCTCACCGCCGGAAACATCACAGGCAATTTTCCATTATGAAGCAGGCAGAAGAAGTGCTGTCGGCAACGAATCCGGAAATTAAGCTGATAGTCGTGACCTGCGGCAACCCATTGACACAGGTGCCTGACACTCATGTGGTTGAAAAGGCCTTCTCTTCTGTACCGACGCTTGTCGTGATTGACCAATTTATGACGGATACAGCTATGCTTGCCGATTATGTGCTGCCGACGACAACTGCCTTTGAAGAAGAAGATTTCTACTATTCATCGATGTATCATCACTATGTGAATTACGGTCCGAAACTTGTTTCAGCCCCTGGTGAGGCACAGCCGGATTTATGGATTTGGACCGAGCTGGCAAAGCGGCTTGGCTTTGGCAACGATTTTGATTTTTCAAGAGACGAATGGTTCCAGATGGCACTTAAACCGTTAGCGGAAAAGGGGTTGACGCTTGAAAAATTAAAGTCACAGCATACAATGGAACTTCCGGTTGAAAAAATCCCATGGCATGACCATAAATTCCAAACTCCGTCAGGAAAGTATGAATTTACAGCACAGCAAAAAGGTGTTCAGGGCCGATTAACATTGGCGGTCCCGAATGAATCGAAGTGGGCAAACCCTGAGCTTGCGAAAGAATATCCGTATCAGCTGCTCACGATTCATCCGCTGCGCTCAAATCACTCGCAGAACTATCACCTTTTAGGAGCAAAATTACAGCTTAAGGTAGAGGTTTCCCAAAATATTGCCGAACATCTTGGATTGAAACCGAGCGATTTTGTAAGGGTATGGAATGACCGCGGGGAAGTAAACGGCTATATCTCCATTTTAGCGGGTGCCCATCCAAACACGATTAATATCGATGAAGGTATTTGGAAACGATTTGGCGGGTCTGTCAATCAGCTGACCTCCAGCAGAGAATCCGATAATCGCCTTGGAAGCACGTTATATGATTGTCTTGTCAATCTTGAAAAAATAAACTAAAGAGGGTGTCCCAAAAGTATGACTTTTAGGGGCACCCCCTTTTTTGTTCACAGATAAGAAAGTATAAATTTTCGAAGCCGAAATTTCTAATCTCTAAAAAAAAGTATGCTATTGCTTTCTGGAGAGATAAATTATTCGGGTATAAAAAAGGTAGAGTATATTATCTGAAGGTTTTTCTATGGTAAATTTCAATTCGCTAATAAATCCTTAAATTCGCTAATAAACAGGTAAGATTCGCTAATAAACTTGTAAGAATCGCTAATATGCCCTTGAAATTCGCTAATAAAAAATTTGGCGGGTATATTTGACTGTGTTTCTTGTGGGAAAAACATGTTTTTCAGACGGGCAGGTCTCTTCTGATTACATTTTCTCGCCAATTCGACGTCCAAAATTAATAATTAAAGGCAAACGCCAATAAAAATAAGTTTACCAAAGAAGAAGTGGAAGTAGAGACTCGCGAATATTTTGAGGAAATAAATAAAGCTATACAACACACTTAGCAAGGTTAGAAAAGGTGTGTTGCAATACTTTAGGTTGATTTGCCTCCCTGTTGATTGGAGCGGAGGGCACTCGACTCCTGCGGGATATAGAGGTCACTGGAGACCCCGCAGGCGCCAAAGGTGCCGAGGAGGCTCTAGGACCTCCCCGCGGAAAGCGAGTGCCAGGAGCGGAAAGCAACAGGCCCAATTACAGGGACAATCAATAAAACTGCCGCTAATTAAGCGGCAGTTGTTTTTTTAGCCATTGTTGCCTATAATTGTGGAAGGCTTTTTAAAATTTTTTGAACTTACTTTTTTAAATAGATTATTTTGATTGAGGAGTGAACGTGAATGGCTTTAACAGCTGGTATCGTAGGGTTGCCGAACGTTGGTAAGTCTACTCTTTTTAATGCAATAACACAGGCAGGTGCGGAATCTGCGAATTACCCTTTCTGTACGATTGACCCGAATGTCGGAATTGTGGAGGTTCCTGACCACCGCCTGCAAAAATTAACGGAACTCGTGCAACCGAAGAAAACCGTGCCAACGGCTTTTGAATTTACCGATATTGCCGGGATTGTCAAAGGCGCAAGTAAAGGAGAAGGGCTTGGAAATAAGTTCCTTTCTCATATCCGTCAAGTGGATGCTATTTGCCAGGTAGTTCGCTGTTTTGCCGATGAAAATATTACCCATGTATCCGGTAAAGTGGACCCCATTGATGATATTGAAGTCATCAATCTGGAGTTAATTCTTGCTGATATGGAATCAGTAGAAAAAAGAATTAGCCGCGTTGAAAAATTAGCCAAGCAAAAAGACAAGGATGCGGCAGCTGAATTTGAAGTCCTTGCGATGCTGCGTGATGCCTTTGAAGCTGAAAAACCCGCACGTACGGTTGATTTTACCGAAGAACAAATGAAATTGGTAAAAGGACTGCATCTGTTAACGATCAAGCCTGTACTTTATGTGGCAAACGTTAGCGAGGATGATGTAGCAGATCCATCAGAAAATGAATATGTTCAAAAGGTTCGTGAATTTGCTGCAGCAGATAATGCAGAAGTGATCGTCATCTGTGCCAAGATTGAAGAAGAAATTGCGGAGCTTGAAGGCGAAGAAAAGCAGATGTTCCTTGAGGAGCTTGGTATTGAAGAATCCGGTCTTGACCAATTAATCCGTGCTGCATACCATTTACTCGGTTTAGCTACCTACTTTACGGCAGGTGTACAGGAGGTTCGGGCTTGGACATTTAGAAAAGGCATGAAAGCACCGCAATGTGCCGGCGTTATTCATTCAGACTTCGAACGCGGCTTCATTCGTGCAGAAACAGTTTCCTACGATGATTTACTCGCAGCCGGCAGTCATACTGCTGCAAAAGAAGCAGGAAAAGTTCGCTTAGAAGGTAAAGAATATGAAGTAAAAGACGGCGATGTCATCCATTTCCGTTTTAACGTTTAAATATTTCTGCCCTGCAATTTTTGCAGGGTTTTTAATATTTAGCAGGTAAAATCCTTTTATAAAATTTACAAACCTGTGAAGGACATTGCATTTTTCTTATACCTGTGCTATAATTTCAACTTGTGAGTAATGAATAATTGCTCCTTGCCCATTCGGGCCGTTTAGACCAAAAGGAGGTGACTGTGATGAATAAGTACGAAATCATGTACATCATCCGCCCAAATATTGAAGATGAAGCGAAAAAGGCTCTTGTTGAGCGTTTCAACACAATTCTTCTTGATAATGGTGCGGAAACTGCTGAAACAAAGGATTGGGGTAAGCGCCGTCTAGCATACGAAATCAACGATTTCCGTGACGGATACTACCAAATCGCTAAAACAACATCTTCAGCTGATGCAGTACAAGAGTTTTCTCGTCTTGCAAAAATCAGCGAAGATATCATTCGCCATCTTGTAATTAAAGAAGAAGCTTAATATTAATATAAAAATTTTTCTGGTGCAAAATGTTTCACATGAAACATACACCGAAAGAAAAGGAGTTGATTCTGATGATAAACCGTGTCGTGCTTGTTGGCCGTTTAACAAAAGACCCTGAATTGAAATTCACTCCAAACGGCATTGCTGTTGCTACTTTTACTCTTGCAGTAAATCGTCAATTTTCAAATCAGCAAGGTGAACGTGAAGCAGACTTCCTTAACATTGTTGTGTGGCGTAAGGCTGCTGAAAATGTTGCAAACTTCCTGAAGAAGGGCAGCTTAGCAGGTGTAGACGGCAGAATTCAAGTTCGTACTTACGAGCAAGATGGAAAACGTCAATATTTTACTGAGATTGTAGCGGATAGCGTTCAATTTCTTGAACCTAAGGGCTCTTCTGGCGGAGGCGGTGGAAGAAGCAACGATTATTACGGAGCTCCTCCAATGGAACCACAAGGTAACCCATATGGTAGCAGCAATCAGAATCAACGCCAAAATCAGAACCAAAATCAGAACCAAAACCAAAATAAAGGTTTTACCCGAATGGATGAAGATCCATTTGCCGGAAATGGTCAAATTGACATCTCTGATGACGATCTGCCATTTTAAATCAAACCTTACTGAACGTTAAAATAAAATCATAAAGGAGGGAATTTTCATGGCAGGAGGACGTAAAGGCGGACGCGCGAAGCGCCGTAAAGTGTGCTATTTCACAGCAAATGGCATCTCTCGCATCGATTATAAAGATGTGGATTTACTTAAAAAATTCATCTCTGAGCGTGGAAAGATCTTACCACGTCGTGTAACTGGTACAAGCGCTAAATATCAACGCAAACTAACAGTTGCAATCAAACGTGCACGTCAAATGGCATTACTACCATTCGTTGCAGGTGAATAATAAATTGTAGGCAGCAAGGGCCACGCCCTTGCTGTCTTTTTACATTTCTTAAATTGAAAGCTACAATAAGGAGATAGGGTTAGAATATTAGGGGTGAAGAAGTGAAAAATGTTCGTAAATTAACAGAAGGTGCCATCCTATTAGCGGCATTTACTGTTCTGCTATTAATCACCATATACATACCGCCTGTTGGAGCCTTTTTAAACTTGGTCTTACCGCTGCCGTTCATGTTGTTTGCGGCAAAAAATGAGCTGAAAAATATAGTGGCCTTCTTTCTAGCGGCGATATTCCTTTCATTTCTTGCCGGTTCATTCTTGGGACTTGGCTTAATGCTGCTTTATGGGACAATCGGAGTGGTCATCGGGTTTATGCTTCAAAAAAATAAGAGCCGAAATTCGATATTAATAGTCAACTCGCTGATCTTTATGGCAGGACTGGTCATTTATTATGTAATTTCTGTCGCCTTTTTGAAGTTAAATATCATTCATGAGCTTACCACGGCTTTAAATGATGCAGTTAATAATTCCCAAGATATGCTTAAAGCCCTGGGACAGGAAGGTCAAATTGAACTGATAAAAAAGCAAAATGCCGAACTGCTTAAAATGATTGAAACGCTGGTCCCGTACTTATTGATTATGTTGTCAATTACGTCTGTCTTTATTATCCAGTGGGTCAGCTTCCCAATATTAAAGCGATTTGGTGTGAGTGTTCAGCCATGGGGCAGTTTTCGCAATATGTCCCTGCCTAGAAGCCTTCTATGGTACTATTTAATTGCCTTGGGAGTAAATATACTGGCCCATCCCCAAGAAGGAACCTATCTATATACGGTCGTCATTAATGCGACTTATATATTGAATATGTTTTTGCTATTTCAAGGTCTTGCGTTTGTTTTTTATATTTTTTATCAAAAGTCCGTTTCCAAGGGTTTTAACGCCCTTGTGGTAATTCTTGCTTTCATGATTCCAATTGTTCATTATATAATATTAATGTTAGGGATTTTGGATATAGGATTCGATTATCGAAAGCGTTTTAAGAAGAAAGAGTAAGACTTGTGACTAGGAGCTGAAAACTTTGCCTGCATTTTTAGAAAAGCGGTCAATACGTTACCCCTTTTACGGGTTAATAGGCGTTACAGTGGTCGTGCTCATTGTCCTGTCCTTATATAATAGGATATTAAGTGCTGCCGGGCTGTTACTCATGTTTTTTCCTATCTACTATATGTTTGTCATCGACCATCGCCAGAGAGTGGAAATGGAAGAGTACATCTCAACACTTTCTTACCGGGTAAAAAGAGTGGGCGAAGAAGCACTTTTGGGGATGCCGATCGGAATTATGCTTATTAATGATGAGTATTTTATTGAATGGACAAATCCTTTCCTCTCCTCTTGTTTTGATGAGGACACACTTGTCGGAAGGTCTCTGTATGACGTAGCAGATCCCTTAGTTCCGTTAATTAAGCAGGAGGTAGAAACAGAAGTCATTACCCTCTATGACCGGAAGTTCCGCGTCATTCATAAACGTGAAGAACGGCTGTTATACTTTTTCGATGTAACTGAACAAACAGAGATTGAGAAAATGTATCATGAAGAACGGATTGTTATTGCAACGATCTTTTTAGATAATTATGATGACTTAACCCAGGGAATGGACGACCAGATGCGCGGCAGCATCAATAATTTAGTTACATCAATCCTGAATAAATGGGCAACAGATAATGGAATTTTCTTAAAAAGAATTTCCTCGGAACGATTTATGGCTGTATTTAACGAAGGAATTCTCCATATGCTTGAAAAAGGGAAATTTGCCATCCTTGATGAAGTGCGCGAAATGACCTCAAAGAAGAATGTCTCGTTTACCTTGAGTATTGGGGTTGGAACAGGTGTCTCGTCCTTACCTGAATTAGGTGTCTTAGCACAATCAAGTCTCGATTTGGCCTTAGGCAGGGGCGGGGATCAAGTTGCGATAAAACTGCCCAATGGGAAAGTGAAGTTCTTTGGCGGCAAAACAAATCCAATTGAAAAACGGACAAGAGTTAGAGCGAGGGTCATCTCCCACGCCTTGAAGGATTTAATTACTGCAAGTGATAAAGTGATTATTATGGGCCATAAAAACCCTGACATGGATTCGATTGGCTCAAGTATTGGAATTTATAAAGTAGCGCAAATGAACCAGAAAGAAGCCTATATCGTTATTAATACCCAGGAAATGGACAATGGCGTCAGGAGATTGATGGCTGAAATCCGCCAACAAGAGCAATTGTTTGCTCATTTTATCGGACCTGAAGAGGCGCTTGAAATTGCCACGGATAAGACGCTGCTTGTTGTTGTTGATACCCATAAACCTTCTCTGGTCATGGAAGAACGGCTATTAAACAAAATTGATCATGTTGTGGTGATTGATCATCATCGCCGCGGCGAAGATTTTATTGAGAGTCCATTGCTCGTGTATATGGAGCCTTATGCCTCTTCTACATCGGAGTTAGTAACAGAGTTTTTGGAATATCAGCCAAAACGAGCTAAGATTGAGATGATTGAAGCGACGGCGCTTTTAGCTGGAATCATCGTCGATACAAAAAGCTTTACATTACGAACCGGCTCAAGAACATTTGATGCCGCCTCCTACCTGAGGGCACACGGTGCCGATACCGTTCTCGTGCAAAAGTTTTTGAAAGAAGACATAGATACATATATCAAAAGGTCGAAGCTAATTGAATCAGTATCTTTTTACCGCGAAGGGGTTGCGATTGCTAAAGGAACTGAAGATGAGCTTAATGATCAAGTGATTATTGCCCAAGCGGCCGATACGTTGTTGTCGATGGACGGTGTCCTAGCTTCCTTTGTGATTTCAAAACGGAGCGAAGGAGTTATTGGTATTAGTGCGAGGTCCCTCGGAAACATCAATGTCCAAGTGATTATGGAAAGCTTAAAGGGCGGCGGCCACTTAACAAATGCGGCCACCCAGCTGGCAGGGCTGTCAATTGAAGAAACGGAAGCACAATTAAAAGCAGCGATTGATGATTATTTTGAAGGAGTGAAAAAGGAATGAAAGTAATTTTTCTCAAGGATGTTAAAGGAAAAGGAAAAAAAGGCGAAGTAAAAAATGTGGCGGATGGCTATGCACAAAACTTCTTAATTAAGCAAGGCTTAGCGGTAGAAGCAAACAATGCCAGCATTAGTTCATTAGATGCACAAAAGAAGAAACAAGAAAGAGCTGCTGCTGAAGAGCTTGCAGAAGCGAAAAAGCTGAAAGAAACATTGGATCAAATTACGGTTGAGTTATTGGCTAAGGCTGGTGAAGGCGGCAGACTATTTGGTTCGATTACAACAAAGCAAATTGCTGAAGAGCTGCAAAAGAAAACAGGGATTAAAATTGATAAGCGGAAAATGGAATTAACAGATGCCATCCGCACCCTCGGCCATACGAAGGTTCCAGTGAAGCTTCATCATGAAGTAGTTGCAACACTTACTGTTGCGGTGAAGGAAATAAAATAAGTTAAAAATTTGCCAGTTCAATTTCTGGATAAACATGATAGAATAGAAAAAGTAAGCAACGGGATGTGATCGGTTTTGACTGGTCACTTTTTTCTTTATAAGATATGATATTTTTAAATCATCCTCTCACATAGGAGGTTTTGACTAGATGAGTGATTTATATGCGGATCGCATGCCGCCGCAAAATATTGAAGCGGAACAGGCCGTTTTAGGGGCGATTTTTTTAGAGCCTTCTGCGTTAACATTAGCTTCAGAAATATTAATTCCTGAGGATTTTTATCGTGCCTCCCATCAAAAAATCTTTAATGTCATGTTGAAGCTTAACGATGAAGGTAAAGCGGTTGACTTAATTACAGTGACAGAAGAATTGGCAGCGGCCAAGCTGATTGAGGATACAGGCGGGGTTAGTTATTTAAACGAACTGTCGGGTTCGGTTCCAACTGCCGCAAATATAGAGTATTATGCTAGAATCGTAGAAGAAAAGTCTTTACTTAGAAGGTTAATTCGGACGGCAACGGGAATTGCCACTGATGGATATTCACGTGAGGATGAAGTCGAAGCGCTTTTGAGCGAGGCGGAGAAAAGTATCCTTGAGGTTGCGCAAAGAAAGAATGCCGGCGCCTTCCACAATATTAAAGATGTCCTCGTTCGGACGTATGATAATATTGAGGAGATGCATAAACGCGTTGGCGAAATTACAGGTCTTGAGACTGGTTTTGTTGAGCTTGACCGGATGACAGCAGGCTTCCAGCGCAATGACTTGATTATTGTGGGTGCCCGCCCTTCCGTCGGTAAAACAGCATTTGCCTTAAATGTTGCGCAAAATGTTGCCAAAAAAACCGGTGAAAATATTGCCATCTTTAGTCTTGAGATGGGTGCTGAGCAGCTTGTCATGCGTCTCTTGTGCGCTGAAGGGAATATCGATGCTCAAAGGCTTCGTACCGGATCGCTGAATGAGGAAGACTGGGGAAAGCTGACGATGGCGATGGGGAGTTTGTCAAACACTGGGATCTTTATTGATGATACCCCCGGCGTTCGCGTCGGTGATATTCGCTCAAAATGCCGCCGCTTAAAGCAAGAGCATGGCTTAGGGATGATTTTAATTGACTATTTGCAGCTGATATTAGGAAGCGGCCGTTCTGGCGAAAACCGTCAGCAGGAAGTATCGGAAATTTCCCGCTCGCTTAAGCAATTAGCTCGTGAGCTTCAAGTCCCGGTTATTGCCCTTTCCCAGCTTTCCCGTGGTGTCGAACAGCGTCAGGATAAACGCCCGATGATGTCTGATATCCGTGAATCAGGAAGTATTGAGCAGGATGCCGATATCGTTGCCTTCTTATATCGTGACGATTACTATGATAAGGAATCAGAGAATAAGAATATCATCGAGATTATCATTGCTAAGCAGCGTAACGGTCCGACGGGCACGGTTTCGTTAGCATTTGTGAAGGAATATAATAAGTTCGTCAACATCGAGACGCGTTATGAATCTCCAGGAGCGTAAAGTCGATATGAAAAGTTAGCCTCATCCTAAGGCTGGCTTTTTTTATTTTGGCTGTGTTAAAGCACAATGTTGATTTTGAGCACAATGTTGATTGGAGTGGAAGGCGCGAGACTCCTGCGGGAGCAGCGGGACAGGTGAGACCCCGCAGGCGCTTTAGCGCCG